>JAGWYG010000065.1 GCA_018969485.1 Chloroflexota bacterium
CGCGCCGAGTTGGCACCGGTGGCCGAGGAGGTCGCCCGCCGGCTGCAGTTGGCGCTCGCCGGCCTGCCCGACTGAGCCGTGCGGTGGGCAGCGCGCCGGCGCGCTGCCCACCAGTCGCGTCGGAATCCGTTCGGGGGCGGGTTGCCGAGCTCCCGCGGCACGCCTGACCGACGGCGATGCCCGGCGCGCGCTGGCCACATCAGGATGCCGTACCCTGGAACGGCGTACCTCCCAACTGGCGATCGCCCTGGGCACCCGCACAGGTGCCCCGACGGGATTGCCCGCACGGAGGGGCGACCCGTGGATCGCCCGTGGGATCATCCCGCGCGCCCAGACGCAGGAGCGACCGGCGTTCGGGAGCGTTGGAATCCCGCCACGAGCCGAGCCCGCTGTGCCTGGCGCCCGCGCCCTGGCCGGGCATCCCGCACTGCCTGGACGCGCTCCTGCCGCATCAGGATGCCGTACTATGCCTTTATGGAACAACACACCGCCGCAAGCCACCAGGATCGGGGCCAGGTTCGCACCACCGGCCGGATAGCGGGATGCCGTGCGGTGGGCCGACCCCGCACGCTGCGGCGGGGCAGAACCGGCTGGCCCATAGCGCCCGTCACACGATGCGGACATCGCAGCCGTAGGCGCTGCGAAACAGGCCAGCGCCACGGTTGGCGTCCCAGATCTCGACCGTCGCATCAGCCATCGTGTGCGTCTGCACCAGCACCGGATCGCCGAGCGTCACGTGCAGGCCGCCGACCACCTGGCTCTTGCGGCGCTCGAGGTATTCGGCGAGGCGCAGCAGCGCCGCCAGGCGCGCCACGCGCCGCTCATCGCCCGGCGCCAGCACGCCGCGCAAGGCGCCGACATCGACATCGCCCTTGCGATGGAAGCGCACCAGCAGCGCCAGCAGCGCCACCTCGCGATGGCTGAAGCCCTGGAGCGCCGCATTGAGGATCAGATACGCGCCATGGCGATGGTGATCGTAGTAGCTCACCGCCAGCCCGATATCATGGAGCGTCGCCGCATGCTCCAGCAGTTCGCGCTCCCACGCGCCATAGCCATGCAGCGCCGCGAGCTGGTCGAACAGCAGCAGCGCCAGATGCGCGACATGCTGCGCATGTGATGCCTCGTACTGCGAGAGCCGGGCCAGGTTGACCACGCTGAACCGGCGCATGTCATCGAAGAGCGGCCGGGGCTGATCGGCGAGGAAGTGTGCATAGAACAGCCCCTCGCGCAGCCCGCAGCCACCCACCTGCAGCGACGTCGCGCCGGCCCGGCGCATCAGATAGGCCACGATCAGCGCGCCCGGCAACATCAGATCGGCGCGGTCGCGGTTCACCCCCGGCAACTGCTCGCGCTGGCGGCGCGACGACACCCGCAGCAACTCGATCAGATCCTCGAGGCGGTCGCGCTCAAGCACATAGCCGTGCACCCGGTCCAGCGGATACTCGCGCCGGCGCATATCGAGCTCGCCCAGCGCACGGATGGTGCCGCCGACCCCCGCCAGCCGTTCGCCGGGCGTCACGGCGAGCCAATCGAGCGGCGCGAACTGCTCCTCGATCGCGTCGCACAGCGCATCGAATGCGCTCCGGCTGATCGGATCCGCCTGCACATGCCGGCCGGCCAGGCGCAGCGCCCCGATCGGCTGGCTGAAGCTCCGCGTCGCCACGCGCCCATCCACCCGCGAGATCTGGGTGCTGCCACCACCGATGTCGATGACCGCGCCGTGTGCGATGTCGAGCGAGTTGACCACACCCAGATAGCCGTAATACGCCTCCTCGTTCGCGCTCAGCACCTGCATCTGCAATCCGGCGCGCACCTCGACCGCCGCGAGGAACGTGAGCTGGTTGCTGGCTTCGCGCACGGCGCTCGTCGCCACCGGCACGACAAAATCGACGCCGCTGGCGCGGCACAGGCTGCAGAACAGCGCCATGGTGGCGATGCCGCGCTCCATCGCCGCCGGCGTCAGCGCACCATCGGCGCCGATGCCCTCGGCGAGGCGCACGCTCTCGCGCACCTCGTCCAGCAGGCGGAACGAATGTCCCGCGGTGTATCCCATGACGATCATGCGGGTCGTATTCGACCCCAGATCGATGACGGCGATCCGCTGCATCAGCGCCCCCCGCGCATCGCCACAAGCCGGCGGTCGAGCTCCCGGGCGCGGTCGCGGAACAGGTCGCCGCGTGCTTCGGCGGCGTGCAGCCGCCTGACGGCGATCAGCAAGGCCAGCGCGAGCGCGAGGCTCAGCAACCAGGGTAGTGCGCGCATCTCTCTTCCCCATGTGTGCGAGGGTCTGCCGATGCACCGGCGTCCAATCGCAGCATCAGCCCCGACTCTTCCCCGTGTGTGCAAAGGTCTGCCGATGCATTGTACCGGAGCCGGGCGCGCCGTGGGGCGGGCATGATCCGCCAGGTTGACAGCGCGCGCCCGTGTGCATAGAATCACTACCGGTGCCGCGCCACCGCCAAGGGGCGTGGCGCAGCCGCGTGCGGACCGGCATCATGATCTGCAGAGACGCACAGGTGACCGGTGAGTACGTGGCAGCCCATCATCGATGCCCCCGTCGCGCGGCCGGTATTCCATACCGGCCAGCGACCAGTGGTCTCGCTGGTCATCCTGTGCTGGAACGGGCTCGCGCTGACCCGCCGGTGCATCGACAGCCTGCGGCAGACGGTCGGCGTCGAGTATCGGCTCATCGTCGTCGACAACGGCAGCCACGACGGCACCAGCGCCTGGCTGGCGCAGCAGCCCGGGGTCACGCTGATCACGCTGCCGCAGAACCTGGGCTACACCCGTGGCAACAATGTGGCATTGGCGCGCATCCCCGCCGATCACGACGTCGTGCTGCTGAACAATGACACCGAAATCGTCGATCCGCACTGGCTGGCACACCTGCGCGATGTCGCGAATGGCCACCACGACCACGGCATCGTCGGCTGTCTGCTGTTTCACACCAACGGTCGGCTCCAGCACGCCGGCGTAGCGCTCGACCACGATTCGATGTGGTGTGCGCAGATTGGCGGCGGCCAGCAATGGATCGGCCAGTATCCCGGCGTCCGCGACGTCATCGGCATCACCGGCGCCTGCATGTACATCCGCCGCGACGTACGTGCCCTGCTGGGCGACCTCGACGAGGCCTACGTGTCGTACTTCGAGGACACCGACTACTGTCTGCGGGCGCGCGCCGCCGGATTCCGCATCGTCTGTACCGGCGGCACATCGCTGCTGCACCACGAGAACTCGAGCAGCACCGTCAATCGCATCGATCTCAACGCATTGCTGCGCCGGTCGCACGCGACGTTCGTGCGCCGCTGGCGCGAACAGTTCGCCAGCCGCTTCAGCCATGGCATTCACTGGATCTGGGCCGAATCCGGCGCGCCGGCCGCCGCGACGACCGAGGCGGTGGCGCCGCTGCTGGCCGAGCAGGGCATCGATGTCCGCCTGCGCTACCTGTCGGGCAGCGATGCACGCCTGCCGCCGGGCGGCGATACCATCTTGCCGGTGCTGCAGCTGCGGCCCGAGGAGCCGCGGTATCCGCGGCTGGTGTGTGGCGACCCGCGTGCCGCGCTGCGCGCGCCCGAGCACACCATCGCGTTTCTGCCGCAGGACCTGTCCGGCTCGCCGCCAGACGAGCTCCGCGAGCTGCAACGCTTCGCCGAGATCTGGGTGGCCGATCCGGCGAGCCGCGCGGCGTTGCAGGCCGCCGGCATCACCCGGCCAGTCACCCAGATCGATGCCGGCGTCGACACCGAGCTGTTCCATCCGGCGATCACCGCCCGCCGCCCGGCGCGACGCGCGGTGCTGCTGCTCCTCGATGATCCGGCGCTGGCGCCGGATCTTCCAGCCGCCATTCGTTATGTCACATCAGCCTGCACCGCCAGCGACGGCGTGCTGATCCTGCTCATCGGCGCCGACAGCACCCGCTGGGGCAGTGCGCTCGCGCAGGCGCCGCCCGGCAGCGAGATCGCGTGCATCGTGACGACGCAGCTCAGCGCATTGCAGCGGGCAGTCCTGTACCGCAGCGCCGATGCGTTGCTGGTACCGCACCACGGCGTACGCTGGGCCGGAATCATCCGGGAGGCCCAGGCATGTGGGCTGGCGGTCCTCGCGAGCGACCGGGGCAGCGCCGGCGCCGCGCTGGCGCGGCATGGCGGCATACGCCTGCCGTGCCCGGGCCAGGGCGATGACGCCTGGATCGCGGCGATCCGCGACGTCGTGCGGGACCCGGCGGCCACGCGGAGCATCGGCGCGGCCGCTGCGGCGTCCATCCAATCGCTGAGCTGGCGGCACAGCGCGCGACAGATCGCCGCGCGCCTGCGGCAGCTGGCCAGCGAGGACAGGAGCGCACCATGACGACCGATGTCTGCCCGCCGGTGGTGATGCAGACGCGCTGGGGCCAGCCGATCGGCTACTCGGTCACCGCCGAGGGGCTCGCCGTCGCGCTCGACGCCCTGGGGATCCCGCTGACCTATCTGCCGACGCCATGGGAGCCGCCGGCGCGGCCACGGCACCCACGGCTGCGCGCCCTGGCGAGCCGCCCCATCCCGCCCGAGGCGATCCAGCTGAGCTACGAGCCGGCCAACCTGTTCCTCACGCGCACAGCGCGGCGGCGCATCGGCTTCACCATGCTCGAAGTCGACGGGCTGCCCGACAGTTTCCTGCGCGGCTGCGCGGCGATGGATGAAGTCTGGGTGCCGAGCCGCTGGGGCGCGGAAGTGTTTGCCGCAGCGGGCGTCACGCGCCCGATCGCGGTGATGCCGCTGGGCTATGACCCGCTGATCTTCCATCCGGCCGAGGTGCCGCGGCCGGTGAACCGGCGGTTCACCTTCCTGTCGGTGTTCGAGTGGGGTCCGCGCAAGGGCGCCGACGTCCTGCTGCGGGCGTATGCCGCCGCCTTTCGCGCCGACGATCCGGTCCAACTCGTGTTGCGCATCAACCAGTACGATCCACGGGTCAACCTCGACCGCGAGATCGCGGCGCTGGGATTGCCGGCGACGCACCCGCCGATCGCCATCCTGCGCAACACGCAGCTCAGCGACGAGGGCCTGGCCGAGCTCTATCGCCGAGCCGACTGCTTCGTGCTGCCGACGCGCGGCGAGGGCTGGGGCATGCCGATCCTCGAGGCGCTGGCGTGCGGCGTGCCGACGATCGCCACCGACTGGAGCGCGCAGACCGAGTTCTTCCATGCGGGGGTGGGGATGCCGCTGCGCGTGGCGCGGCTGACGCCGGCCGACGGGCGCTCGCCGTTCCACGCCGGCCATCGCTGGGCCGAGCCGGATCTGGAGCACCTGGTGGCATTGCTGCGCCAGGTCGTCGCACATCCCGCCGAGGCACAGCGGCTGGCTGCGGGTGCCGCCGCCGAGATGCGGCAGCGCTGGACATGGCAGCATGCCGCGCAGCGCGTCGTGGCGCGCCTGTGCGGGAAGGTGGCCGATCATGGCTGATGGGATGCCGCCGGCGCGGCCGGCGTACCGCACGCTGCTGGAGCGCCTCGAGGCCCGCTGCATCGTGCAGCCGCCGGCGCCACCCGCGACGCGCGCCTGGCTGCGGCCATTGCGGCGCATCATCGATCACATCGCGGCCTGGTACATCGAGCCGCTGCGCGAACAGCAGAACGCCATCAACGTCGCGACCGTCCACGTCCTGCAGGCCTATGCCGATGAGCTCGACCGGCTGAACGAGCACGCCATACGCCTCGACCACGACCGGCTGGTGCGGCTGGAGCGCGATCTGCTCGACGCTGAGGAGGTCCAGGTAGAGATGCTGCGGCGCGCAGCCCAGGGGGCAGTGCGGCGGCACGCCGAGTGACCGCCGTCCGGAGGGTGTGATGCGGGTCGCGATCGTCATTCCGGTTCACAATGGCGCGGCATTCCTGCGCGGGTGCCTCGATGCGCTGCTGCGGCAGGAGCCGCCACCCGATGCGGTGATCATCGTCGACAATGGCAGCCAGGACGACGGCGCGGCGCTGGTGGCGCGCCACTACCCGACGGTGATGTCGCTGGTGACGCCGGAGGCGCTGGGGTTCGCCGCCGCCTGCAACCGCGGCATCGCCTGCGCTGGGGATGTCGATGCGGTCATCATCCTCAACCAGGACACCGTCGTCGATCCGGGCTGGCTGGCCGCGCTGCGTGCGGCGCTGCGCGCCGACCCGGCGCTCGGCATCGTGGGCAGCCTGGCGCGCTTCCCCGACGGCAGCATCCAGCATGCGGGTGGCCGCCTCACACCGGGATTGTGGTACGGGCAGAACATCACCATCATCGATCCGGCCGGCCCGCCACCCGACTACCTGGCGGCGCTGGCCACCGCCTATCGTGGCCGGCTGCTCGCCGCCGTCGGCGGCTTCGACGAAGGGTTCTGGCCGGCATATTACGAAGACGTCGACCTCGCGCTGCGCGCCCGTGCGGCCGGCTGGCGGATCGCCCTCGCCGCCGACGCGACGCTGGTGCACTTCGAGGGCGCGCGCGAGAGCCCGGCGCATCAGCGGGTGAGCGAGCGCCAGCGGCTGCGGCTGGTGCTGAAACACACGCATGAGGACGGCGCCTTCGCCGCGTGGCTCGACGCCGAACGCGCGCATGCGCGCCACCTGGCGCGCCATGGCGAGAGCTGGGCGCTGCGCCGGGCGTACCGCCTGGCGCTGGCAGCCCTGCCCGACCTCGCCCACGGCTGGGATCCCGCCCGGCACCAGCGCGCCATCGACGCCCTCGTCGAACTGCTCCACCACAGCCGCGAGACCGAGCGCGCGTGGCTGCACTGGCGCTGGAACGCCCACTGAGCCGCACCGACGCCGCTCGCCACCGCTGCGGCTGTGGTAGGATGGGCCGGTCATCACCACAGAGGGGGCGCGATGTCGATCCACTGGATTGCCGCCGAGACCGATGATGTCAATGCGATTCTGGAGGCGGTCGACTACGCGATCGCCCACGACGTGCGCGGTGCGCCACCGGCGTCCGGACGACCGATCGCCGTCGATGCTACCGACCGCTACCTCGACGAGAGCATCACGCTGGCCGAGGCGACCTGGGCGATCGATGCCGGCCGCGTCGTTCCGTCGCACCGTCCGCTGATCGGCGCGCTATTCGGCGCGCTGCAGCGGCTGACGCAGCGGCTGCTCTGGTGGCACACCGCACCGCGCTGGGAGCAGATCACCACGCATCAGGGCGCGGCGACCCGGGTGCTGGCGGTGCTGGTGCACCGCGATCGCGAGCAGCGGCGGCGCATCACCTGGCTCGAGCGGGAAGTCGAGCGGCTGGCCGCCGTCGAACGGCCGATGCTGGTCATGAGCATCGAACAGCGCGAGCTGCGGCGGCGCATCGCCGAGCTCGAGCGGCGGCTGGAGCAGCGCGCCGATGGATGAGCTGCCGGTGATCATCCAGGCGCGCTGGGGCTACCCCATCGGCTACTCGATCAGCGCCGAGGAAATCGCGCTGCATCTGGACGCGCTCGGCCTGACCGTGAGCCACCGCCCGACGCCCTGGCCGGTGCCGGGCGACATCCGCCATCCGCGGCTGCGCGAGTTGGCCGCCCGGCCAGTCCCGTTCGACGCCATCCAGCTCAGCTACGAGACCGCCAACCTGTTCACCGTCGGGCATCCCGGCTACCGCATCGGCTTCACCATGCTCGAAGTCGATGGCCTGCCCGACGACTGGGTCGCCAGCTGCAACGCGATGGACGAAGTCTGGGTGCCGAGCCGCTGGGGCGCGGGCGTGTTCGCCGAGATGGGCGTCAGCCGCCCGCTGTTCACCATGCCGCTGGGCTATGATCCGGCGCGCTTTCACCCGGGGCTGCCGGCACGCCGCCACCCCGACCGCTACACGTTCCTGTCGGTGTTCGAATGGGGCGCACGCAAAGGCCCCGACCTGCTGCTGCGCGCGTACGCCGCCGCCTTTCGCCGCAGCGATGACGTGCTGCTGGTGCTGCGCGTCAACAACCATGACCCGGACGTCGACGTGGCGGCGGAGATCGCGCGCCTCGGCCTGGACGACGACGGGCCGCCGGTGGCGGTGATCCTCAACACACAGCTCGCGCCCGAGGCGATCGGCCAGCTGTATTGCAGCGCCGACTGCTTCGTGCTGCCGACCCGCGGCGAGGGCTGGGGGCTGCCCATCCTCGAGGCGATGGCGTGCGGCCTGCCGGTCATCGCCACCGACTGGAGCGCGCAGACCGAGTTTCTCCATGCCGGGGTGGCGGTGCCGCTGCGCGTGGCGCGGCTGGTGCCGGCCGATGGCAAGTGCCCGTTCTACGAGGGGTTTCGCTGGGCCGAGCCGGAGTTCGAGCACCTGGTGGAGGCGCTGCGCACGATGGCGGCGCAGCCGGCGGCGGGGCGCGCGCTCGGCACGGCGGCGGCGGCCGAGGTGCGGCAGCGCTGGACATGGCGCCAGGCGGCCGAGCGGATGGCGGCGCGGCTGCGCCAGATCGGATGACGCATGCGCATCGGCGTCGATGTGTCGGTGCTGCGCCTGGCGCGCGCCGGGGTGCTGCAGTTCACCACCAATCTGCTCGATGCGCTGGCACATGAGTCGGCGGCGCATGCGCTGACGTTCGTCGATGTGCTGCCGCTGAACCCGGGCCGGCCGCGCGCGCCGCTGGCTGCGCTGGCCGCGCCGCATGGCCGGCTGGTGCAGCTGCACGGCCTGACACGCCGCTACTGGAGCGCGCTGCCGGGCTTGCGCCACGGCTGGCGCCACCGCCTGGCAGCCGGCGCCGATCGCGCCGGCGATGCGCCGTGGGCGCTGGCCGCCGCCGCCTGGCTGGGCCTCGAGCTGCGCGCCCGCCTGGCCGGGCTCGCGGTCTTCCACGGCTCGGATCAGTTCTGGTATCGGCCGACGCGCGGCGCTGCGGTGATGACGATGTTCGACCTGACGTACCGCATGACGGCCGACTGGCATGTGCGCGGCAATGTGGCGCTGCATCAGGCCAAGGAGCGCTTCATCGCCCGCCGTGCGACGCGCCTGATCGCGATCTCGCAGGCGACGGCGCGCGATGTCACCGCGCAGCTCGGCGTGCCGGCCGACCGGGTGTCGGTGGTGTATGGCGCCGCCGACCCACGCTTCCACGCGGTATCCGATGCGCCGGCCGACGCGGTGCTGCAGCGCCACGGGCTGCGCCGCGACGGGTACCTGCTCAGCGTCGGGACGCTCGAGCCGCGCAAGAACCATGTACGCCTGATCGAGGCGTATGCGCGCTGGGCCGCACGGCAGCCGGCGCCGCCGCCGCTGCTGGTCGCCGGCGAGCGTGGCTGGAACGACGAGGCGATCCTGGCCGCACCGGCACGCTGCGGCGTGGCGCATCTGGTGCGCTTCCTCGGCCGGGTCGCCGACGATGAGCTGCCGGCGCTGTACTCCGGCTGCAGCGCCTTCCTGTACCCCTCGCTCTACGAGGGGTTTGGCCTGCCGCCGCTCGAGGCGCTGGCGTGCGGCGCGGCGGTGATCGCCAGCGACCGGGCGGCGCTGCCCGAGGTGCTGGGCGATGCCGCCTGGCTGTGCGATCCGACCGATGTGGCGGCGCTGACCGATGCGCTGGAGCGCGTGCTGGGCGATGCGGCGCTGCGCGCCCGGCTGCGCGCGGCCGGCCCGCTGCGGGCGGCGCGCTTCTCGTGGCGCCGCGCCGCCCGCGAGACGCTGGCGGTGTATGCCCAGGCGTACGCCGAGGCGCGGGAGCCACGCTCGTGAGCAGCGCCCGTGCGGCGATGCCGCTGCTGCTGCTGCTGGCCCTGACGGCGGGCGTGCTGCTGCGGCCGCTCGACCCTGACGATGCCATCTGGGCCGGCCGCGGCGACTACGACCGGCTGCCTGGGGCGCATCAGCCCGAGCTGAGCGCGCTCGACGGCAGCACATTCCGCTGGACGCGACCGACGGCGACGCTGGTGCTGCTGGCGCGCGGCAGCGCGGCGCATGTGCTGTGGCTGCAACTGGCGGCGCCACAGGCCATCACCACCGCCACGCCGGTGCGCCTCGCGCTCGCCGGCCGGTCGCTCGGCACGCTGCCGGTCGCGGCGGCGCCGCGGGTGTATCGCGTGCTGGTGCCGCCGGCGGCGATCGGCTGGGGCCGCAATGCCATCAGCGTCCAGGCCGCCGCGCACCGTGCGCCGGGCGATCTGCGCGAACTGGGCGTGGTGCTGTTCCGCGCCGGCTGGCACAGCACCGCACCGGACGACTGGCTGCCGCCGCTGCAGGTCGCCAGCATCGGGCTGGCTGCGGCGCTGCTCGCCTGGGCGCTGCGGCGCCTCGGCGCCGGCCGCGCCCGCTGGCTGGTGGTGGCGGGCTTCGTGCTGATCAGCGTGGCGATGCGCCACAGCGACCTGCGCTTCGACCAGCGCTGGGCGGCGACGCTGCTCAGCGCCGGGCTGGCGCTGGCGGCCGGGGTGGCCGGGGTGCTGGCGCGCGGCCCGGCGGCGGCCAGCGCGCCATTGCCGCCGCCAGATGCGCCGTGGCGCTGGCTGGTGCCCGCGCTGGCCGTGCTGGCGCTGGCGCCATTCACGCCAGTGCTCGCCGCCGGCGGGGGCGCCATCCTCGGTGGGCCCGGCGACAACTTCGAGTACCTGTGGAAGATGGCGTGGTTCGCCGACGCGCTGGCGGCGCGCCGTTCGCCGACCTTTGTGCCGCAGTTCTTCGCGCCGATGGGCTACGAGCTGGCGCACTCGGAGCTGACGCCCGCCCAGACGCTGCTGGCGCTGCCGATCACCTGGATGTTCGGCGCCCAGCCCGCCTATCTGCTCTGGTCGTACCTGTCCTACGTCATCGGCGGCATCGCCACGCTGGCGCTGGCGCGCCAGCTCGGCGCTCCGACCGGCGGCGCGCTGATCGCCGCGCTCGGCCTGACCTTCGGCCTGTTCCACATGGAGCACGCCATGACGCAGATCACGGTGGCCGGCGCGCTGCCCTGGATCGTGGTGGCATGGTACGGCTGGGAGCGCTTCCTGGTGCGGCCGGGCATGGCCGACGCGCTGCTCGCCGGCGCGGGGATCACGCTGGCGGCGTGGTCGTCGTGGTATTACGGCCCGACGCTGGTGCTGGTGCTGGCGTGGTACACGCTGTGGCGCGTGCCATGGCGCGACCTGCCGGCGCTCGCCGCCGCATGGCGCCCGCTGCTGGCGCTGGCGCTGCTGCTCGCCGCGCTGCTGGCGCCCTACGCGCAGCCGACGCTGCAGCTCGGCAACGCCGGGCAGGTGCGGCATCTGCTGCAGAACATCGTGCCGCACAGCGCCACACCCTGGGACTTCATCGAGCCGAGCCGCTACCACGTGATGTGGGGGCGCCAGGCGCAGTTGCTGGCCGGCGGCGGCGACCAGCCGGTCGCGCCGGGCACGGCGCTGCTGCTCCTCGCGGTGATCGGCTGGTGGCGCCATCGGCGGCGGCGCATCGCGTCGGCGTTGCTGCTGGGCGTGCTGGGCGCCTGGCTGTTCAGCCTCGGGCCGCTGCTCACCATCGGCCCGCTGGACATCCCGCTGCCGGCGTACCTGATCAACCTCGGCGTCCCGGTGCTCCAGAGCATCCGCGTCTGGGCGCGCATGGCATTCTTCGGCCACGTGGCGCTGGCGCTGCTGGCGGCGCTGGCCTTCGCCGACGCCGCGCCGGCAGCCCGGCGCCTGCGGTGGGGGCGCAGCGCGCTGGCCGGCATCGCCCTGCTCGAGCTGCTCAACCTCGCGCCGGTCGCCAGCCCGGCCGGCCCACGCCCGGTCGATCGCTGGCTGGCGCACCAGCCGGCCGGCCAGTTGATCGCCGCGCTGCCCGACCAGCTCGCCGGCTATCAGGAGTACTACGCCCGCTACCACCAGCAGCCGCTGCTCGTCGGCTATGGGACGTTCGTCCCCACCGGCTGGTACGCCGCTGTCGTCCGGCCGCTGCGCGACATGCCCGCCGCCACGGCGCTGCACGTACTGCGGCTGCAGCAGGTGCGCCTGGCGGTGCTCGATCGCGCCGCGCTGGATCGCGAGCACCCGGGCTGGCAGGCCGTGCTGGCGGCGGCGCCGGGCCTGACGCTGGTCTACGAAGATGCCACGCATCGTGTCTATCGTCTGGAGGGGCCGTGAGCGAACCATTCCTGATCGACGTGGCCGATGGCGAGGATCCGCACGCGGCGCTGCTGCGGGCGCGCACGACGCCCCGCAGCCTGCGCGACGCCGCCGCCGACGCCGGCCTGCTGGCGCTGACCGATCCGGCGCTGGCTGCCGAGCTGCGCCGCCTGCGCGATGCCGTCGAGGTTCGGCCGGCGCCGGCGGGCGGCCTGCTGGCCCGGGTGCGGGTACGCCTGGCGTGGTGGTTGCTGGGCGATGAGCTGCGCCAGATCAGCCAGGCACATGCCAGCATCAGCCGGCTGTGCGACAGCCTGACGCTGCACCTCGATGCCATGCGCGCCAGCCAGCGTCAGCTCGTCGAGCAGCTCGCCGACCGTGTGCCGTGCGAGGGGCGCGAGTGATGGCGCGCGCGCTGGTCTGGCACTCATCGTTCGCCAGCCTCACCGGCTACAGCGGCTCGTCGCTGGCCTACGTGCTCGGGCTCGCCGGGCGCGGCTACGCCGTGCGCCCGCTCTACCTGTACGGCGCCGATCACGACGAGCTCCTCGCCGCCGGGCGCCTCGACGAGCGCATCCGCGCCCTGCAGCGCGCGCCGTTGCGGCTCGACGTGCCACAGGTCGTCTATGCGCCCGGCGACCGCTTCGGCAAGAACAGCGGCGCATGGCGCATCGGGTTCACCATGCACGAAGCCGACCGCCTGCCGGCGGCGTGGGTCGAGCAGGCGCAGCAGATGGACGAGATCTGGGTGCCGACGGCGTGGGGTGCGGCGGTGATGCGCGACAGCGGCATCACCCGCCCGATCACGGTGGTGCCGCTGGGCATCGACAGCGCGCGCTTCGCCGGCGCCGCCACGCCACGCCACGACGGGCGCGTGGTGTTCGTCTCGGTGTTCGAATGGGGCCTGCGCAAGGGCTGGGACGTCCTGCTGGACGCCTGGGCCGCCGCATTCCGCGCCGACGACCCGGTGCAGCTGGTGCTGAAGATCGACCACCGCACGCCGCTGGGCGATCCGTTGCGCAGCATTGCCGAACGATTGCCCACCGGTGCTGCACCGGTCGGCGTGATCTACAACCGCGCGCTCAGCCCGGCGCAGCTCACCGCGCTGTACCGCGGCGCCGACTGCTTCGTCCTGCCGACGCGCGGCGAGGGCTGGGGCATGCCGATCCTCGAGGCGATGGCCTGCGGCATTCCGGCGATCAGCACCGACTGGGGTGGCGCGACGGCGTTCTTCGATGCGCAGTGCGGCTACCCCATCCCGCTGCGGGCGCTGGTGCCGGCCGACGCCGGCGGCCACTACCTGCGCGGCGCGCGCTGGGCCGAGCCCGATGGCGCCGCGCTGGTCGAGTTGCTGCGGCGCGCCGCCGGCGACCATGCCGAGCGGCGGCGCCTCGGCCTGGCGGCCGCCCGCCGTGCCGCCGAATGGACCTGGGAGCGTGCCGTCGATGTGCTGGCAGCGCGCCTGCAGGCGCTGGCATGAGGGGGACGCGATGCGACGGCTGATTGCGCTGATCGAGCTGCGCCGCGACGAGTGGCCGCGCTTCCTGGTGCTGTATGCCATCGTGCTGAGCGCCAACGCCGGCTTCCTGTGGGGCCGCTCGATCGTCGAGGCCGGCTTTCTCACCGATCCGGCGCTCGGTGCGCGTGCGCTGCCACCCGTGCTGATCCTGGTAGCGCTGACCTCGATCGGCATCAGCATCGGCTACACCTCACTCGCCGACCGCATCGCCGCCGACCGGCTGCTGATCGGAATCTACGGCTGCGCCGCCGTCCTCACCGCCTGCGGCAGCGCACTGCTGGCGGCCGGGCATCCCGGCTGGGCCTACCTGCTGCTCTACCCGATGCTGATGATCGCCGGCGACATCCTGAACGTCCACTGGGCGACCTATGTCAGCGGATTCTACGACGCCCAGTCGGCCAAGCGCGTCCTGCCGATCCTGGCATCGGCCTCACGCGTCGCCGTGATCGCGGCCGGCTTCCTGGTGCCGGTGCTCAACGCTGCCTTCAACAGCCAGCTTGCCATCCTGATCATCTGGTGCGGCACGTTCGTCGTTTCGGCCACGCTGGTGCGGCTGATGCCACGCCTCGCCGGCGCCACGCCGCCGCCGCCGCCGGTCACCGCGCTGCCGGCCATCGCGAGCCTGCGCCAGGGGTTCCGCTTCGTCGCCGACACGCCGCTGCTGCGCTGGATGGCCGCCGGCACGCTCACGCTGTCGGTGCTGGTCGTCTTCATCACCACCCGCGGCAGCGAGGTGCTGCAGCAGCATTTCGCCGGCGCGGCGAATCCGACGCTGGAGCTGTCGAACCTGCTGGCGCTGCTCAATGCCGTCACCAACCTGGTGATGCTGCCGATCCTGATCTTCGGCCTCGGGCGGCTCATCGCGCGGATCGGGCTGGGCAATGCGAGCCTGATCTTCCCCGGCGGCAACCTGCTGCTGTGCGCCTGGCTGGTGATCGCGCCGGGCGTGGCGAGCGCCGCCGCGGCGACCTTCAACCGGCTCGCGTTTCGCCTCACCATCCACGGCACCATCGACAGCCTGCTCTACAATGCGGTGCCGCCGGCGATGAAAGCCCGTGCGCGCGGCTTCATCAACGGGCTGCTGGCCCCGGTGGGCACGCTGGTCGGAGGCATCCTGGCGCTGCGGACGAGCATCGGCGCGGCTACGGCGCCGCTCGACTGGATGCCGCCGGTGATCCTGGCGCTGGCGCTGGCGCTGCTGCTGATCGCGCTGCAGGTACGCCGCAGCTATGCACGGGCGCTGCTGGCGCTGCTGCAACGGGATGACCTCACCGGGCTGCTCGAGCAGACGCCCGACGGCGAGGTGGTCATCGCCGATCCGGCCGCGCTGGCGGTCGTGCGGCAGCGCGTGCTGGCCGCCGCCAATCCCGAACAGGCGCGCTTCCTGATGCGCCTGCTGCGCGCCGCCGGCGGCAGCGAGGTCGAGGCGCTGCTGATCGAGGCGTTGCGCCACCATCGGACGCCCGCGCTGCGGGCGGCCATCCTCGAGGGCGCGCTGCTGGCGGGGATCGGCGGGCGTGGCGCGCGCGCGGCGGCGCTGGAGGCCGCGGCTGATGCCGCGCCGGTGGTGCGCGCGGCGGCGCTGGCATATCTGCAGCACGCCTGCACCGCCGATGACCCGATGCTCGTGCGGCTGGCGGTCCAGCGCCTCGGCGATGATGACGCCGCCGTCATGCACCGCGCGGTCGGAATCATCGGCCGCAGCGCCGACCAGGCGGCGCGTGACGCGGCCCGCCAGCTGGTGGCGCGGCTGGTGGCGCATCCCGATGCGATGACCCGCGCCCGCGGCATCTCGCTGCTGGACGATCTGCGCGATGCTGCGGCGCTGGCACAGCTCGGCGCCGCGCTCGATGATCCGGACGAGATGGTGCGGATCGCGGCGGCGATCGCGCTCGAGGATGCGCTGGGGCGCGATGGCCACGATCCGGCGGTGCGTGCACAGATCCTGGCGCAGATCCCGCGGCTCTGTGCCGATCCCGTCGAGCGGCTGCGGCTGGCGGCCGTCGCGCTGGGCGCCCAGGGCGGCCCGGCGCAGCACGCGATGCTGTTCGCCGCCGCCAGCGACCCGAGCGATGTGGTGCGCGAGGCCGCGATGCGTGCGCTGCATGCGCTCGGGCCGGCGGTCGCGCCGCTGGCGCGCGACCAACTTGGCGCCGCCGATGGGCATGCCCGGCGCGTGGCGCTGCTGGTGCTGGCGCCCGTCGAGCCGCGTACGGCGGCGCCACCGCTGCAGGCCGAGATCGGCAGGCTGGCGCGCAGCGCGCAGCTTGATCACGAGCGGGCGGCGGCGCTGCGGCGCTGGCCGGCCACCAGCGCCACCACGCTGCTGGCCGATGCGCTCGCGCAACGCGCCCAGGCGACCGCCGCCGCCGCATTCACGCTGCTGGCCGCGCAGCACGGCGCCGAGACGGTCGCTGCATTGCGGCGCGCGCTGGGCGATGCCGACGAGCATCGCCGCGCCGATGCGCTCGAGGCGCTCGAGAGCCTGACCAGCCCGGCCACCGCCCGCGCATTGCAGCCGGCCGGCACGACGTCGGTCGCGCCGATCGACGCCGTGCAGCAGTTGGCGCGCGACGACGCGACGCCCTGGGTTCGCGGGCTGGCGGTGCTGGTCGCGGCGCAGCGGCTGGCGGCCACCCCCGCCGCCGACCCCGCCGTGCCACGGGCGCGCCGCCGCCCGGCCGACCTGCTCGGCGCACTGCAGGCGGCTCCCGCCGCCGATGATCAGCCGCGTGCGCTGCGTGCCATCATCGACGCCGCCGCCGCCGATCCCGATCCCATCGTCCGCCAGGCGCACGCCACGGCGCAGCAGCGCCCGTCACCCGGGCAGGAGGCCAGCATGCTATCCGGCATCGAGCGCATGATCCTGTTGCGCGACGTCCCCTTCTTCCACAACATGACCGTCGAGCAACTCGTGATCCTCAGCGGCGCCTGCGACGAGCTCGCCGTCGCCGCCGACGACGCGGTCTACGCCCAGGGGTCACCGGGTGGCGCGGTGTATGTCATCGTCGCCGGGCGCATCGCCCTCGAGCAGGAGCAGCGCCGCGGCTCATCGGCGCGGATCGCGACCCTCGACGCCGGCGGGTTCTTCGGCGAGGCCGACCTGTTCGACGATGCGCCGCGCGCGATGACGGCGCTGGCCATCCAGCCGGCGCGGCTGCTGCGGCTGCGCCGCGAGCCGCTGCTGGCGCTGATGCGCCGCCACCCCGAGCTGTCGCTCACGATCATTGATGTGCTCAGCCAGCGGCTGCGTGCCGCCGACGAGCGCATCGCCGAGCTCGCGCCGCGTCGCCCGCGCCAGTTGCATCAAGTGTTCGACCGGCTCGAGTGAGCGCTGCGGCTGGCGGCCGGCTGTGGTAGGATCGCGCAGCGGCAGCGATGCCACAGCGCCGACGCGGCCGTCGGCCCATCAGAGGAGCAGGCGCGATGACGCCACACAACTTCAACGCCGGGCCGGCCGTCCTGCCGCAGCCGGTGCTCCACCAGATCCGCGACGGGTTCCTCGACTTCGCCGGCACCGGGATGTCGATCCTCGAGATCAGCCACCGCTCGCGCGAATTCGAGACGCTCGTCGAGCAGGCCGAGCACCGGCTGCTCCGCTTGCTCGGCGCCAGCCAGATGCGTGCGCTGTTCCTCCAGGGCGGCGCCAGCACCCAGTTCGCGATGGTGCCGCTCAACTTCCTGCCCGCCGGCGCCAGCGCCGACTATGTGCTCACCGGGCTGTGGTCGGAGAAGGCCTACGAGGAGGCCGCGCGCCTCGGTGTGGCGCGCGTCGCCGGCAGCAGTCGCGGGCTGCAGTACCGACGCATCCCGGATGCCGACGGGCTCGCGCGCGATCCGCGGGCCGCCTACCTGCACCTGACGTCCAACAACACGATCTACGGCACCCAGTGGCATGCCTGGCCCGAGCGCGCCGGCGTGCCGCTGGTGGCCGACATGAGCAGCGACATCCTCTCGCGGCCGCTGCCGATCGGCCAGTTCGACCTGATCTACGCCGGCGCGCAGAAGAACCTCGGCCCGGCGGGCGTGACGGTGGTGCTGATCAGCGAGGCGCTGCTGGCCACCGCGAGTACGGCACCACCGACGATGCTGCGCTATGCGACGCACGCGGCTGCCGGCTCGCTCTATAACACGCCGCCGGTCTTCGCCATCTATGCGCTCGATCTGGTGCTGCGCTGGATCGAGGCCGCCGGCGGGCTGGCAGCGCTGGCCGGGCACAACCAGCGCAAGGCCGCATGGGTGTATGCGGCGATCGACCAGAGCGACGGTTTCTACCGCGGTCACGCCGAGCCGGCCAGCCGCTCGCTGATGAACATCACCTTCCGCCTCGCCGATGTGTCGCGCGAGCCGGCGTTCCTCGCCGCCGCCGCCACCGCCGGTTTCGTCGGTCTCGCCGGGCACCGCTCGGTCGGCGGCATCCGCGCCTCGCTGTACAACGCGCTGCCCGAGGCCAGTTGCATCGCCCTGGCCGACTTCATGCGCGACTTTGCGCGGCGCACCGGCTGAGCGCCGCTGCCCACCATCGCGGGCAGCGGGGCTCAGCCGAAGGCACGAAGGGCCGGGAGCGGGGTCGCACTGGGGTATCTCTCCCATCGCGCACTCTGCGCTGGCCCACCCCGGAGGCCAGCGCCTCAGGGCGCGGAAGCGGCAATCCGAAACCCCACGTAGCGGTTGCCGGCATCGCTGCCGGTGGTGGGCTGCGCGCTACACACCCCGCTGTCCGCAGTGAAGTGGTACGCGCCGCCGCGGATGATGTAATCACCATCGTCGACCCACTCCCACACATTCCCCAGCATGTCCAGCGCACCGTACGGGCTGGCCCCCATCAGGAAGCTGCCCACCTCTATCATGTCTCCACGAATCCAACCGTAGTTCGCCCGCGTATCGTCCGGCGGCCAGTTGCCCCACGGATACATCCGCTCATCATCGCCCTGGCACGCCCGCGTCCACTCCGCAGCCATCGGCAGTCGGCCACCGGCCCACGCAGCATACGCCTGCGCCTGCGACCGCGTCACATGCACCACCGGATGATTGGCACGTGACGGGTCGTCGTAGTACGTGGTGGTGCCTGGCAGCGAGCAGGCGCCGGCATTCACGCACTCGCGGTACTGGGCGTTCGTCACCTCGGTGAGCCCGATGCGGAACGCCGCCACGCCGTTGCCAGCGGGTACGTTCACCAGGTCGACAGCGATCGATATGGGCGTCGCCGTGGGCGTGGGCGTCGCCGTGGGCGTGGGCGTCGCGGTGGGCGTGCGCGTACGGGTCGCGGTGGGCGTGCGCGTACGGGTCGCGGTGGGCGTGCGCGTACGGGTCGCGGTGGGCGTGCGCGTACGGGTCGCGGTGGGCGTGTTGGTGGCGGTCGCCGTGGGCGTGTTGGTGGCGGTCGCGGTGGGCGTGTTGGTGGCGGTCGCGGTGGGCGTGTTGGTGGCGGTCGCCGTGGGCGTGTTGGTGGCGGTCGCCGTGGGCGTGCGCGTCGCCGTGGGCGTGCGCGTGCGCGTCGCCGTGGGCGTGCGCGTGCGCGTCGCCGTGGGCGTGCGCGTCGCCGTGGGCGTGCGCGTGCGCGTGCGCGTCGCCGTGTTGGTGGATGCTGCGCGACGTGCCTGACTGGCACCGACGCCACGGGCAGTTGACGCTGCCCGGATCGCGGGCACGCTGGTTCCCGCGCTGCCGACTACGAGGCCGATGGCGGCGAGCAGCCCCAGGGCGATGAGGCGCATGCGACGATGGGGCTTGTTCATCCTGCGACCTCCGCTCGATGATTCACCCTGTGACCGTCCCGATGGTTCTGCGAGGATGCTGCATCCGGTGATTCCATGCTTCGTGATCGTTCAGTGATGGGCAACAGGCTGGTGCCGGTTTCCCGCGCTCCGGAGAGCAAACCGCCGCTGCCGCCAGATCACGGCCGGGCGCAGCATCCGTTCGGCAGCGTCGTGTCCGATCATCATCCAACGGTCGGCACCGGTGATCCCGCCACACCTGGCCGGGAGCGGGGTATCCTGACCGGGGATCCGCGCCTGGTAGTGACGAGGACCCCGGTCGGTTGGGCAGCGGTGGTGATTCCGGGCCGATGTCGTTGACCGGCTTCACGCCGGCGGATTTCATCGACACTGATCACAGATTGCCGTCCGGATGACGGCATCACGCGGCGCCAGCGCCTGGCACATGCGTGGTGCACGGGTGACCGTGCAGCCCCCTCGGTCGGCAGATCAGCATGGCCGGCCAACAGGTCGCCGATCAGGCGATGACTGAGGCGGCACATGCCAATCAGCGCAGTCACGCGTGCCCCGTCGCTCGCGATCGGCGTGATCGGTGAGAGTTCCCAGCGCTGGGTGATGCGTGGCGATGTCGCATCGGAGCTCGTGGGTGTCGGAGATGTCGCGCACTGCGGGCGCGTCGTGGGTCGCGGCGGATCGATATACTCGGCTTGACTACCGCGCGGCGTGGTCGCCGTGCATGGTGGCGCATCGGACGGGCCGGATGATGGGAGGTTGGGCACGTGCTGCACGATCTGGTTCAGACGTAGCTCCAACGCCGGGATGCCGGCAGCCGACTGCCCGGCAGACGCGCGAACGCTGGCCAGCGTTGCGGTCTGGCCTGCAACAAACAGGCTATCTCGGGTGAGCGGCAGCTCGTCCATGACGCCAGTATCATCGCAATACCTGGCGTTGTCAATTGGTACAACAGCTGTGATTGCCGGCTAGCCGAGCATGTCGGGGTGTTGCTCGGACGAATTGGGCCCACGTGCGTGCCGGACACAACAGAACCAGGCCAGGATCGTACGGGTCTGCGTGCCAGCGGTGCTGCGCGAGTGGTGCGAGCAGCGTTCACATGGACCAGGCGCGGCGGCTGGCAGTGGCAGCCGCCCCCCGATGACGGGCCCGGCGCGCGCGGGCCGACAGTGGCGGTCGTCACGCGGTGGATGCTGACGATCGGCAGCGATCGGAAGCTGGCAGTGTCCGATACCGCGACCGGGCTACCCGGCCTGAGCACGATCACGAGGATGCGCAGACCACACGGCGACCGCGCGCCGTCCGGCTGTTCCGCCTGGATTGGCTCTGGTTGCCGGCGCCGCTGATCCAGGGCCAGGTGCTGCCCATGCCATGGCGCCTGGCGCCCGAGCCATGGCCAGACCCATCCCGAAGCTGGATCCTATGCCTCTCTCGATCGTGGCGACCAGCGACGCATCGCCGATCACCGCATCGACGGTGCCCTCGCCGCCCCGGCCCAGTTCGTTCCCCGTTCGGATCGCGCGGCCCGTCGCTGTCGTGTAGGCTGTCATCCCTGTACCCTCATCCGCTGCCAGAACCCTCGCCCCGCCGCCCCAGCA
>JAGWYG010000171.1 GCA_018969485.1 Chloroflexota bacterium
ACCTGCTTGTGCCAGATGTCGATGGCCTCATCGTCGTCTTGATAGACCGTGACCCAGAGCCTCTCCTCGGGGAAGCCGTAGCCGCCATCGGCGACCGAGCCGGTGAGCAGCTCCCAGGCGAACGGGATGGCGCCGTCCTTGAAGTAGTCGCCGAAGGAGAAGTTTCCGCACATCTGGAAGAACGATGCGTGACGGGTGGTCTTGCCGACCTCCTCGATGTCGCCGGTGCGCACGCACTTCTGCACACTGGTGGCGCGGGCGTACGGCGGGACTGCCTGGCCGAGGAAGTACGGCTTGAACGGGACCATGCCGGCATTGACGAACAGCAAGGTCGGGTCGTCCAGCAGCAGCGACGCGGAAGGCACCACCGTGTGGCCGCGGTCGCTGAAGTAGTTCAGGAAGCGTTGGCGGATCTCAGCGGATTCCATGGCGGTCGCCCTTTCACGGTGGTCGGCGCGTGAATGGCGAAGACTACCTGCCGACGTCGCTGCCACCGGGCGCGCAGAGTTGCTGCCGAGCCAGGCCCTGATCGCATATCTGCCTGCTCGGGGCCGCACGCCGCTGCGCACCTGCGCCTGACGTCGTCCGGCGGCAGGTCCCGTTCGAGTCGACGACGCGGGCTTGGAGCAGGCGCCCGTCACGCCTGCGGCTGTGCCGGCCAGTCGGTGACGCCGCTGTCGACGCGGGTGAACGCCTCGCCGAGGGCGTCCGTCACCGCGCGCGACTTCGGCGCCCGCGCGCAGGCGAGCACCGCCTGCCCGAGGGCGTACGCGCACTCGGGCATCCCGATGCGCTCCGTGGCGTCTGCGGCGGCGTTGGCGATGCCGAGCACCGCAGGGTCGGCGAAGCCCACATCCTCGCTGGCGAAGATGACGAGCCGGCGGGCGATGAACCGCGGGTCTTCTCCCCCACGCAGCATCAGCGCGAGCCAGTGCATCGCCTGCTGCTCGTCGCCGGCGCGCATGCTGGCTATCAGCAGGTGGGCCACGTCGTAATGCCGGTCGCCGGCGCGGTCATACCTCGGCAGGGCGCGCCCGAGCACCGCGCGGACATCCTCGGCCGTCACCTCCGCGCGACTGGCGGACTGGGCCATGCCAGCGGCGGCCTCGAATGCGGTCAACATCCTGCGCGCGTCGCCGTCGCTGCCGGTGATGAGCGCGTCAGCGGCGTCGTCGGCGATGGCCACAGTTCCACCGAAGCCCGCTGCGCTGGTGACCGCCCGCTGCAGCAGGGCGCGCAGCTGCTCAGGTGTGTGACCGGCCAGCTGCACGACCACGCTGCGCGAGAGCAGCGGCGAGACGATGCTGAACGCCGGGTTCTCCGTGGTGGCGGCGACCAAGGTGATCTGCCCGGCTTCAACCGCCGGCAGCAACGCATCTTGCTGGGTGCGCGAGAAGCGGTGTATCTCGTCGATGAACAGCACCGTCCGCCGGTCGTTCATCTGCAGCGCCGCGACCGCGTCGGCGATGGCCTCGCGAACGTCCTTGATGCCTGATGAGACCGCGGAGAGCTCCACGAACCGGCCCGCGGCGTGGCTCGCGATGAGCATGGCGATGGTGGTCTTGCCGCTGCCGGGCGGGCCGTGCAGCACCACACTCGGCACGGGCTGGCCGGCCAGCAGCCGGGACAGCGGACGCCCGGGTTGCAGGTGCTCGGCGAGGCCGACCACATCCTCGAGCCGATTGGGCCGCAGTCGCGCGGCCAGCGGCTGGTGCTGCCGCAGCTCCGGGCGGGCACTGAACAGTGTGTCCTCCGCCATAGTCCGCGAGCGTACGCGCGGCGCCCGCTGACCCTGCGCCAAGATGTGCCCATGGCCGGCACCGTCGCACCGCAGTCCGCGGGCTCGGCCGCACCCGCTGTGACGCCGCTTGCTGCCGGGCCGGCGGCGACCGACGCCCTCTGGCCCACTGCCGCCTCGTGGCTGGCACGCCAACCCGATTACCGACAGCCCCTTGACCTCGCCGTCATCGGGATGCCGAGTTCCGCGCGCAGCCTGTCGCCGACGCAGGCGCATCTCACGCCGGCCGCGCTGCGGCAAACCCTGCGCAGATACTCGACCTGGTCAGTGGACCGCGGCGTCGACATCGCCGCTTTGGCCAGCCTTGACCTCGGCGACATCAGCAACCCGGATGCCGCTGACGGCTTCGAGCGCAGCCAGGCAATCCTGCGCTCCATCGCCCCGCACCCGAGACTGACTGTGGTCCTCGGCGGCGACAACTCCATCACTTACCCCACGGTGCTCGGCCTGCACCGCGACCGGCTCCCCGAGGCCGGCCTCATCACCTTCGACGCGCACCACGACCTGCGCGACGGCTGGTCGAACGGCTCGCCGGTACGCCAGCTCATCGAGGCCGGGCTGCCCGGTGAGCACATCGTGCAGATCGGCATCGCCGGGTTCGCCAACAGCAAGGCCTACTACGACCGCGCCCGCGAGCACGGCATCCACATCATCAGCCGCGAGGACTGCCACCGGCGCAGCGCGGCCGATGTCATCGACGAGGCGCGCAGCATCATCGGGCAGCGCCCGACGCACATCGATGTGGACGTGGATGTGTGCGACCGCAGCGTCGCCCCCGGCTGTCCTGCCTCCAGCCCCGGCGGGGTGAGCGCGCAGTATCTGCGCGACCTGGTCTTCCACGCGGCACGCTGGGAACAAGCGGTGTCGCTGGACATCACCGAGGTCGACGCCGCGGCTGACGCCCCCGACGGGCGGACTGTGCGGCTGGCGGCGTTGTGCCTGCTGGAGGCCGCCGCAGGTTTGGCATCTCGTACCACCGACGACAGGAGCGCCTCGTGACCATCACCGCAGCTGGCCCCCGCACCGTCCGCGCCGCCCGCGGCTCGAGCATCAGCGCCCTCGGCTGGCCGCAGGAGGCAGCCCTGCGGATGCTGCACAACAACCTCGACCCGGATGTGGCCGAGCGCCCCGATGACCTCGTGGTCTACGGCGGCACCGGCAAGGCCGCGCGCAACTGGGCATCCTTCGAGGCCATCAGCCGCACACTGCAGACGCTGAAGGCCGATGAGACGCTGCTGGTGCAGTCGGGCAAGCCGGTGGGCGTGGTGCAGACGCACGAGTGGGCGCCGCGGGTGCTGCTGGCGAACTCCAACCTCGTCGGTGACTGGGCCACCTGGCCGGAGTTCCGGCGCCTCGAGGCGTTGGGGCTGACGATGTACGGCCAGATGACGGCGGGCTCGTGGATCTACATCGGAACCCAAGGCATCCTGCAGGGCACCTACGAGACCTTCGCTGCAGTGGCGGCCAAGCGGTTCGGCGGCAGCCTGAAGGGCACGCTGACCGTGACCGCCGGCTGCGGCGGCATGGGCGGCGCGCAGCCACTGGCCGTGACGATGAACGGCGGCACCTGCCTGGTCATCGACATCGACGGCACGCGCTTGCAGCGCCGGGTGGAGACCCGCTACCTCGATGAGATCGCCGCTGACCTGC
>JAGWYG010000066.1 GCA_018969485.1 Chloroflexota bacterium
TCGGCGATCTCGCGCACCTGCAGTCCGGGAATGCTGGCGAGCACGCTGCGCGGCTGGCGGCGGATGCCCTGTGCATGCTGCAGGTGGCATGCGTCGTGATACGCCACCGTGAGCGGCAGCGGGTGGCGCGGCGCCCGTGGCTCGAGCTCGGCGAGCAGCTCGGTGATATCGCGGCAGCGGGCTGCGAACGCGCGCGCCCGCTCGGCATATGCCGGATCATCGCGCAGCAGATGCCCATATTCCTTGAGCGTCGAGCCACACCCCGCCGCGTTGATCGCGATCACGTCCACCGGCACCCGCTCCCACGCCGCGATCTGACGCCGCGCGAACGCGCGGGCGTCGTCGTCGCGCCCCGCATGGACCATCAGTGCGCCACAGCACGCCTGGTCGGGCGGCGCCAGCACCTCGCATCCCTCGGCGGCGAGGACGCGCGCCGTCGCGGCGTTGACGTCGCCGAAGAAGGCGCGCTGGACGCAGCCGAGCAGCAGGCCGACACGCAGCCGTGGCGCGCCGTGGGCGGCCAGCCGCGGCGGCACCTGTGCCCGCAGCCGGGCGATGCTCAGCGGCGGCATCAGCGCCTCGAGCGCGCGCAGCCGCTCGGGCAGCCAGCGCAGCACGCCGCTGCGGCGCAGCAGCGCCTGGAGCCCGAGGCGCTGGAATGCCCACAGCGGCCACGCCAGCACCCGCAGCCGGCCGGCGTAGGGGAACAGGCCGAAGATCAGCTCGCGGAACGCCCGGTCGCCCGGCGTGCGGTCGGCGTGGCGCTCGACCTGCGCGCGCGTCGCCTCGATCAGGCGGTCGTACGGCACGCCCGACGGGCACGACGTGAGGCAGGCCATGCAGCCGAGGCAGTGATCCATGTGGCGCACAAAGGTCTCGTTGAACGGGATGGCGCCCTCGGTGCCGAGCTTCATCAGGTAGATGCGGCCGCGCGGCGTGTCCATCTCCTCGCCCCACAGCACGAATGTCGGGCAGGTGGGCAGGCAGAAGCCACAGTGCACGCAATCATCGATGTCGTTCGGGTCGGGCGGGTGGTGCCCATCGAAGATCGAGATCGTCTGCGACGTCGTCGGAAGGTGCGCCATCAGAGTCCTCCGAGGTAGCGCCCGGGGTTGAAGACCCCGTGAGGATCGAACTGCTGCTTGATGCGCTGCATCACGGCAAAATCGTCGCCGGCCGGCCCCCAGGCGTCGAGGTCGCCGCCGCCGGCCAGCACGACGACGGCGCCATCGCTGGCGGCGAGCGCCTGGCGCAGCGGGGCGACGGCTGCCCGGGCGCTGCCGGGCAGCGCCGCCTCGATGATGCCGGTCGGATAGGCCACGGCGCGCCACGTCGGCGTCAGCGCCGCCAGCTGTGCCAGCGCGGCGCCGAGCTGCGCCGGCCGGGTGGTGCATTTGAGCATGAGCGCGGGCTCGTGCCACAGCGCCGCCCGCGCCTGCCAGACGTCGGCATGGCGTGGCTGCGGCGCGCTGGCGGTGGCCGCCGCGATCGCGGCGATCTGCTCGTCGCAGGCAGCCGGCGTGCCGGCGACGCGCACGTCGAGCGCGGCCGGCTGCCCGCTGGCCAGGCGCAACTGGACGGCCGTCGGCACCACCGGGGCGGCGCGCAGCGCCGGCAGCACCCGCCCGAGCGCCGCCGGGTCGGCCAGGTCGAGGCCGATCGTGACCTCGTGCTCGGGCAGCGGGTAGAGCCGCAGCGTCGCCGACACCAGCACGCCCAGCGTGCCGAGCGCGCCGGTCATCAGCTTCGGCAGATCGTAGCCGGCGACGTTCTTCACCACCTTGCCGCCGCTGCGGGCGATGGTGCCATCGGCCAGCACCACCGTCATGCCCAGCACCAGATCGCGCGGTGGCCCATAGCGCAGCCGCAGCGCACCGCTGTCGGCCGTCGCCAGCGTTCCACCGATGGTTGCCCGCTCCGGTGCATGGCTCTCGAGCGGGACGAACTGCCGATGCTGCGCCAGCTGACGCTGCAGCGCCGCCAGCGGCATGCCCGCCTCGACGGTCGCCGTCATGTCGCCATGCGCGTGCTCGAGCAGGCGGTCGAGCCGATGCAGCGCCAGCACGATGTCGCCGCGGCGCGGCGGATTGCCACGCTCGCGCCGGGTCCCGCCACCGCGCGGCAGCACCGCCAGCCCGGCGGCGGCGGCAGCCCGCACCACCGCCGCGACTTCGGCAGCATCGCCGGGGGCGATGACCCAGTGTGGTGCCGCGCCGGGTGGGGCATCGGCCGCCTGTGCCGGCGTCACGTGGGCTGCGCCGACGATCGCGGCGAACGCCGCAGCGTCAATGGTCATCGCATCGCTCCCAGCTATACTCAGAAGAACTCGGCGACGCCGGCGACTTCCAGCGGGTGCGGCACGTACGGTCCGGTCTTCTCACCACACAGCCGCGGCCGCGGGAAGACCTTGTCGGGATTCGCCAGCCGCTGCGGATCGAAGGCACAGCGCACCCGCTGCATCGTGTCGAGGTCCGGCTCGGCGAACATCTCGGCCATGAAGGCGCGCTTCTCCATGCCGACCCCGTGCTCGCCAGTAATTGATCCGCCGGCACGGATGCAGATGCGCAGGATTTCGCCCGACAGCGCCTCCGCGGCGTGCTCCTGCCCGGGCACCTTGCGATCATAGAGCACCAGCGGATGCAGGTTGCCATCGCCGGCGTGGAAGACATTCGCCACGCGCAGGCCGGCGCGTTCGCCGAGCTCGTGGATCTCGCGCAGGACCGCCGCCAGCGCCGTGCGCGGGATCACGCCGTCCTGGACGATGTAGTTGGGCGAGATGCGCCCCATCGCGGCGAACGCCGCCTTGCGCCCCCGCCAGACCACCGCCCGCTCGGCGTCCGACGCGGCGAGGCGCTGCTCCCAGGCGCCGCACGCGCTGCACAGCGCATTCACCCGCGCCATCAGGGCATCGACCTCGCTGGCCGGGCCGTCGAGCTCGACGAGTAGCAGCGCGCCGCAGTCGGGATAGCCGGCATGCACGGCGGCCTCGGCGGCGACGATGCTCAGACGGTCCATGATCTCGATCGCGGCCGGCAGGACCCCGGCCGCGATGATCGCGCCGACGGCGGCGCCGGCATCATCGGTGGAGTGAAACGCCGCCAGCAGCGTCTGGATGGTCGCCGGGCGCTTCACCAGCCGCAGGCAGGCGCGGGTCACGATGCCGAGCGTGCCCTCTGAGCCGACAAACACGCCGGCGAGATCATAGCCCGGACGATCGGGTGCACGGCCGCCCAGCCGGACCATGCTGCCATCGGGCAGCACGACGTCGAGCGCCAGCACATGGGTGACGGTAAAGCCGTACTTGAGGCAGTGCGCGCCGCCGGCATTCTCGGCGATGTTGCCGCCGATGGTACACACCGACTGCGATGATGGGTCCGGTGCGTAGAAGTAGCCGGCGTCGCTCACGTGCCGCGTGACGTGGGCGTTGATCACGCCGGGCTCCACGATGATGCACTCGTTGTCGAGGTCGACCTCGAGAATGCGGTTGAGCCGCGTCAGGCTGATCACGACGCCTTCTGCGACGGGCAGCGCCCCGCCGCTCAGCCCGGTGCCCGCACCACGCGCGACGAAGGGCAGGCGCTCGTCGTGGCAGATGCGCACAGCCGCCTGCACGGCCGCCGCGCTCTCGGGAATCACGACCAGCGCCGGAACGACGCGAAAGTTGGTCAGGCCGTCGCACTCGTAGGTGCGCAGCTGCATCGGGTCGGTGATGACGCACGGTGCACCGAGCGCGCGGCGGAAGGCGTCGACGATTCGCTGCTCCATGGCCCGTCTCCTGTTTCGACAGATGCCCCATTATACGCGATCGCCCGGCGCTGCCGCACAGGCCGTGTGGTGCCAGTCGATCGGTGAGCCGTGTGCTGGGTTCATCCCCCACCCCTTTGTGTCTTCGTGTCTTCGTGTGAGCCGGTCTCCCGTCCCCTTCGTGTCTTCGTGCCTGCGTGTGAGCCGGTCTCCCGTCCCCTTCGTGTCTTCGTGTGAGCCGGTCTCCCGTCCCCTTCGTGCCTTCGTGTCTTCGTGCGAGCCGGTCCCCCGTCCCCTTCGTGTCTTCGTGTCTTCGTGTGAGCCGGTCTCCCGTCCCCTTCGTGTCTTCGTGTCTTCGTGTGAGCCGGTCTCCCGCCCCCGCCCCTTCGTGCCTTCGTGTGACACCCGCCCCTTCGCGTGAACCCCGCAGTGGTATGATGCTGCCGGACCGACCGAACCGTCCGGCCCGGAATCGAGGATGTGATGACGCACGATGACACGCGACGCGACGACGACACCGCCCCGTCGGCCTCCGACGCCGTACGTGCATTGTGGTCGGATGTCGGCCGTCAGCGCGCCGCAGCGAACCCATTGCGCGGCTGGCTCGATTCGCCACTCCTCGAATCGCTGTACGTGAATGTCGCGACGCGCGCCGGCGACCAGTTCCGCACCTGTGCCCTGATCGAGCGCCTCGGCATTCCGCGCGGCGGGCGCTGGCTGAGCATCGGTTGCGGCAGCGGCGCCTTCGAGCTGCATCTGGCGCAGCAGGGCTACTTCGCCCGGATGGATGCGCTCGACATTGCCCCCGGCGCGATCGCGGCGGCGCAGCAGCGTGCCGCTGCGCTCGGCATCACCAGCGTCGCCTTCGCCGTCGCCGACGTCGAGCAGCAGCGCCTGCCGGCCGCGCAGTACGATGTCATCGTGGCGGCGATGGGGCTCCATCACCTGCGCAAGCTCGAGTTCTTCTTCGAAGAGGCGACCATCGCGCTGAAGCCCGATGGCTGGCTGATCCTCGATGAATTCGTCGGCCCGAGCCGCTGGCAGTGGCCCGATTCCCAGCTGGCAGCGATGAACACGCTGCTGGCGGCGCTGCCCGCCGCCTACCGGCGCGACATGCTCACCGGTCAGGTGCGCGAGCGCGTGCTACGGCCGAGCATCCAACAGATGCTCGACGCCGATCCGTCGGAGTCGGTGCGCTCGGCGGAGATCATCCCGCTGCTCGAGCAGCAGTTCACCGTGATCGAGCGATGTGACTACGGCGGGACGCTGCTGAACATGGTGCTCGAGAACATCGTCGGGCATTTTCATGCCGATTCGCCCCACGATGTCGCGCTGCTGCGCATGATGTGCGCCGTCGAGCAGGTCGCGCTGCAGCTCGGTGCGCTGTCGAGCGACTTCACCCTGCTGGCGGCCCGGCCGACCGGCCGTCGGCTGCGGCAGCCGGCATTGACGTTCGACGATGCGGGGACGCGGCACGTGGTGTATGGGCTCTACGAACCCGAGCAGACACCACAGGGACGCCGGTTCTGCTGGAGCGCGGCGAGCGCCGAGTTCGTGCTGCAGCGGCCGCCGCGGGCGCGCCAGATCGAACTGGAGTGGGCGCCGCCGCCGGTGCCGCGCACGGTGACGCTGTGGGTCGATGGAGTGGCGCGACATGCCTGGCGCACGCCGCAGGCGCCGGCAGCGGGGCGCTGGCAGCGGCTGCGCGTGCCGGTCGGCCCGGCACACCGACCCGATGTGACGCTGCGCCTCACGCTCGATGCGCCCTGGCGCCCGTCGGACGTGCTGGGTTCGGCGGATGACCGCCCGCTGGGCATCGCGCTCGGCGCGCTGCGCTGCCACTGAGTCGCCGCTCATGTCCGCTGGGCGCCGCTCATGTCCGCTGGGTGTCGCGCGCCGCCGGCCGCACGATCAGGCTGACGAGCACACGGTAGCAGGTCAGAAAGACGACACTCGCGCCGCTGAGCCAGTAGACCCCCTGCATCAGCGGCGTCGCTGTGTCGCTGCCGGCGGCGATGCCGTGCGCCAGCGCCAGGCCGAATGTCGCGAAACTCGCCACGTGAATCGCACGCCACACGCGCCGCCCGATGTATTGTTTGACATAAAAACTTAGCCCAATGATCGCGAGCGCATAGAACGCCACCTGTCCGGCCGCGACCCACAGTGGCCGATACGAGACGAACCCCAGCGGCACGAACAGGCTGGCGAGCGACGCATTGGCGTAATGGTCGCCGAGCAGGATCAGCGCATGGAACACGCTGAACGCGAGGCCGAGCAGGCTCGTATGCTGGTGCAATTCGAGCGCCAGCGGGCCACCCGGCCAGAGCCTGGCAGTCTTGCTGGTGATCAGCATGCCGAACATCATCGCCATCCAGAGCAGGACATACGCGACGACCGCGCTGCTGCGCGACAGATACCAGTACGCCTTCGGATTCTCGCCGAGCAGCGACGTGCTGATGGTCGGAGCGACGGCCGGCAGCACCAGCGCGGCGGCCAGCGCGCCGCCGGCGGCGCCGGCGAGCATCAGCGCCAGGGCGGCCGGTGCGATCGCCGGCGGCGCGTCGTCCGTGGCGTTCGGGTCGGTGGCCGGCGGATGGGCAGCGGCGGCGCGGGCGGCGTTGGCGGCGTTGGCGGCGCGGATCGCTGCCAGGCGGGCGGCCTTGTCGTCGGTCATGATCATGCTCTCCTGGCGGCATGCCGCCAGCAATACGCGTCGAATGACGGGGTCGCGGTGTGCGTTCCGTCCTGATGTACCAGCAGCGCGGCGATCGCCGGCTGTCGCCCGAGCCAGTCGTGTGCCGCAGCACGGCCGAGGATCAGCGCCAGTTTCGCTGCCATCTCGGCGGTGCGGGCGTCGCCGGTCACGACCGTGGCGGTCAGGAGATCGGTGTCGGCGGGACTGCCCGAGCGCGGATCGATGATGTGATGGCGCCGCTGGCCATCCTGTAGCCAGCGGCGTACATCGATCCCCGACGTAGCCACCGCGCCACGATCGAGCAGCAGCACCTCGAGCGTCTGCTCCGGGTGGTGGGGGTCGGCGACGGCTATCGGCCATGCGCTGCCATCGCGGCGTGGGCCGATCAGGGCGATGTCGCCGCCGGCATCGACCAGCGCCGGGCCATGCTCGGCCAGCCGCCGGGCGGCCAGGTCGGCGGCCCAGCCCTTGGCGCTGCCGCCGAGATCCAGTTGCATGCCGACGGGCAGCGCGACGCGGCCGCGCGCGGCATCGAACCGGATCGCGCGCCAGTCGGCGTGGTGGCGTGTGCCGGCAGGGCGGCGCCGGTTCGCCGATGCTACCCGGGCGAAATCGCGATCGTAGCCGGCGCGCTCCAGATCCGCGAGGACCGTCGGCACCACCAGGCCGTCGCTGGCATCGGCGGCGCGTAACGCCGCGTCCAGCACGGCGGTCAGCACCGGGCTCAGCGCGACCCACCCCGTGCCGGCGCGGTGGTTCAGCCGCGACAGTTCGCTCGTCGGGCGGAACCGGCTGAGGCACTGCTCCCAGGCGGCGAACCAGTGCGGTACGGCGTCCAGCGCGGCCTGCGCGGCCACGTCGTGCGCCTCGGCGTCGAGCGCCGCCAGCATCGTGCATCCCATCGCCCGGAAGCTGATCTGTCGCATGGTTCGCTCCGTTTCAGCGCGACGAGCGCGTCACCGTCACGGGCACCGGCTGCTGGACCGGGGCCGGCTGGCTCGCCGGCGCTGCCGCCGGGACGTCCAGCGGCGCCGGTGCGGTCACCGGGCGCAGTGCCGGTGCTGCCGGTGCTGCCGGTGCCGGTGCCGGTGCCGGTGCCGGTGCCGGTGCTGCCGGTGCCGGTGCTGCCGGTGCCGGTCGTGGGCGCCGTCCCTCGGCGCGGCGCGCCGGCGGTGGCGGTATCTCGAGCGCACGCCGGGTCGCGGCACGGGCGTTGACCACCGTCGGCAAGGGAGGCAGCGGCGGCAGTCGGCGCATCCACTCTGGCGGCGGCGCATCGACGACCTGTACAGGGGCTGGAACGGGCGTCGGGGCAGCCGCCGCAGCCTGTGCCGCAGCACGCGCCGCCTGGTCGCTCAGGACTGCCCAGCCTGCGACGGTCGCGCTCAGCGCTGTCGCCGTGATGACGTGGGTGATCGCATACCCGCCGCGGGCTCGTGGGGTCTTCATGGAATGTACTCCTGCTGGATCAGCGCTTCAGGGCCGGTCGTCCGGGCGTTCAGTCGTCATCCTCATCATGCGCATCGTGCTGGTCGCCATGCTCATCGTCGTGCGCATCATGCTCGCCATCGTCGCCGCGTTCGTCATCGCCGCCGCCGCCCGGCCGGGTGATGTCGATCGCCACGATCAGACGACGCGTCGCCCAATGCTTCAGGGCCGGTCGTCCGGGCGTTCAGTCGTCGCCCTCATCGTCCTCGTTCTGTCCGTCATGCGCGTCCTCATCGCCGTGTCCGTCGCGGTGCTCATCGTCGTGCGCATCATGCTCGCCATCGTCGCCGCGTTCGTCATCGCCGCCGCCGCCCGGCCGGGTGACCTCGATCGCCACGACCAGCCCGCTGGCCGCGTCGACGGTGACCCGGGTGCGATCGGCCAGCCGAACCACATAGAATGCGCCGCGCCCGTCGCTCCAGGGATCGACGCCGATGACCTGGCCACCGCCGAGGTACGCGAGCGCGGCCTGTGCCGCCTGGTCGGCGCTGATCGGGCCGGCCGGTGCCGGCGCCGGCGCCGCAGTCGGCTGGACGATGCCGTTGTACAACACGGCGGCGCTCAGCGCGTCGACGTACACCAGGCCGACGTCGAGGCGCAGTTCCCACGCCGGCGTGCCCTCGTAGCGCACCAGTTCGGCGGGCGCCTGCAGGCGGCCGGCGGGTGCCAGGGCGCTGATCGCCGCGAGCGCCTGGTCGGCGGGAATCCATGCCGGCGTCGCGGTCGCGGCCGGCGTGGGTGCCGGCGCCGGAGCGATGGGCTGCTGCTCCGCGCGGATCACCGCCGCGTCGGCCTCGGCGATCGCCGCATCGCGCTCATCCACCAGTGTGCCGACCTGTGCGGCCATGCGCTGCTGGTCGCGCTCTGCCTGCGCGACAGCGTCGTTCGCGCGCCGGATCTCCTCGTTTGCCTGGCTCAGCCGCGCATTGGCGTCATCCAGCGCGGCACGGTATGCCGCCTCGCGCTCACGCAGTACCGCCTCGACCGTCGGATCGATCGCCGGTGCCGTCGGCGATGCCGTCGCGCTCGCTGGCACCGTCGCCGTCGCCGTCGCATCCGGCGCCACCGCCGCAATGCCATTGACGTAGTTCATCACACCAACCACCACCACGACGGCAAAGACCGTCAGCCCGGCTGCGAGGACCAGTGCGAGACGCTGGTTCATCGGTTCCTCTCCCTTCCTATCGTCGCCACTGCCCGCAGTATCGTGCTCCAGCATTGGAACCTGATTGGTCGACACCACCAATCTTCCCACGGAGTGTTGAAGAAACTGTGAAGATTGCACGCCCCTCGCGTCGCTGCGTGGCGATTGGGCAACATACCTTCCAGCTTCCGCCGCCCGTCTCCCGCCCCTTCGTGCCTTCGTGTCTTCGTGTGATCCCGTCTCCCGCCCTTCGTGTCTTCGTGTCTTCGTGTCTTCGTGTGATCCCGTCTTCCGCTTCCCCCAGCCCCTTCGTGTGAGCCCGCCCCTTCGATACGTGTTGTCATAACTATTTTGACGATCACTTGAATACCGTACGTCATCTGATGTACGTCATTCGGGTTACGCTTCGGGTACTTCCTGTCAAAACCTCTCGATCCGATACCCAGGCGCACGATGCCAGCCCACCAGCCGGCACAGCGGGCACCGTGCCGGTGCAGCGGAGTTGACAACGCACGGCAGGCAGTGGATGATCACCCGGAGATACCGGTGGCGACGCGCTGGCGCATGCCTCGCGCCAGCGGGATGGAGCTGATGTGACGCGCGCAGTCATTGTGGCAAACGCGCCGGGTATCGACTGGCCGACGCTGGCTGCGCTGCTCCCCGGCGCGCTGGTCGTGGCGGCCGACGGCGGCGCCCGGGCATTCATCGGCCGCGAGCGCGGCCCCGACGTCATCATCGGCGACGGCGATTCGCTCGCGCCCGCTGAGCTCGCGCAGCTCGCAGCCAACGGCGCGCGGATCGTGCCGCATCCCCGCGACAAGGACGAGACGGATCTCGAGCTGGCGCTGGCATGGGCGCTGGCGCATGGTGCCGAGGAATGCGACATCGTCGGCGCGCTGGGCGGGCGCTGGGATCACTCGCTCGCCAATGTCCTGGTGTGCGCCGGCAAGCGCTTCGCCGCCTGCCGTATGCGCCTGCACGCGCCCGGCGAGACGCTGTACATCGTGCACACCAGCGTCGTGCTCGACGAATCGCGCGGCGCGACGGTCTCGCTGATCCCGCTGACGGCGGTGGTGACGGGCGTGACGACCCGTGGGTTACGCTACGAACTGTCGGCGGCGACGCTGCGCCACGATCAGGGCCGCGGCCTGAGCAACGTGCTGCTGGTGCCACCTGCGATGGTCACGCTGGAGAGTGGCGTGCTGCTGGTGTGCCTGCATCACGATGACGGCGCGCATCAGTGGCGCAATCCGCTGCCGCATGTCGCCGCGCTCCCCGAACAGCCCCATGATGGCCGCGATCGGGCCGCCGGATCGCCCCACTGAACGCCCGCTGTGATGCGCATTCTGAAGTATCATAAGGACCGTAATGTTTGATTGACCAGATTTCTGCGCCAATCGGGGAGAGGATGGCGCCGCGCCACCAGCGGCACCGCACGGCTGCGCATGCTCAGTGGCATGGCGCGTGCAGCACACAGCGGCCGGCGACGAACACCGCGCGCACGACGGCGTGCGGCAGCCGCTCGACGAGCACAATGTCGGCCTGCATGCCCGGCGCGAGGCTGCCGAGCACGTCGGCACAGCCGGCTGCCCGCGCCGGATTGGCGCTGACCAGCGCGACTGCGGCGGGCAGCGTCGCGTCGCCATGCTCGACCAGGTGGAACACGGCGCTGAGCAGCGCCGGCGGGTAGTAGTCGGCGCACAGCCAGTCGAGCGCGCCCGCGCGCCAGGCCTCGATTGCTCGCAGGTTGCCGCCGCTGGAGATGCCCCGCATGATGTTGGGGGCGCCCATGCCGACCGACATCCCCGCGCGGTGCGCCGCGAGCGCGGCCTCAAGCGTGGTGGGGAATTCGCTGATCGCCACGCCGTCGGCCACGCGCCGGGCGACGCGCCCGGCGGTGTCGTCGTCGTGGCTGGCGCACGGCACGCCGGTGGCGCGGGCGAGCGTCAGCACCCGGGCTTCGTGCGCCGCCGCGTGGGCCTGGAGCTCGCGCTTGCGCGCCATGATCGCGTCGATCTCGGCGTCGCTGCGGCCGGTGCTGCGGGCGACGTAGCGCCGGAATGATTCCTCGGTGGTGTATTGCCCCTGCCCGGGACTGTGGTCCATCACCGATACCAGCCCGATGGCCGGATGCCCGGCGAGCTGCGCGAACGCATGCACGCCCTGCTCGCTGCTGACCTCGACGCGGGCGTGGATGCGGTGCCGCGCGCCGAGCGCGGCGTCGCGCGCCAGATGCTCGATGAAGGTGTGGATGAACCGCTCGTTGCGCACGCCGAACTCGGCATCGTCGAGCGAGAGCGCGTGGTACTGCGTGGTGACGCCGGCGCTCAGCAGCAGGCGGTCGGTGGCGTGCAGCGCGACTACCACATCGAGCTCGACCCCCGGTCGCGGCTGGATCATCTTCTCGATGAAGTCGCTGTGCAGATCGACGAGCCCGGGCAGGCACAGGCTGCCGCCAGCGTCCCAGCGGTGCTCGGCTGCCGGTGCCGGGCCATCGCCGAGCGCGACGATCTGCGCTCCCGCGGTGGCGATCCAGCCGTCGGTGATGACCTCGTCACGCAGGACGAGCGTGGTGTTGTGTATGACGAACATGTGGGCCCTCTGTGCGCTGGTGCGACGGTTCCGGGGTCTGGGTCATGCGAGGTGCAGTCGGGCGTCGGCAGACGGCAGCAGGGTGTCGAGATCGTGCGAGACGGTCAGCACGGTGATCCCGCGCCGCCGTGCATCGTCGATCAGTTGGACGACGACCTGGCGGCTGGCGCCGTCGAGGCTGGCCGTCGGCTCGTCGAGCAGCAGCAGCCGCGGTGCGGCGATGAACGCCCGGCCCAGGTTGATGCGCTGCTGCTCGCCGCCGCTGAATGTCACCGGGCTGGCATGCCACAGCGGTTCGGCGATGCCAAGGCGCTGCAGCCATGCCGCCGCTTCGTCGCGCGCGGCCTGCCGCGTCGCCCCCTGGCGCATCAGCGGCTCCGCCAGGATATCGAGCGCGGCGATCCTGGGCAGGACCCGCAGGAATTGGGCGCAGTAGCCGATCTCGCGCTCGCGCACGCGCAGGATGGTGCTCTCGTCGGCATGGATGAGCTCGATCGGCCCGGCCAGCAGGCTGTCGAACCAGATCTCCCCCGCACTGGCGAGGTAGCTGCGGTAGATGCACTTCAGAATGCTGGTCTTGCCGATGCCGCTACGCCCGGAGATCAGGAAGTGCTGGGCTGGCCAGACGTCGAAGGCGAGGTCGGCGACCGGCGTGATCGACCGTCCGTCGATCAGGTGCAGGACGAACGTTTTGGTGAGGCCGCTGACCTTGAGTATTGGCTGTGACATGCCACGTCCTTACCTTCATGACGGCGATATTTTATGCTTGACGAGACTTTTGAGAAATCGGCGATCGAACAATACGGTCATCCAGGTAGTAAATATAATAAATGCGATGAGAGGGTAACGTAAGGTGCCATGATCTGTCATCCAGCCCTCATGTAGGAGAAACGCCACATTGGCAATCATATACATGGCGAATCCACCGAGAAGATAGAATCTTGAGATACGCCAATAGGTGAGTAATGCTCCAATCGGGAGAATAATATTGCCAACAACACGTACTGTTTCGAGCTGAGCAAAAGCCCAATGCATAAACATATCGCTAATCTGGATAATTACCAATATGATCCATAGTGCTATCACATGGCGTCTTGGACGTTCAATCCGCATAGACTTCCTCGTGTTTTCAGAGGCGTGTTCCTCATCACCCCTTTGTGTCTGTTGTGGGGTGGACGTCGATGCTGCCACCCGCTGCGCCACGTGCGTGCGCCGGTGGCGGCATGCCGTCGACACCCCATCCGTGCACGCGCGCTACGCCAGGCGCACGCGCCCTGGGCCGCTGCGCGCTGGTGAGCGCCCGTGGCGCGATGGCCTCACAGCGCCGACGAAACCAGCAACTGCGTGTACGGATGCTGCGGGTCTTCGAGGATCTGGTCGGTCAGCCCCGCCTCGACGATATGGCCATGCTTCATGACGATCGTCCGGCGCGCCAGCTGTTTGATCACCCCCAGGTCGTGCGAGACCAGCACCATCGTCACCTGTTGTTCCCACTGGATGCGGCGGATCAGATCGAGCACCCGCGCCTGCACCGACAGATCCAGACCGCTGGTGACCTCGTCGAGCAGCAGCAGGGCCGGGCGGCTGGCCAGTGCGCGAGCGATCTGCACCCGCTGCAGCATGCCGCCGCTGAACGTGGGCGGCGCATCGTCGATCCGTTCGACCGGGAGTTCGGTCTGATGCATCAGGCCGGCGGCCCGTTCGCGAATGGCGCCGACGTTGCGCCAGCGCGCCAGCAGCAGCTTCTCGGCGACGTTGCCCCCCACGCTGAAGCGCATCTCGAGGCCGAGCTCGGGCCGCTGGTGCACGATGCCCAGCCGGTCGTTGCGGAACTGCCGCATCGCGTAGCGATCCAGGCGCAGCAGATCGACCGGCGGTGCGGTCGGGTCGGCCGGCTCACGATACCACAGTGCGCCGGCATCGGCCGGGCTGGTCAGGTTGAGCATCTGGAGCAACGTGCTCTTGCCGCTGCCGCTCTCGCCGACGATGCCAAGCACTTCGCCGCGCGCCAGCGTGAACGACGCCGCAGTACAGGCGTGGACGGTCGCGCACCACGGGCACTGGCTGCGCTCGTGGGCCGGCCCGACCGACGCGGCGCAGCGCGGGCAGCCGGCACCGAAACGGCGCGTCAGTCCGTCGACGCGCAGGACCCAGGACGGAGCATGGTTCATACTGCCTCCGGCGGCACCGGTGCGGTGCCGTCACAGCGGGCGCCGACCCACGCGGCACCCCACACGACCTGTCGGCGCGGCCGGCAGCAGCGCCGGGCCATCACGACACCGCCTGGCGCGCCGCGCAGAAGCTCGTGTCCGAGCAGGTCGTCACCCAGCGCGTCGCACCATCGGCACCGCTCACCGCATGGCTGGTGAGAAAGCTGTCGCCACACCCGCACCGGGCACAGCACTGCCCCGGGGTGTATTCGACGCGGAACGGGACGTCCTCGAACTCCAGCGGCGCCACCGACGTATGCGGCGGCACGGCATAGATGCGCTTCTCGCGGCCGGCGCCGAACAGGAACAGCGCATCGGCCTGGTGCAGCTTCGGCACGTCCCAGCGCGGAATCGGCGTCGTATCCATCAGGTACCGATCTGCGACGATCACCGGATATTGCGTGGCGATGCGCAGATCGCCGGCGCGGATGACGCTCTCGTACATGTAGACCCACATCCGGCCATAGTCGGCCTCGCCGTGCATCACCGTCGCCCGTTCGAGATTGGGCTCGACCCAGCGCAGCGGATCGACCATCGGCACCTGCAGCACCAGGATCTGATCGGCGCGCAGGCGTTCTTCGGGAATGCGATGGCGCGTCTGGATCACCGTCGCGTCGGCAGTCACCGCCGTGAGCGCCACGCCGGTGGTCTGGGCGATCAGGCGACGCAGGTTGACGGCATTGACGCTCTCGTCATCGCCCTGGTCGATCACCTTGAGGATGTCTTCGGGCGCGAGCAGCGCCAGCGTGATCTGCAGCCCGCCGGTGCCCCAGCCGCGCGCGATCGGCAGGTCGCGGCTCGCGAACGGCACCTGGTGGCCGGGCAGCGCGACCGCCTTGAGCAGCGCACGGCGAACCTCCCGTTTCGAGTCTTCGTCGATCAGGCCGTAGGTGTAGTGCAGCTCATGCATCGGCCGTGGTCCCTTCGGTCAGCGCATCGGCGGCGAACGCGGCGGCGAGCGCGCGGCCCAGCCGCCCGCCGGCGTTGGCGGCTGCGTGGCGCTTGGCGCGCTCGAGCACCTGCAGATCGGCCTCGAACGTGACGTAGTGGGGCAGCTTGTAGTGCGCCGTGAAGCCGCTCGCCTCGATCCCGTCGCTGTGCAGCAGGACGAACTCCTCGTCGGCTGCCGGGCCCGACTCGCCGCTGAGGCCGCCGGAGCGCACCTGGGTGAGCACCGAATCGAGGATCGCCATGCTGATCGCCTTGACTTCGCCCTGGCCGACGGTGAAGCCGTAGCCGAGATGGAAGCGCGGCGCGGCGTCACCGGCGCGCACGCTGTGCGCCTTCGACACGGTCTCGCACTCGGTCGCCTCGAGCTCGCCGATCCACACCGGGCTGCCATCGACGGGATGCGCTACCGCGACGGGCAGGTGGCCGTAGCGCAGCTCTGCCAGCGTGGGGTGGGCATCGCCGTAGCCGCGCACGCTGCTGTAGGCATAGGTCAGCAGGCTGCCGGTATCGGCCTGGGCCAGCGCCTGCAGCCGCGCGCTGCGCGGGCAGGGAAACTGCAGCGCCTGGCGCGTGATGTCGAACGGCTCGGCGTCGTCCACGGCGGCCGGCACCGGCACCACCATCTGGTGCGCCCGCAGATGATCGACCACCTTCGGAAAGTGGCCGACGTCCGGCCCGGCATGGGTCGCCGCAAATCCTTCGACCAGCGTCGCGATGCGCGCGATGTCCTCGTCGCACTCACGCGCCAGCGCGGCGCGCAGCAGCCGGATCTGGTAGTCGGTCGACGGCCCGAGCAGCTGGCCGCCGGGGATGTCGCGGAAGGCTGCCGAGATGCGCCGGGCGCACTGCATCGACCGTCCCTGCGCCGGCAGCGTCGCCATCACGCGTGGCAGCGTCGCGCGGTAGGCGCGCAGCAAAAAGCTCGCCTCGATGCTGTCGCCCTCGGCCTGCTTGACCGCCAGCGCGGCGAGCTGTGGCGCGTAGAGCGCCCCCTCGTGCATCGCGCGGCCGACGGCGTGGCGCAGTTGATGCTGAACCTGCCCGAGCGTGAGCGGCGGTGTGTCGCCGCGCAGCCGGTAATGCTCGACCAGCACCTCGGCATTCAGGATCGCGGCGGTGCCGCCGCGTGCAGCGATGTAGCCCATCACAGGCCCCTTTCGGTGATGCGCGTGGTCCGCGGCAGGCCGGCGCAGCGCCCGTCCTGGTCGACCAGCACGACGTCGATGCCGCGCGGATAGTGGGCGCGGCTGCGCTGGATCGGCGCGAGCCAGGCGCCGGCCGCGGCATCGAGCGCGAGATCGCAGTGTGCCGCGATACCCGGGCCGCGCAGCTGCCAGACGGTCGCATCAGCGGCCGGGCACGCCAGCGTGCCGACCAGCACCACTGCCGTCGCGCCGGCCTCGGGGTAGGTGAGCGAACCCTGCGGCAATTCGTCCAGCAGCGGGGCACAGGCGGGGTCGGCGAGCAGCGCCAGCTGCGCCTGCGGCGCGGACACATGGCGCGCATGACAGCGCAGCGTCAGCCAGCGCACCAGCGGGTCGTCGGCGCTGCGCCACCGGCCGGCATGCGCCAGCGCCACGCCCTGCGTCTGGTCCAGCAGCGCGAACGCGATGCCCGTCCACCAGCCCGGCCCGGGCGCAGCGAGCGGCGGTGCCACCAGCCGGCCGAGCGTGCCGGGGCGTGCGAAGCATGCCAGCAGGGTGCGGAACGTCGCGCGACACGCCGTTTCGAGCGGCGTGCTCATCGGAACCATCAGTCGATCCTCTCCAGCGTCGGCACGCCGACGCCCTCAGAACGTCTCGAACATCACGCGGGTGGCGGCGCTGACGGCGAAGCGCCGCTGCTGTGCCGCCCGCAGCGCCTGGCCCAGCGGCGCCAGCGCCGCCTCGAGCGCCGGATCGCCGCCGGGTGCACGCGCTGCCGCATCGAGCACCGCCAGCGCCGCGGCGTGCGCCAGGTCATCGCCGAGCACCATGCCGAAGCCGAACGCCCCCGCCAGCTCGACGCGCGCCTCGGCCACCAGCACATCACAGGCATTGAACGCCGTCTCGGCCACGCTCTCCGCGACGCGCAGCTGCACCAGCGCCAGCCGCGGCGGCTGGATCCACTGCACAGCGCCAGCGGCATGCCGCGCCAGCACCTGTTCGGCCAGCGCGCAGACCGCCGCCGCCGGGCTCGCCGCCAGGATCATCGTGCGATCATCGTCCACGACCCCTCCTCCGCACGCGCCGGCAATCAGCCGGGCCGGTGAATACGCGCAGTCGTGCGCGTCGCGAACCACTCCAGCGCGATGGCAAACGCCAGCACCGCATAGGTGAACGCGCCGAGCTCGCGCAGATCCAGGTAGAATCCGCTCGCCATGAACATATCGAACCCGATGCCGCCAGCGCCGGCCGCCGCGCCCATCGCGATCGCCGTCGAGAAATTGATCTCGAAGCGCACGAAGGTCCACGACAGCAGCGCCGTCACCGACGACGGCACGACCGCCTGGGCGACGATCTGCCACCAGGTGGCGCCGCTGGCCTCGAGCGCCTCGAGCGTGCCGCGCTCGATCTCCTCGAACGACTCGGCGTAGGCCTTGATCAGATAGCCGGCTGAGTGGAAGCTCATGCCGATCACCGCCGCCACGCTGCCGAGGCCCGCCGACACCGCAAACAGCAGCACCCACAGGACGGTCGGCACCGCGCGCACCAGCGCCGTGACGCTGTTGATCACGAGGCTCAGCCAGCGCGGCGCCAGATTGCGCGCCACGCCCAGCGCCGCGACGAACGCCACCGCCGCGCCGATCAGCGTGGTCAGCGCGCCGAGCGCCACCGTAATCGCCAGCTGCTCCAGCAGTTCGACGAAGGTCACGTTCTCGAGCCGCGGCTCGAGCAGCAGCCGTTGGAAACCGGCCAGAAACTCGGCAGTCGCCTTGCCGACATCCACCGAACGGCTGTCGAAGGTCGCGAACGCCACGATGGTCAGCAGCGCCAGCACGGCCAGGGTCGTGCGCACCAGCCAGCGCACGCCGCTGAACGGCCGGGGAGGCAGGGTCGTCATCACAGCACCGCCCGTCGGATGGCATTCGAGGACACCTCGATCGCCAGCACTGCCAGCACCACCACCAGCACCAGCAGGCTGGCCGCCGGATAGTTGAAGCTCTTGTAGTACAGGTCGAACTGAAAGCCGATGCCGGTGCCGGTCAGGATGCCGACCAGCGTCGCGCTGCGGATGTTGGTCTCGATCATGAACAGCAGCCAGCTCAGCATGCGCGGCAGACAGGCGGGGATCACGCTCTGGCTGATGATCGCAGTGTAGGCCGCGCCAGTCGCGCGCAACGCCTCGACCGAATCGGTGCTCACCTCATCGATGGTCTCGATCATCACACGCACCAGAAAGCCGAAGGTGACGAAGAACAGCGCCAGGTAGCCGGTGTAGGCGCTCTGGCCGAACGAAAACAGCAGGATCAGCGCCCATGCCGAGACATCGATATTGCGAAAGACCGTGGCGACCCCCCGGCTCACCAGGCCAGCCCACGGATGCACCGCCGTCGTGCGGGCGCCGGCGATGGCGAACACCAGCGCGAACAGTGCCGCGACCGTCGATGAGGCCACTGCCATCAGGATCGTTTCGTTCAGTTTGTCGAGGATCTTCGGCAGGCGGCGCCAGGCGGCCGCATCGGGCACGAAGTTGGCCACCGCCCAGCCCGCCGCCTCGGGGAAGGCGCGCAGCGCACGGGCCAGATCAAAGTCGGTCAGCCACGACGCACCCGATGCCAGCGCGACGATGACCGCCAGCCCGATGCCCGCCCAGACCCGGCGGCGCAGCAGATACTCACGCGGCAACATCGGTCACCTGCCGCTCGATGAGCAGCTCATCGGCCTCGGCGCCATAGATCATCGCGATGTGGTCGCGCGTCACGCCGGCCGGCGGGCCGTCGTACACGACGCGCCCCTGGTTGACGCCGATGATGCGGCCGGCATAGCGCAGCGCGACGTCGACCTGGTGCAGGTTCACCAGCACGGTGATGCCGAGCGTGCGGTTGATCCCGGCCAGCGTGTCCATGATCACGCGCGCGGCGTTCGGATCGAGCGACGCGATCGGTTCGTCGCACAGCAGCAGCGCCGGATTCTGGATGAGCGCCCGGCCGATGCCGACGCGCTGCTTCTGGCCGCCGCTGAGTTGGTCGCACCGCTTGTACAGCTGTGGCTCGAGGCCAAGCATCTGCACGATGCGCAGCGCCTCCTGCTGCGCCTCGGCGCTGTACAGCCCCAGCACGCCGGCCAGCGAGGACATCGCACCCAGCCGGCCGTGCAGCACGTTCTCCAGCACGCTCAGCCGGTTGACCAGATTGTAGTGCTGAAAGACCATGCCGATCCGGCTGCGGTGCCGGCGCAGCGCCGGACCCGCCAGCGCGCCGACGGCCACGCCATCCAGCATGATCTCGCCGGAGCCCCAGTCGATCATGCGGTTGATGCAGCGCAGCAGCGTCGACTTGCCCGCGCCCGACGGGCCGATGATCACGACGAAGGCGCCGCGCTCGACCGAGAGCGTGATGCCATCGAGCGCGACCGTCTCCGCGCCATACCGTTTGGTGAGATCGGTGATCTCGAGGAATGCCATCGCACGTGCCTCCGTCGTCAGACGAATGGCCGGGGCCGCCACGCGACCCCGGCCGACAGCGTCACCGTCGCGCTCAGCGCAGGGCCCGCACCGGATCGAAGAACGCGTCCTCGACGATGATGAAGCGCTCCTCGCCGGTCTTCTTCAGCAACGGCGTGAAGCCTGCATCGATCGCTTCCTTGGTCGCGAAGATCTTCGGGTTGTTGGCCACGTCGTCCGAGGTGAGCAGCGTCTGCAGCGCCGTGATCTCCTCGGCGCTCAGCATGTTGCTGTTGGCGACGAACGGCGCGTTGATCACCGGCGTCGACGAGATCAGCACGAACTCGGCACCGATGTACTGGTTGAATGGCTCCTCGGCACCTTCCTTGACGCGGTAGACCGCGCCCGGCACGTTCTCGGTGCCCTCGACAAGTTCGACGTAGTTGGCGACACACGTGTCACAGAACGCGGCGACATCGACCTTGTCGGCGAGCAGGTTGACTGCCGAACCCTGATGCGAACCACCGAACTGGACGTCGCTGAAGAAACCGTCGGCGCTGCCCTCGAGCAGGTCCTCGGTCGTCAGGTCCTTCCAGGTGTCCTGCTGGCTGAAGTACTTGACGATGTTGGCCGACGGCACGCGGAAGCCCGAGGTCGAGCTGTTCGACACGAACGAGAACCGCTTGCCCTGGATGGCGTCGATGACGAACGCGCCATCCTGCTGGTAGCCGGCTTCCTGGCCGCGCTTGACGGCCAGCCAGCTGTAGTAGACGGCATCAGCGGCAGTGCCCGACTTGCCGCTCGGCATGACCAGCGGCATCACGGCCTCGTTCTTGTCGTGTGCCTGAATGTACCCCTCGGCACCGAAGAACGCCAGGTGGGCGTTGTCGCTGGCGACCGCCTCGATGGCGATGATGTAGTCGGTGGTCAGTTGATGCTCGACCGGCCGGCCGGTCGCCTCGGTGATGAGCTCGCCGAGCGCGTCGCGGGCGTCCTTCAGCTCGGACCCCGACTCGTTGGGGTACCACGCCATGATGATCGGCTCGGTCGAAGGAGCGGCGGTCGGCTCTGCCGGGGCGGCGGTCGGCTCTGCCGGAGCGGCGGTCGGCTCTGCCGGAGCGGCGGTCGGCTCTGCCGGGGCGGCGGTCGGCTCTGCCGGAGCGGCGGTCGGCTCTGCCGGGGCGGCGGTCGGCTCTGCCGGGGCGGCGGTCGGCTCTGCCGGGGCGGCGGTCGGCTCTGCCGGGGCGGCGGTCGGCTCTGCCGGGGCGGC
>JAGWYG010000172.1 GCA_018969485.1 Chloroflexota bacterium
CAGCGCGCCGCGCAGGTGGCGCTGAAGCTGTTGCCCGCCGTGCATCTGGAGCTGCTGCGGGCGCAGTACGAACTCGCCGACGCTGCGGCGGGTCGCGGCATCCTGCAGTACTTCGAGCCGGTGGCCGATGACCAGGTTGCGGTGTTGCCGATGGAGCTCGCCGCGGCGGATGCGCGCTCGCTGCGCGCGCGGTCCTGGACCCAGTCGCTCGGTCTGCTGCGCGAGGTCACCGAGGCACTGGCCGACCTGCACGCACGCGGCATCGTGCATCGCGACCTCAAACCTTCCAATGTGCTGATCGGTTTCGATGGTCGGGCGCGGCTGGCGGATTTCGGTGCGGCCGCCCGGATCGGCGGCGTGACCATAGGCGGCTCGCTGTCGCCGTTCAGTGCAAGTCCGCAGCAACACGCGAACGCCGCGGCGAGTCCGGCTGATGATTTCTTTGGGCTCGGTGCGCTCGCCTACGAGCTGCTCGGCGGTTACCCGCCGAACTTCCCGGATGCCGCACGCGCGGCCGCCGGCCTGCCGCCGCCGCGGCTCGTGACCTCGGTAGCCACGCCGGCGGCGCTCATCGATCTGGTGATGGCGCTGCTCGCGCCTGCCATCGAGCAGCGACCGGCGGATCTGCACGAGGTCGCGGCGCGGTTTGCTGCGCTTGAGGCGCAACGTTTCGCGCCGGTGGTCGCCGCCGAGGTGCTGCCGGCCGGTGCCGCGGCGGTATCCCGCGAGACGGACGGCGCGCGGCGGCCGTCCGCGGCGGCCTGGGCGGGTCTTGCGGCGCTCGCGGCCGCGCTGGTGGGCGTGTTCGTGCTGCTGCCGCGTTACGTGACGCCGCCCAAGCCCACCGAGGCGCGCGGTGCGGCTGCGGCGACAAGGTCAAGCACACAGCCCGCCGCGCGGGTGCAACTCGATCGCGAACAGGTCGAGCGCTTCGCGGCAGCTGATGGCAAGTACCGCACCCTGCTCGAGGAGCTCGAGACGCAGGGTGCCGGCGTCTGGGGCGGAGCAACATTCGCGGCGGCCAAATCGCTGGGTGCGCTGGCCACCGAGGCGGAGGCCGCGCGCGACTATGCGCTGGCGCTCGATCGTATCGAGGTGGCGAACCAGCGACTCGCGCGGGTAGTGGAAGAGCGTCCGCAGGCGCTCGCCCGGCAACTGCGTGAGGGCGAGACGTCGCTCGATGCCGGTCGGCTCGAGTTGGCGCGGCAGGCTTACGAGCTTGCGCAGCGTATCGATCCCACCAATGCGACGGCCGGTCGCGGGCTCGCCCGGGTGCAGGCGCTCGGCCCGGTGCTGCCGGCGCTGGTGGCGGCGGAGACCGCTTCGCTGACGCTCGATCACCTCGCGGCACTCACCCGCTATGAGGAAGTGCTGCGCGCCGATCCGCAGAATCGCGTCGCCCGCGAGGGCGCCGCCCGGGCGCGCGCGGCAATCGGCTCGGATCGCTATGCGCGGGAAATCGGCGAAGCGCTGGCGGCGCTGCGCAACGGGCGCACGCAGGCGGCGCGGGCTGCCATTGCCAGGGCGAGGGCGCTGCGCTCGACCGGCGCGGAACTCGCACCGCTGCTCGCGCAGGTCGATGCCGCGGGCGAGAAGCGTGACCTCGACGTCGTGCAGGCTGAAATCCTGCTGCTCGAGTCTGCCGAAAAATGGGCCGACGCCTTGCTGCGCTACGACACGCTGCTGGCCCGCGATCCGACGCTGGCATTTGCGCGCGCAGGTCGTACGCGTGTCGTGCCGCGCGCCGAACTTGCGCGCCGTCTCGAGGCGCTGCTGGCAAATCCTGCGCGCCTGTCGGCGCCCGAGGTTCGTCGCGAGGCGGGCCGCCTGCTGGCCGACGCAGGCAACATCCGCGCCGACGCGCCAGTGCTGCGCGGCCAGGCCGACAAGTTGCGCACCGCTCTGCAACTCTATGACCAGCCGGTGCTGGCGGTGATCCAGTCCGATGGCGCGACGCTGGTGAGCGTGCAGCGCATCGGCAACTTCGGCGCCTTCACGCGCCGCGAGCTGCAACTCAAACCCGGCCGCTACGTCGCCGTCGGCAGCCGCGCCGGATTTCGCGACGTGCGCCGCGAATTCACCATTACGCCCGGAACCGGCGGCATGGTCATCGAGGTGCGCTGCACCGAGGCGATTTCATGAGCGGCGATTCGTCGAGCATGAGTGTGCGTCTGCGCGAGCCCGGCGGCGATCGGCTGCTGCAGCTGCCCTGTCGGATCGGTGGTACGCCGGGCGACGACATCGTCGTCCCTGGTGTCGCAGACGGCGCCGGCGCGCTGCTGCTGCACCGGGTCGAGGGCGAAGCGGGTGTGACACCGGCGGCGGGCACGCTGGCGCGGCTCAACGGCCAGCCGCTCGCGGCCGGTGTGTTCGCGCCGCTGCAGTCCGGCGATCTGCTGCGCTTCGGCAGCGCCTGGCTGTCGTGGCAGGACGCCGCGCGAGGGCGAAGCGGGCCGACGGCGACCGATGACGAACCGCTGCTCGAGGTTCGCCACGCCCTCGGCAACGAGACCGTTGCGGCGATCACCGAAGATGCCGCCCGCGAACTCAATGAGGCGACCGGTGACGAACGCATCGTTCTTGCCGAACTCGCTGGCGGATCATCGCTGCAGCCGCCGCGTACCGGGGTGACGGCGGCAGCGCGTTTCGGCGGCGCCAACCGTCGTTTGCTGCTCACCGCCGCGCTGCTGCTCGGGCTCGTTGGTCTGTTCGTTTTGCTGCTGGCCCGGCTCGAGACGGTGAAGGTCAGCGTGCAACCTGCGAGCGCAGAGGTGTCGGGTTCGGGCTTCGGTTGGCGCTCCGGCGATACGCTGCTGCTGCTGCCGGGGGAACGGGTGATCCGCGCTGAGGCTGAGGGTTACCAGCCGGGCGAGCGTGCGGTGACGGTACGCGACGGCGTGCCCTTGATCGTCGACCTGCAGCTCAAGGAAATGCCCGGCGTACTCGAGATCGACACCGATGGCGTCGCTGCGCGCGTGTACGTCGACGGCGCCGAGGCGGGTCGTGCGCCGGGTGAGGTCGCAGTCGCCGGCGGTGAACGCACGCTGACGCTGCGCGCGGAGCGATACCTCGACCACGTCGAGAAATTGCGTATTGCTGGGCGTGGTGCCCGCCAACCCCTCAGCGTGCGGCTGCAACCTTCATGGGGCGCACTCGAAGTGAGTGCCACCACCGCGGGTGCAGCGCTGTCGATCAACGCGGCCGCTCCGGTGGCGTTGCCGGCGCGCGTCGATCTGCCGGCCGGACTGCACCGCCTGAAGATCACCGCGCCCGGGGCGCGCGACTGGCAGAGCGCCGTGCTGCTCAAGGCGGGTGAGACGCAGCGCATTGGTCCCATCGAACTCGGTGCACCCGACGCACGCCTGCGCGTGAGCTCACGACCGGCGGGTGCGGAGGTGACCGT
>JAGWYG010000067.1 GCA_018969485.1 Chloroflexota bacterium
ATCGCCCGCCGATGATCGGGCGCCACGACGATGATCGCGAACTGCCGCACGAGCTCATTCCGCTGCACTGATGCGGCGGCGCGCGAGCCACCACAGGCCGGCCAGCGGCAGCAGCAGCGGCATGAAGCCGTAGCCCGCGCCGAACGCCGACCATACGCTCGCGTAGGCGAATGGCCGCCAGAGCCAGTCGATGCTGCCCACCAGCAGCACCCCGCCGAGCTCAAGCAGCAGCAGCCACCATACCAGGCGGCGCGTCTGTGGCGTATTGCGCCGCAGCAGCCACGCGATCACCAGATACAGCAGGCCCGCCAGCGCCGAGAGATGCGTCGGCAGCGCATCGTGTGGCTGGCGCGCCACGTACTGGTAGATCGCGCGTCCCAGTGCCGCCAGCGCCCAGAACCCATAGAGCAGCGGCAGCAACTCGTGCACACGATCGACCCGCCGCGTCATGCCGGCCACCGCCCGCACCCGCGCCGGGCATGGCGCCGGCGCGCATCCCCCGCGGCCGTCAGCCTCAGCACTGGTACAACGCGCGGTACTTCGTGTCGAGATACGCCAGGTATGGCGCGATCGTCAACGGCGAACCGGTCGCGTGGCGCACCACCGCGTCGGCATCGAGGCGCCGCCCGTGCGCATAGACCATCCGCTGCAGCCAGCCATGCAGCGTGGCAAACTCGCCGCGCGCGATCGCCGCAGGGATGTCGGGGTGCGCCGCGCAGGCGGCCTGATAGAACTGCGCGCTCATGATGTTGCCGAGCGTGTAGCCCTGAAACGCCCCGCCGACCAGGCCGGCGAACCAGTGGACATCCTGCAGCACGCCGTCGCGGTCATCCGGCGGCACCACCCCCAGATCACGGCGGTAGCGTTCACGCCAGGCCTCCGGCAGATCGCGAACCGCCAGCCGGCCCTCGAGCAGGTCGAGCTCGAGATCGAACCGGATGATCACATGCAGGTTGTACGTCACCTCGTCGGCGTCGGTGCGGATCAGCGAGCGCGACACCCGGTTCACCGCCCGATAGAAGCCGTCCGGCGTCACGTCGGCGAACTGCTGCGGGAACGTCGCGCGCAACTGTGGCACGATGTGCTCGGCGAAACCGCGGCTCCGGCCGACGATGTTCTCCCACAGCCGCGACTGGCTCTCGTGCACGCCGGCCGACGTGCCGGATGCCAGCGGCGTCCCCTCGAGCTCGGCCGCCACGCCCTGCTCGTACATCGCGTGGCCGGCCTCGTGCAGCGTGCTGAAGAATGCCTCGCTGAAGTCATCCTCGCGCACCCGGGTGGTGATGCGCACATCGCCGCCGCTGATCCGCGTCGCGAACGGATGATGCGTCAGATCCTGCCGGCCACGCTGTGGATCATAGCCGAAGGCCACCGCGCAGGCCATGCCGGCGGCGAGCTGCGCACTGGCAGGATAGTGGCGCAGCAGGAACGCCGCGTCGGGTGCGGGGCGCGCGCCGATCGCCTCGATCAGCGGCACCAGCCCGGCGCGCAGCTCGGCGAACAGCGGACGGATCTGCGCCACCGTCATCCCCTCATCGGACTCGCCAATCAGCGCGTCGGCGGGATGCGCGATCCCCGGCGTGTAGCCGGCATACTGATGGCTCAGCTCGAGCGTCCGCTCGAGGCTGTCCGCCACCAGCGCAAACGCATTCGCCGGCCGGGCGCGCGTCCAGCGGTCATAGGCCGCCGACGAGTGCTCCATCATCGTCGCGACGAACTCGGCGGGCAGGCGCACCGCGCGCTGGTAATCGTGCCGCACGACCCGCAGCAGATCATGGTCGAGCGAACCCGCCGCATGGGCATCGCCACTGGTCTCGATCTGCTCGAGCCATCGGCCCACCTGCGGGTCGGTGAATTGCTCGTGAGCCATGCGGCCCAGCAGCGCCAACTGTCGGCCGCGGGCCTCGGCGCCGCCCGGTGGCATGTAGGTCTCCTGATCCCAGGCGAGCGTCGCGATCGCGCCCTGGAGATCGGCAATCTCGGCGAGACGTCGGCGCAGTGCGCTGAGCGCGTCCATCGATGATGCTCCTTTCGTGTGCGGATCCCGACGACGCCGGCTGCTGCCGGGCCGCTGCCCCGCCGCTGTCAGTATACGCTGGCCGGCCGGTGTGTGGAACGGGCGCTGGGCCAATCATGGCGTTGCCGTGCCGATCTCGCGCACCAGTGCGGCGCGCAGTCCGGCACTGGTGCGATTCGACAGGTGCGTCGCATCGCGGTAGATCACGCCGCCGGCGCTGAAGTTGATGCATACACCGCCCGGACAGACGTCGTCGACCAGATCGCTGAGCGATGCGCCGGTCGCCGCGGCGACATCGGCAACGGCGGCGCGCACTGCTGCAGAACGCTGATGCGCCCACGCTACCGGCAGGCGGCGGGCACACCCGTCGGCGAGCAGGTCCCACAGCGCGCAGCGCGCCGGATCCCAGCGATATGGCGCGACGAAGTGCGGCAGCGTCTGGAGCAGCAGCACGGTGTGCCCTGCCCGCTGCAGTGTCTCGACGGTCTCGTGCAGCGCGCCGCGCATCAACGCGACGCGGGCCGCCGGATCACGCACCAGGATGCCATCGCGCTCGACCGCGATCACGTCGTTCAGCCAGTACGCATCGGACATCGAGAGCACCACCAGGCCTGGCGGCTGCTGCACGATCCATGCCATCGTCGCGGCGACATAGTGCCTGCAGCGCGCCGAGATGCGCTCGTCGTTATCAAACACCAGCGTGAGCGCGAGCAGCGGACACCCCGAACCCGTTGAGACAACCAGCGGCCGGTTGAGCGTGGCGCTGGCCCCGACCAGGCCGCTGGTGTAGTGTGCGGCGTTCGAGTCGCCCAGCAGGTAGATCGGTGCGCCGGGGGCATCAATGTGCCAGCGACAGATCCCTGGTTCGCCCTGGCCCACGAAGTGGCAGCCGAGGGTGTATCCTACGGGTGTGATCGTCGTCTGCTTGCGCGCATCCGCCACCAGCGCCTCGACGCGCGGCTGCCAGATCTGCGTGGCGATCGCTTCGCCGGCGATAGTGCAGCCCAGCGGTACGCCGACGACGATCAGGCAGACTGCGATCTGCGAGGCCAGGTTGGCGAAGCGGGCAGCGCGCAGTGGTCGTTCGACCCAGCGTTCGGCAGCATATGCGATCACGCCAGCGCCGAGCGCCGCGATGATCGGACCACCGGGAAGCTCTGGCAGCGCGATGCTGCTCAGCACGATCACCGGCCAGTGCCACAGATACAGGGCGTATGAGCGATCACCGAGCCAGACCAGTGGCGCCCGACCGAGCAGGCGCGCCACCGGCTGGTCGGGATTGGTACCGGCGTGCAGCAGGAGCAGGGCTGCGATGACGGGCAAGACGCTCCAGGCTCCCGGCAGTCCGGTGTGCTCATCGCCCAGCAGCATGGCTCCCATGCCGATGATCGCCCCGACGATGCCCGACGCTGTCGCGCGCAGTGCCGTCGGGCGCTGGCGCCAGGGCCACAGCGCCAGCACCATGCCGGCGATGACTTGCCAGGCGCGGGTGAGTGGGCTGTAGTAGCTCTGGAACAACCAGCGTATTGCCTCATCGAGCGACTCGGCCACGGGGATGAAGACCAGCGCCAGGGTAGCGGCGCCGAGCATGGCGAGCAGCGCTGCGGCGGTGCGGGGTCTGCCAAATCGCCATACCAGTGCCAGCAGCCATGGGATGATCAGATACCACTGCTCCTCGACCGAGAGCGACCATGTATGCAGCATAGGGTTGAGCTGCGCCGGAGGATCGAAATAGCCGCCGCTGCTGTGCGCCAGCAGATGGTTGGCATGAAGCAACACGGCGCTCCGTGCCGTCGCAGCCGCCTGCTGTTGCGGCCCGAGCGGCGACATGATCATGGTGCTCGCAACCAGTGTGGCACAGAGCATCAGCGCCAGGCCCGGGCCGAGGCGCAGCACACGACGCCAGAAGAATCGCCCGATGGCGATCCGGCCCGTCGCCTGCCGCTCGCGGAGCAGCATCTGCGCCACGACATACCCCGAGATCACGAAAAAGGCGTCGACGCCGAAGAACCCGCCCGGCACTGGCAGGCCAGCGTGGTGGGCGATCACCGCCATGACGGCGATGCCGCGCAACCCCTGAATGTCGGCACGCCATGCGTGACCGCTGGCGGCGTGTGGCATGTCACTCACGCGAGCTCCCTGGCACTACAGCGACGCTTCCAGGCTGAGGCTGGCGCGGACCCTGCGGCGCGTCCGGCCCGCCGCTTCGTATGGGACTGTTCGGCGCGGGCGGTGCGCGTCCGGGCGTCCACGAGCCACGCCCGCAGATCGGCTACGGTCCACGCCTGGTTGGGGCGCACCTCGCGCAGCACGCGCGTGATCGCCGGCATCGTTGTCCCCCAGTCCTGCTGCACCTGCACCAGGCATGCGCCCGCCCGCAAGGACGCGGTGATGCACGACCGGACAGTCATCCAGCCCGATCTCGCCGTGGTGGTCTGGATGTCCGTCTCGATACACCAGCGCGTCGCGCCCACGCGACCCAGCGTGGGCCGGCCGGTCGTCTCTGGCGCATTCGACAGGCTGCACCGCAGTTCGCTCCCGTCGACGCTGCGCCGCAGCAGCCAGCACGCCACGCCAGGCAGACCGCCGGCGCTCCCACACCCGCAGGGCGGCGCGTTGGGAGGTGCGCGGCCCATGCGCGCCCTCCGCGACGGACAGCGTCTGCCATGCGCTGTATGCCCGCTCCTGGGCCGCCGGTTCCACCATCACCGACGGCGCTGCGTCCGGCGGCAGGCGCAGGCGGGTCGGGCGCCGGCCACGCCCGCGCTTGGTCGGCACCACCGGTGTGACCGCGGTGCGGAGGACCATCCGTCCTGGGCATTTCCACCACATGCCACCAGCCGTCGGTGGCGGGCGCATCGCGGAAGGTGCGCACCTGCCCATAGCCTTCGTCGGCCGTGACCCACCGGCCGGGCAGGTGCGCACGCGGCTGGGCATCACGGAGCATGGCGCGCACGATGTCGGTCTTGCTCTGGCAGGTCACGGTGGCGGGCACCCCGCGCACGCCGACGAGCGCGTGCCCGCGGCGACCCATAGCGCTCAGGCCGACGCAGATCTGGCAGTTGCCGACCGTGCCGAGGGCTCCGCGCTCCCGGCGCGCAACGCCGACGGCGTGGCGTTCCTGGTTGGCAAACCCGGCGTCATCAACCACCCACACCTCGGCCGGGTCGGCAAGACGGGAACCCAGGAACGCCGGCAGGGCGGCGATGACGGGTGTGTGATCCCACGGGGCGTCGGTCAAGCGCCGCTGGACGGCTCGTGGCAAGACGCCGCCGACGGCTTCCGCGATGGTTGCGGCATGACGGCGCTCGGCGCGTGACGGGCATGCCCCGCAGGTCCTGCTCGCGATGCCGCTGGACTGCCGTGCGCGCGAACAGCGACGCGAACCGGGCGTGAGAGGCCGTAGACGACCCCATGTGTTGGGCGAAGGCCTGATCGTCCATGGTGGGCAATCCATCCGTGCGCCGGTGAATCCGACCGCGCGGGCATACCACGACGTGTCGTTGCAGCACTAGGGCGCCGGATACGTCACGTCGACCCAGCACCGCGCTGCGGCGGCGCGCAGCGCCGCGTCCATCACCACCTGGACGGCGCATCCGGCGGCAAACGACGGCACGCACGGGCGCTCCTCGCGAATGGCCGCGATGAACTCGACGGCCTGATCATACCGAAACGTCACCAGCGGATCGCCCGCGGCGGGATCGCGCGGGCTGCCCGGGTGGCACAGGAAGGCGGCCGGCACCGCCTCGACCTGCAGGCCGCCGGCAGCGGCGCCGGCGCGCAGGATGTGATGCGGCTGGCCTAGCTGGTACACCAGCGTGCCCTCGCTGCCGTTCACCTCGCAGCGATCCGGGCTGTCCTTGCCCTCGCCGCACCCCGTCGCGAGCTTGGTGCTCTCCATCACGCCGGTCGCGCCATTGGCGAACGCCGCGAGGATGGCGACCCAGTCCTCGACATCGGCTGGCTGGCCGTCGCGTTCGGCGACGAATTGCCGGGCATCGGCGCTGAGCCGTGCGAGCGGGCCGACCAGCAGATGGGCGTAGTCGATGCGATGCGACAGCATATCGCCAAGTTCGCCGCTGGCGGCGAAGCGCTGCTGCTGGCGCCATCCCAGATGGCGCGTGCCCCAGTCCTGCAGGCGCTGCACACGGAAGTGGCGGGGCTGACCGATGGCGCCGGCGGATACCAGGTGCGCCAGGTAGCGCATCGCCGGCACGAAGCGATAGGTGAAGGCCGTCATGTGGCGCACGCCACGCTGTTCGGCGGCCCGCCACATCGCCAGCGCCTCGCTGGCGTCCATCGCGATCGGCTTCTCGCACAGCACATGCTTGCCCGCCGCAATCGCCGCGAGCGCGATCGGCGCATGCACATGGTTTGGCGTGCAGATGATCACCGCGTCGACCGCATCATGCCCGACGATGTCGCGCCAGTCGCTGCTGGCGATCGCGACCCCAGTCTGGCGGCGGGCGCGCTCGAGCGTCGCCGGGTCGCTGTCGCACACGGCGACCAGCCGGGCGTCGCGGCACAGCGCAATGCCGGGGAGATGATTGGCCAGCGCGATGCCGCCCGCACCGATGATCGCGACGCCGATGGATGCCATGGCACTGCTCCTTGCTCGAAGAGCGCCGCGATCGGGCGCGGCGTTCAGGCTTCTTTGCGGAAGACCAGAATGAACTGATGCACCTGGTGCGCGACGAATGCGTAGGGATAGCCGAACGGGTACAGGTTCAGGCTCTCGTCGTGCCAGATGCGGTAGCCGCGGAAGCGCAGCCCCGCGATCTGCATCAGGTGCGTGACGACGTCGGCGTGCAGCAGGTTGTGGTGCCCGGCATCGGGCTGCAGATCCTTGACGAACAGCACCAGATACCCGCGCACGCGCAGCCGCGCGACTGCCGTCTGGATGACGTCGCGCAGCGCCGGCAGGAACGCGGCATAGTCGAGGTTGCCGAGGTCGGCCGGATCGGCGCTGAATGGCGTCGCGGCGCCCTGGCCGTGCTTCTTGCGCTCGCCGGTGCGCGGCCTGGCGAGCATCCCGGCGTATGGCGGGTCGGTCAGGATCAGATCACATGGCGCGTCGCCGAGCGCAGCATAGCACGCCGGATCGCGTGCATCACCCTGGACCAGCGTCTGCGGGCTGAGCTGGAGTTGGTGGCACACCTGATGATAGATCGCGATGAACTGTGGCGACAATTCGATGCCGACGCCGCGCCGCTCCTCCAGCGCACAGCCGAGGAGCGTCCCGCCCACGCCGGCGAATGGGTCGAGCACGATGCCGCCGCGGCGCGTGAAGAAGCGGATCAGCTCGGCCATCAGCTGCGGCGGCTTGGGCGAGGGATGCGCCCGGCGCAGCCGATGCGCGAACCCGGCCGCACCGCTCGTCGGGTAGCGCGTCGCCAGCACCGAGCGGATGGCGTACGTCCATTCGCGGCCGGTCAGGTCATTGAGGGTGTTGCGCCGATCAGGCTGGGCGCCGCCGGGCTCATCGCTCATGGGGTGCATCATACCACGCTCCTGTGGTGGGGCTTCCCGGGTACATCGCGCCGCGCTGCGCCATCCGGTGCGGGGACTATGCTATAATTGTTCGTAGCGATCTCCCGGGTGGCAGCCGGCGCGAGTGCTGCCGCACCGCATCTCGATGGAGCATACGATGAGCGATGGCGCGACCGATCTGCCCGCCCGACCGCGCGATGATCTTGATCTCGGTGCAGTGCGCGAGCTGCTGCGCATGATGGCCGAGAGCAATACCGCCGAGATCACGATCCGGCGCGGCGATTTCAAGATCCACGTGCGCCGCGCCGCACTGCCGGCGGCCGCAGCCGACGCGACGCCGTCGCCCGTGATGATCGCTTCGTCGGCGGGCGGCTATGGTGGCGGCCATCCGGCCACATCGGCTGCCGGCGATGATCCGGCCCACGCCGGACACAGCATCAGCGCGCCGATGGTCGGGACCTTCTACGCCGCGCCGTCGCCCAAGGATCCGCCATTCGTCGCCGAAGGCGATATCGTCCAGCCCGGCGATCCGATCGGCATCATCGAGGCGATGAAGACGATGAACGAGATCGCCAGCGACATCGGCGGCCGCGTGGTGCGGGTCCTGGTCAAGAACGGGCAGGGCGTCGAATACGGTCAGTCACTCGTGATCATCGAGCCACTCTGATGCTCCGCCGATACACCGTCGGCGAAGTCCTGCGCCACCTCGGCGAGTTGCTGGCGCACGACTGGATCCTGAGCGATGTATGGATCGAGGGCGAGATCGGCAGCGTGAAGCGTTCGGGCGCCGGCCACTGCTACTTCACGCTTCGCCAGGATGGCGCGGTGATCGAGGCGGTGTGCTGGTCGAACCAACTGGCGCGCCTGTCGGTCGCGCCGCGCGACGGCCTGGCGGTGCTGGCACATAGCCGCCTCGCCGTCTACGAAAAGACCGGGCGGCTGCAGTGCTATGTTGATGCGCTGCGCCCGCTCGGCCCGGGGACGGCGGCGGCGCTGCTCGAGGGATTGCGGGCACGCCTGCTGGCGGAGGGGGTGTTTGATCCGTCGCGCAAGCGCCCGCTGCCGGCCATGCCGCGCCGGATCGGCGTGGCCACATCGCACCAGGGTGCCGCGCTCCACGACATCATGGCGGCGCTGGAGCGCCGCTTTCCGCCGGCCGAGTTGCTGGTCGTCGATTGCCTGGTCCAGGGGGCTGGCGCGCCGCAGGCGATCGTCGCGGCGCTGCAGCACCTGTATGGCCTGGCGCCCGATGTGATCATCCTCGCGCGCGGCGGCGGCAATGCCGACGACCTGGCCGCATTCAACGACGAGCAGGTGGTGCGCACCATCCGCGCCAGCCCGGTGCCGCTGGTCACCGGCATCGGCCACGAGACCGATCACACGCTCGCGGACCTGGCGGCCGACCTGCGCGGCGCGACGCCCACGGCGGCGGCGGAGCACGCGACGTCGGATCGGCCGGCGCTGCTCGATGCGCTCGCCGCGTGGCAGCGGCGCCTTGACGAGGCGATCGATGAGCAGTTGGCCGCACACGCGACCAGGCTGACGCTGCTGTATGAATGCGTGTGCCGACATGCGCCCGCCGAGCGGCTGCGCCGCGCCGACGACGCACTGCACGACGCGGCCGGACGGCTCCAGCGGCGGCTCGATGCGCACATCCGGCTGATGCAGGCGCAGTTGGCTGCGGTCGAGGCACGGCTCGGCGCGCTCGATCCGCTGGCTGTCCTGCAGCGTGGCTATGCGGTCGTCCAGCGCCAGGACGATGGCACGATCGTCAGCGATGCCGCCGCGCTGCCCGTCGATACGCCGATCACCATCACGCTGGCGCGCGGCCGCCGTGCCGCCCGCATCACCGAGGAGGAGCCATGAGCGCCGAACCCGAGAGCTACGAAGTGCTCTACGCGCGCCTGCAGGAGATCGTGCGCCACCTCGAGGCGGGTGAGCTACCGCTGGCCGAGGCGATGGCCCGCTACGAGGAAGGCGTCGCGCTGAGCCGGCGCTGCCGCAGCCTGCTCGACGCAGCCGCCTTGCGCGTGACCCACATCGCCAATCCGACCGCCGCCGAATGATCGGTGGCGCGCCTCAGCGGATGATGCTCAGGATGACCGCCACGCTGATCAGGCTCAGGGCCGTGCTGACGACCACCACGCCCGCCACGAAGCGCGGCTGGGCGTTGAACTCGAGCGAGTACAGCACCATGTTCACCGCCGTCGGCATGCTTGCCTCGAGCACCACCACCCGCGTCGCCAGTTCGTCGAGCTGTAACGCCACCGCGATGCCCCACGCCAGCAGCGGCGAGACGACGAGCCGCAGCGCTACCGCCAGCGCCGTCAGCTGTGGCGCCTCGATCACGACTTCCTGCGCCAGCTGCATGCCGAGCAGCAGCAGCAGCAGCGGCAGCGCCGCCTGCGCCAGCAGCGCCACCCCATCGTAGAGCGCGCCCGCCACGTCCTGGCGCGCAGGCAACTCCAGCCCACTGAAGCGTGCCGCCAGGCCGAGAACCACCGCATAGATCTGGGGCATGCGCGCGATCTGCCCGACCGCCGTCCGCCAGCCGGCCGCTCCGGCGTTGGCGATCGGGATCGCCAGGACCTGTGCCAGGATCGTCTGGGCGATGAAGAACAGCAGCGCCCGCGCGAAACCCGCCTCGCCGAAGGCGAAGCGCGTGGTCGGCAGCCCGTAGTTGCCCGAGTTCATGAACATGGTACACAGCAGCAGGCCGGCTCGCTGCGCCGGCGCCAGGCGCAGCGCCCGCCCCACCAGCCAGGTGATCGCGCCCATGCCCAGGCACACCAACGCCGATGCCAGCGTGATGCGCAACGCTTCGCCGCCCGCCAGTTCGAGGCTCACCAGCGTGGTGAAGATCAGCGCCGGGCCGAGCAGATACATGCTCACCCGGTTGAGCGAGCGCACGTCGATCTCGAAGCGTCGCCGCAATCCGTAGCCGGCGGCGACGACCACCAGCACCGGCAGCAAGACTTCGGAGAATGCCGCCAGGATCATCGCACCCCGCCGCCCAGATGACTGCTCAACCAGCCCGCCCGCCATCAACCGCGGCCACACGTCACCGCCGGAGCGCTGCCACACGGCGGCAGTCGCGTCAGCGCGCCCCGTCGATCACGCTGAAGATCAGCGAGTCCACCAGCGCCTCGACTGGCGCCAGATCATCGGTGAATGGCTCGAACGCACCATCATCGACGAAGCGGCGCGCCACCACCGTCTCCATGATCATACGCAACGCCGGATCACCGATCCGCAGATAGTTGGCCACAAACGCCTGGAGACCGTCATCATCGCGCGCGAGCGTCCCGACGAGGATCTGGTTGCCGCCCTGCGCCGTGTCGATCACATACACCTGCGGGAACACCCGCGCCATCGTGGTAGCCAGCGCACGGCTCAGGCGATCATCGCCATTCGGCCCGAGCCCCGCGTTGACCACCGCCACGCCATCGGGCGCCAGTCGCGAGCGGACCTCGCGGAAGAACTCGACGGTCGTGAGGTGGAACGGGATGTACGGCTGATGGTAGGCATCCATGCCGATGACATCGTAGTCCTGCGTCGCGCGCGCCAGCCAGGCGCGCGCATCGTCGGCGTGAATGTGGTAGGACGGCGCGCCGCCCGGTACCGCGGCATCGCGCACGTTGAAGTACTCGCGGCTCACCGCGATGATCGCCGGGTCGATCTCGACCGCATCAATCACGGTGTCGGCGCCATAGATCGCCAGAAACTGCGCCGGCACCGTGCCGGCAGCCGCTCCCAGCATCGCCAGCCGCGTGATCTGCGCCGGCGCCCGATCGCGCACCATGTATGGTGCCACGGCAAAGTAATCCCATGGGCCGCCGCTCAGCATCTCGCGCGCATCGCCGCTCAGCACGCCCCGATCATTGGCGTAGGAGTGAACCGCATAGCCTTCGTTGAGCAGCAGGACTGTCTGCGGCCCATGGATCGGATGGGTGCGTCGCGCGACCTGGATGGCGTTATATGCCGATTCGCGCTCGGCGATCGTCGTGCAGCCGATGCATGCGGCCGCCCTGGTGCTACCGGGCAGCAGCGCTGCCCCGATCGGCAGCAGCACCAGCGCCAGCATCCCGGCGCGCGCGCGGCCGAGGGCATTGGCCGCGCCCAGGAGCACCAGCACCAGCGCAAAGCACTGCAGCGTCCGGCTGGTGCCGATGCCGGGAATGAGCCAGAGCACCGTGGCGAACGTCCCGCCGATCGACCCGATGGTCGCGATCGCCGAGACGCTGCCGGCGACGCGCGCAGCGCTCGCCGCCGGCTCGCGGGTCAGGTGGTGAACCGCCAGCGGCCCGGCCATCGACAGCAGGATGATCGGCACGGCGAACAGCAGCAGCACGCCGAGCAGCGCGCCCACAAACCCGCCGACCGCCAGCGCGCCGATGGCGCCCTGGGCCAGTTGCAGGATGGGCGCGGCGAGCGGCGGGATGGCAGCAGTCGCCACGCCGCCCAGCGCCAGCACGACCGCCAGCGCACGCTCGTCGTGGCGCGCCGCGAGGCGGCCGCCCAGATGGGCGCCGAGCGCCATCGCGAGCAACGTCAGGCCGATGATCGCCGCCCAGACCGGCTGCGAGGTGCCGAAGTATGGCGCCAGCAACCGCGAGGCCGCCATCTCGATCCCTAGCGTCGCCGCGCCGGCGATGAACACCGTGGCATACCAGCGAATCGTCGTCGGCATGCGTCGCATCAGAATGGCTGCACGGCCATCAGCACCAGCCGTTGCAGTGCCTGGAGCAGCAGCATCGCCACGATCGGCGAGAAGTCGAACATGCCCATCGATGGCAGCACGCCACGGATGGGCGCCAGGATCGGCTCGGTGATCTCATCGAGGAACTGGGTCACGCGCATGTTTCGCGTGGGATCAACCCACGAGAGCAGCACGCGACCGAGGATCGCGAACGAGAGCACCTGGAACAGCATGAGGATGAAATTGATCAGGAACCCGCTCATTGCTCCTCGCCCCTGTCTGTGGCGCGCGACGTCTGATGACGACGGCGTGGGTAGGTGGTGATGCCTGGCCGTCGCCGACCGACGGCGCTATCACTGTGATGATTATACCACTCCCCCCTCGTCGAGGCGGGCGCGTACTGCCGCAGCGTGCGCGTGCAGGCCCTCGGCTTCGGCGATCGTGATCGCCAGCGGCCCGAGGCGCGCCAGCGCCGCATCGTTGAGCGCCACCAGCGAGATCACCTTGCGGAAATCGTCCACGTTCACCGGCGAGGCGTAGCGCGCAGTGCCGCCGGTCGGCATGATGTGCGATGGGCCGGCGACGTAGTCGCCGAGGACTTCGAACGAGCGGGTGCCGACGAAGATGCCGCCGGCATTGTGGACCCGCCCAACATGCTCCCATGCATCGGCGAGCAGCAGGCACAGGTGTTCGGGCGCATACGCGTTGGCTAGCTCGAAGGCGCTCGCCAGATCGGGGACGACCACGATCGCCCCGCGCGCGGCGACGGTCTCGGCAGCCTCACGCGCATCGGGCAGCGCCTCGAGCTGTCGCGCGATCTCGCGCTGCGTCGCCTCGGCCAGCGCGCGGCTGGGGGTGAGCATGATCGCGGAGGCCAGCACATGCTCGGCCTGCGCCAGCAGATCGGCGGCGCAGTGCCGCGGGTCGGCGTCGGCATCGGCGATCACCAGCGTCTCGGTGGGGCCGGGCAGCGCCTCGATGCCGACGACGCCATACACGGCACGCTTGGCCAGCACGACGAACAGGTTGCCCGGGCCGGCGATCTTGTCGACCCGCGGTACGCTGGCGCTGCCGTAGGCCATCGCGCCGATCGCCTGGGCACCGCCGATGGCGAAGACGCGCGTCACGCCGGCGATGGCGGCGGCGGCGAGCACCACGGGATCAATGCCGCCGCTGGCGTCGCGCGGTGGCGAGCACATGATGATCTCGGCGACTCCGGCGACGCGCGCCGGGATCGCGGCCATCAGCAGCGACGATGGCAGCGGCGCGGCGCCGCCGGGGACATAGATGCCGACGCGCTGCAGCGGTCGGATGATCTGCCCGAGCGCACCGTCGGCGCCGAACTCGACCCACGACGCGCGCGTCTGGCGCCGATGAAAGCGCTCGATCTCGCCGGCGGCTGCCTCGAGGGCATGGCGCAGCGCCGGGTCGAGCGCCGCCAGCGCGGCGGCCATGCGCCCGGCTGGCACCTCGAGCGGCCCGTGATAGCCGTCGAGCCGCGCGTTCCAGCGCTGCAGCGCCGCGTCGCCGTCGTGGCGCACCTCGGCGAGAATGCGCTCGACCGCCGCGGCCGGCGTGAGCGGCGCGCCAAAGGTCGCCTCGATCCGCGCGAGGACCGCCGGCGGGACGCTCACCTCGTCGAGCGCGACGCGCCGCAGGATGCCATGCCGCGCCTGGTCCAGATCGTCGATGATGGGAATGGTCATCCCGGCCTCCTCATGGAACTGCGCACCACAGCAGCGTGACGGGCGCGTCGGCGTGAAGCTGGTAGCTGGCGGGTGCGGCCGGCACGACCAGCGAGGCGCCGCGCGCCAGCGGCCATGCGCCGGCGTCGCCGTGGAGCGTCGCCGTGCCGTCGATCACCGTCAGGATCTGGCATCGCTCGCCATCGGCCGTCACCGGCGTGCGCCCCTGGAACTGCCAGCGCTCGAGCTCGAAGTAGGCGCAGCTCGCCAGCCGCGTGCGGCCGGCGCCGACCACGACCGGCGCCTGGGCCGGCGGCGGCGCAGCGCTCCAGTCGGTCACTGCCAGCGCATGCGTCAGGTGCAATGCGCGCGGCTGGCCGTCGGCGTCACGGCGATCATAGTCGTAGACCCGATACGTCAGATCCGACGTCTGCTGCACCTCGAACAGCACAATGCCGCCATTGATCGCGTGCAGCGTGCCCGCCGGCACGAAGATCACGTCGCCCGCATGCACCGGCAGTTCGCGCAGCAGCGGCAGCACCTGCCCGGCGGCGAGCGCATCACAGAATGCTGCCGGCGTCGTCGCGCGCCGCAGGCCATGAAACACCGTCGCGCCAGGCTCGGCGTGCAGGATGACCCACGCCTCGGTCTTGCCATCGAAGCCGCTCGCGGCCTCGACCGTATGGGCGTAGTGATCGTCGGGGTGCACCTGGATCGAGAGCGGCGCTGCGGCATCGATGAACTTCAGCAGCAGCGGAAAGCGCACGCCGGTGCGCGCCAGCGCGCGCCGCCCGACGAGTGCTGCGCCGAAGCGCCGGCCCAGCTCGGCGAGCGTCGCCCCGGCGTACGGCCCGCCAGCCACGCGATTATCGGCATAGACCTGCCAGGATTCAGCCAGCGGTACGGCGGCGTCGGCCAGGCCCAGCCAGGCGCCGAGCCGGGTGCCACCCCAGAGCCGTCGCGAGAGCTGTCGCTCGAGCGCCAGCGGCGGAATGCTGTCCATCGCGTGCTCCTTCCGCGCCGATGCGCTATACTCCTGGCCGGGGGCTGTTGCGGAGGACGCCGATGCCGGGGCGGACACACGTCATCAGATGGTCGCGCTGGGCGTGCGGCGCCGTCGCCGGGCTGCTGCTCGCCCGCCTCATCGTGCGGCTCTTCGCAGCGCGGCCCGACAATCCGGCATTCGACGCGCTGCTCGGGCTCACCGCGCCGCTGGTCGCGCCACTCGCCGCGCTCGACGCCCTGCAGCCACGCTTCGGCGCCGTGCTGGAGCTCAGCACGCTGGCAGCGCTCGGCGCCCTGGCGATCGTGCTGATTGGCCTGGCGCGCCTGGTGCGCCGCTGAGCCGCGCTACGCGCCATGACGCCGGCGCAACTCGTGCCAGACCGCCTCGGGAGCCAGGCCCTGCTGGTGCTGCAGCACCAGCGCGTGATACCACAGGTCCGCCAGTTCCCAGGTCAGTTCCCTGGTATCGTGATTCTTGGCGGCGATGATCACCTCGGCGGCCTCTTCACCGATCTTCCTGGCGATCCGGTCGACGCCGGCAGCGAGCAGACGGGCGGTGTACGAATCCGCAGCGCCCGAGGCGGCGCGCGCGGCGATCACATCGGCCAGGCGCGGCACCATGCTGATCGCCGGGACGCGCTCGTCCAGCACGTCGCCGGCGACATCCCGATGAAAGCAACTCGGCGCGCCAGTATGGCACGTCGGGCCGGCCGGCTCGGCCAGCACCAGCAGCGCATCGGCGTCGCAGTCGGTGCGCACCGCGACGCACCGCAGCAGGTTGCCGCTCGTCTCGCCCTTGCGCCACAGCGCGGCGCGGCTGCGGCTCCAGAACGTCACCCAGCCGCTGTCGCGCGTCGCGGCGAGCGCGGCCTCATTCATATATCCCAGCATCAGCACCTCGCCGCTGCGGGCGTGCTGTACGATCGCCGGGATCAGCCCATCGGCACCATACTGAAGTTCCACGCGTTTCTGACCTCGCTAGTGGCGGAAGTGGCGCCGCCCGGTGAATACCATCGCCAGCCCCAGGCGATCAGCCGCCGCGATCACCTCGTCGTCGCGGATCGAGCCGCCCGGCTGGATCACTGCCGTCGCGCCGGCGGCGGCGGCAACCTCGACGCCATCGGCGAACGGAAAGAAGGCATCGCTGCCGAGCGCGGCCTGCCGCAGCGTCAGGCCAGCATGCGCTGCCTTGGATACCGCCAGGCGCGATGCGTCGACGCGGCTCATCTGGCCGGCACCGATGCCGAGCGTGCGGTCGGCGGCAGCATAGACGATCGCGTTCGACTTGACGTGCTTGACGACGCGCCAGGCGAACCGCAGCGCACGCCACTCCTCGTCGCTCGGTGCCCGGCGCGTCACGACCTGCAGCGGATCGTCGGCGACGGCTGGATCGGCCTGCTGGACGAGCAGCCCGCCCGGGACGCTGAAGTACTGCAGCGCATCGGCCGGCGCGGGCGCCAGCCAGCGCACCAGGCGGCGCTGCTTCTTGCGCATCAGCACGTCGAGCGCCTCGGGGGTGAACGACGGTGCGATCACGATCTCGCTGAAGATCTCGTCGATCGCCCGCGCCAGGGGTGCGTCGAGCGGCTGATTGAGCGCGATCACGCCGCCGAACGGCGCCTCGCGATCGGTGGCGAATGCCGCCTGCCAGGCCTGCAGCGGGGTCGCCGCGCTGGCGACGCCACATGGATTGGTGTGTTTGACGATCGTCAGCGTCGCGCCATCGGCGGGATCGAACTCGCCCAGCAGCGCCGCGGCGGCGGCGATGTCCATGATATTGATCGCCGAGAGCTCGCGGCCATGGATGCTGGCGAAATACCGCGCGAACTCGCCGTACAGCACCGCCCGCTGGTGCGGGTTCTCGCCGTAGCGTAGCTGCTGCGCCTGCGGCAGGCTCAGCGTCAGATCTGGCGGCATGGGCTCATCGGCATGCAGGTAACGGGCGATGCGCGCATCATATCCGGCGGTATGGGCGAATGCTGCCGCCGCCAGCGTGCGGCGCAGCGCGGGCGTCACGCGCGCGTCGCGCAGCGCGCCGAGCACCTCGTCGTAGCGGGCCGGATCGATCACGACCAGCACGTCCTGATGATTCTTGGCGGCGGCACGCAGCAGCGCCGGCCCGCCGATGTCGATCTGCTCGATCGCGGCTGCATCGGTCACATCAGGCTGTTCGATGGTCGCCGCGAACGGATAGAGATTCACGACGACCAGGTCGATCGGTGCGATCTGGCGCTCGGCGAGCTGTGCCATGTGTCCGGCGTCGTCGCGCCGCGCCAGAATGCCGCCATGCACCGCTGGATGCAATGTCTTCACCCGCCCGTCGAGGATTTCGGGGAACTGCGTGAGCGTGCTGACGGCGCGCACCGCGACGCCGGCAGCAGCCAGGTGCCGGGCAGTGTTGCCCGTCGAAACGATAGCGTAGCCGAGCCCGGCCAGCGCGCTGGCGAACTCGACGACGCCACGCTTGTCCGAGACGCTGATCAGTGCGATCACGCACAATTCCTTCGTGTGTCGCTGATGAATGGACTGTCGTTGCGTCAGGGCCATCCTGGCCGCAGCACGCCCGCCGGAGCCAGTGCGATGGAGCGGTCATTGGGCATCATCCGCCCGAGGCTTCGGCGGCCTCCCGGCGCGAATCTGGCGCAGGGCGCCGATCATCGCCACCAGCGCCCGATCGGCCCAGCCATAAATGGTCGGTCGGCTGCGCCCGAGATCGCTGGCGATCTGCGTGACGTTCGCCCGGTACTCCGGGTCGAAGGTCGCTAGCGTGATGCGCGCCGCGGCGATGATCCGCCGGATCTCCTCATTGGTCAGTGCATGCCGCGTCGTCAGCTTCCGCGCTCGCTTGCCGGTGAGATCGCGTCGCATCGTGATGCCCCCACCATCGGCTCCGGTGCGCTGCGCCCGCTGGACGCGCCACGCATGCCGGCACTGCCCTCGCGGCGCATCATAGCATGCGGCTGTGCGGATGTCCATCCTGCTCGGGTGTCTCGCCGTGGGCGCGCGGTCTCGCGCGCCGGGCCGGGAGATGCTTCGCACGAAGACACGAAGACACGAAGAGACGGGAGACGGGAGACGGGAGACGGGAGACGGGAGACGGGCGTCACACGAAGACACGAAGACACGAAGAGACGGGAGACGGGAGTGACATTCTGCATATCTATCTCGTGTATGTGCTTGAGCACGCCACCGCCGGATGGTGCGGATGGGGATAGAGGGCGAACGCACCGCTGGCGCAGCTGCTACAGCGCCTGGTGGTGCACACGCCGATCTCGCGGACGATGCGAGTGCTGGCATGCGGCACGCCAGGCGGAGCTCGCGGACGTCGGTACACGTCTGCGCCGGTGGCACCCGTGCGCCGGTGCGCCGGGCGCCGGTTTCGGCGCTTGACATGTGCGGATTCCCGTGCTACACTGCGGCTCGTTCGAAGCGTGCGCTGCCGCCGACGGCACCGCGCCACCTCGTCGGGCGAGCAGCCATGCCGACGGTATCGGGCGTATAGCTCAGCTGGTTAGAGCGCGATCCTGATAAGATCGAGGTCGGTGGTTCGAGTCCACCTACGCCCACCACGCGCTGTCGCGCTGCATATGTCACTTCTCTGATGTGGGGCGATAGCTCAGCTGGGAGAGCGCCTGCTTTGCACGCAGGAGGTCAGGGGTTCGAGCCCCCTTCGCTCCACCACCTCCCTCGATTGCCCGCGGCTGTGCCTTCCGTGCGCATCGGCCAACGGTTCGTCTCCGTCGCCATACTGTCTGCCGCAGGCCGGCGCGCGGGGCGTGCCGGCCTGTCAGTTGTCTCCTGGCGCGCCCTGGCCTCAGCGATTGGTCACCAGGCTGATGTAGCGCCGCAGCAGATCCGGCCGCTCGTGCTCGGCGACGACGCGCGGCTGGTGTGGCGGGGAATGCGGCGACCATAGGGTGAATGATCTGGGATTCTCGAGCACGTCCACGATCCTGGCGATCTCGGGCCATAGCTCGGGTGAGCGGGCGGTGCGCCGCGCGAATCCGGCGCTGACGGCGGCGAGGTCGATCATGTCGCTGATGGAGAACTCGTCGGGCGGCGAGTCGCCGAACAAGACTTCATGGCTCGCGGATTCTCCCTTGAGCGCCTCGTCGGAGGTGTCGCTCCACTCGTATCCGGCGTGCCAGACGTATGGAACGCCATCGTTGGCGATCATCTCCTCGATCACCATGTTCAGCAACGCCCGATGGTCGCCGACCAGCCGGGCGACGATGGTCGTGAACGACCCGTCGATGTGATAGACGACGAACCAGCCCGCATCGCCACCATCGACCAGCGAGATGGTGTTGCTCCAGGAGATTGGAGCGCCGCCAAGGCCCCATTCGAGCGAGCAGATGCTGCTGGCATTGATCGCATCGAGCGCATCCCATTCGTAGATCCGCTCCTCGGCGTCGTCCTGCTGCTCCTCGTCGGTGGGTTCGACGACGGCGGGCCGAAGGGCCTCGTACAGGCGGGCGATGACGACGATACGATCGGGCACCCAGATGGTGCCGGCGTCGCTGGTGCGGTGCGCGATCGTGCAGCGGCGCGCCATCTCGTGATACAGCTCGTCCATGGGGATACCCCTCCTTCGTCGGCCATGATCTACCCATCGGTGCGCTGCGGCGTGCGGTGGGGCTTCACTCGCCCGGTCAATGCGCGCCCTCGGTCTCGCGCGTGCGGATCACACACCGCTCATGGCTATAGTATAGCACAAATGTTCTGATATGACAACCGATACGCGCCATCGGGGCAGGGATCTGCCCCGCACTGACGCGGAGCGCACGCCGCGGTGCTCCCGCCGGTCAGGCATGGCGCCCCACGCGATGCACAGCGCCGGAGGCGGCGCTGGATTGCGACCGGCACCGTGTACGGCGCGTCCCGGCGCGCTGGCGGCCGGGCGGTCGTATCGGCACGGTGTGACGTAACGTGCTGCAGTGCGCAGGAGCATGCGGCGAGCGATCGTGACCTCCTCGCCGCGAAGCAGCGGGAGTGGGCGGTTGTTCGACGGTGGCGACCGTGCCGCGGCCGCAGGGTGCAGGCGCTGCCGACGCTCCCCCGACGGCTCCCAGGGCTAAGGTCGCCGACGCGGCCTCCTGCCACGGTCCGGGCAGGCGGGCTGCGCGGCGATGGGGCCGAGGGATTACCCCCGTGCGGGGGCAGGTTTCTCTGGGGAGGCAGAGGATACAGCCGTCTGATGCGGCAAGCGCGCGTCCAGGCGGTGCGGGCTGTCCGGCCGGGGCGCGGGCGCCGCAGGTGGCCAGAGCGCCGCGGCACAACGGCGTGGTGCGGCGTCCGCGGCCAAACCGCCATGCCGCAGTCCTGTCGCGACGGTGCTCGCTGTGATGCGGCATCCCCTGACGCGTGCGCCGCCAGCGCGAGCGGGCCGGCGCGTCGTCATCCCCCGTGCGGCACGTGACGTCACACCCCGTATGCAGGGTCCAAGCATGGGTTGTCAGGCTGCCGTGGCTGCTGCCGCCTGACGCCGGTAGCGGCGCTTGGGTGGCGGGCGCAGCGCGTTGTCCCGGCGGTCGCGGTTCCGCCAGGCGCGGACGACGGCCACTG
>JAGWYG010000068.1 GCA_018969485.1 Chloroflexota bacterium
GGGCTCATAACCCGAAGGTCGGTGGTTCGAATCCACCCGCCGCTACCACGAAGACCAGACACCCCCGATTGCAGCGTATGGCTGCGGTCGGGGGTGTTGGCATTGCGCTGCGCTGGTGCCCGCGGCGTGGCGGCAAGCGCTGCGCTGGTGCCCGCGGCGTGGCGCGCGACTGGCGCTGCTGGGCCAACGTGGCGACCTGGCGGAACAGCACCTCGAGGGCTGATGGTTCACATCCACCCGCCGCCGCCACGAAGACCAGACACCCCCGATTGCAGCGTATGGCTGCGGTCGGGGGTGTTGGCATTGCGCTGCGCTGGTGCCCGCGGCGTGGCGGCACGGGCGGGCCCGTGCGCGGCGTATGCGTGATGCAGCGGGCGTGGCATGCGACTGGCGCTGCTGGGCCAACGTGGTGACCTGGCGGAGCAGCACCTCGAGGGTTGATGGTTCACATCCACCCGCCGCCGCCACGAAGACCAGACACCCCCGATTGCGGCGCATGGCTGCGGTCGGGGGTGTTGGCATTGCGCTGCGCTGGTGCCCGCGGCGTGGCGGCACCGGCGGGCCCGTGCGCGGCACGCGACTGGCGCTGCTGGCCGGCGTGGCGGTCCGGCGGCATCGTGTGGCGCCTGCGCACTCGCGCGTACCACGAACGTGATGCCCGAGCCAACACCCATCGATCGCATACTGTGGCGGCATGTGATGCAGGTACCCGTGGCGGCCCGACGCCGCCCGACCGCACGTGATGCGGTAGCGGCAGGCGCATGCATCGTGCTGCCATGGCCGGCAGCCGCGCCTGCCTCCATCTGCAGCGTGTAGCGCGTGGCGGCGCACGCGGACGGCGGACGCCGGGGCGATATCCTGGACGGGAAGTGGTCAGCGGCGGGCGTTCATGCCACACCGCTGACCCGTCGGGAGCGCGCTGGTGATCAATCAACGCGGGCGCCGCGCGCGTGCTCCGCGCTAGCGCCCGAGGTGGAGCGGCGCAACATCGGTGGGCAGCACACCGCGCTGTGCAGCCTCGACCAGAGCCTGGCCGACACGAACGCCGAAGGGCATACCGTGGCCACAGAAGCCGCCGGCGAACCAGGCGCGCGCAACGCCGGGCACCTGGTCGACAACGGGCAGATAGTCTGGCGTGAACGCCATGGGTCCGGCCCAGCGCCGCTCAATCGTGAGGCCGTCGAGTTGTGGAAACAACGTCGGAAGCACACGTTCCAATGCCGTCTGGACCGGTGCCGTCGGCACCAGCGCCAACGTATCGACGTCGCGATCGGGCGCGGCAGCGCGACACCCGCCCAGCACGATCGTGCCATCGCTGGTCTGCTGCCAGTACTCGCCTGTCTCGCTGAATTCGGCGCCGATGCCGGTGGTGAAGACTGGTGGCAACGGTGCGTACGACAGCATCTGGCCGCGCACTGGCGTGATGATGCCGCGCAATGCCGGCACCAACTGGCTCGACCATGCGTTGGCCGCGATGATGACTGCTCCGGCCTCGATCGTGCCGGCTGAGGTTTCGAGCCGCACGCTGCCGCCGTGCTCGGCCAGCGACCGCACGGTGGCCGTGGCAGTCAAGGCTCCGTGGCGCTCGGCGGCAGCCACAATGCCGTTCACCAGCCGCAGCGAATGAAGCGTGACGTCGCCGGGCGCGAAGATCGCGCCGACGATGCGTGGTCCCGGCGGTGTATGCATCAACTGCGCAACACCAGCAGCATCAAGAAGCTCGACGTCATAACCGGCCTCCCGGAGCACCGCCACATCGGCAGCGTGATGTTCGTGCTCGGTCGCGTTCAATGACAGACTCAGCCGCCCGCGTGCGGCAAAATCACAGTCGATCCGCTCGTCGACGACGATCCGCCGCGCCAACGCCCGGCTATGAAGCGTCAGATCGAACAGCGTCTTTGTCGCTGCAACCCCGATCCGCCGGCTCGTCCCGCTGAATCCCTCGGCTGTGCCAAACGTCATGAACCCGCCATTGCGCCCGGTCGCCCCGGCGCCTGGCGCCCGCTGATCGATCAGGAGCGGCTGCAACCCGGCGCGCGCCGCCCAGTACGCCGCCGAACTGCCGACGATCCCTGCTCCAATCACGACGACCGCGCTCTGGGCCGGCAGAGCGTGCTGCCAGTGAACGCCAGGTGCGCTCGCTTGCCAGTACGATGTCGAATCATCAACTCCGCCTGTCATGCCTGCCTCACTCATCACTCATGTCATAGTTGAATTATGTCAATGTTTCTTGACAACTGCTACCGATGCTCGTATGATGAAGACACGGGTGAGCGGTCACCATTATCCCACAGGACGACCGTCGTGCGGCGAGGTCGGCCGATCCACGGATGCCCGGAGCGAACGCGGTGCGTGGCGATCGGAGCCGACCCTGCAGCGCCAAGTGAGCATGAGACGCACCACATGAATCCGTCATTCGCCAGCGCCCTGCGCATTCTCGGCCGCAGCCTCGCCGCATGCATCGTGGCGTTTCTCGCCGCGTGCAGCGTTGCCCCCAGCCCCCTTGTCGGCGTCGTCTTCGACGACTACACCGGCGAGCCGATCACTGGCGCCAGCGTCCAGCTCGGCAATGCGCGAGCCGACACCGATGCCGCGGGCAAATACGAATTCGCCTTCTGGTCAGCGAGCGACACGCTGCAGGTTGCCGTCCCCGGGTACGAGCCAGCGGCAATTGCGCTCGCGAGCCAGCCCGAGCCAGCGTCCGGGCAGTCCGGCGCAGTCGTCAACATCGCATTGCGCCCCAACACCGTCGCCGGGGTCGTCCGCGACACGTATACCTCCGAGCCAATCACCGGTGCCACCGTCCGCAGCGCCGAAGGCCTGAGTGCCACCACCGATGCCGAGGGGCGCTACGCCATCGCCGGCGTCCCGACGCAGTTCCAGCTCACCATCGAGGCAGCCGGCTACGAGGCCGTCGTCGCCGAGCTCGACCGCGCCACCATCGTCGATGCCGACCTGCGGCCAAACACGCTCACCGGCGTGATCACTGACCAATTCACCAGTGCGCCGATCGCTGGTGCTACCATCAGTTCCGGCGAGGCCAGCGCTGTGAGTGACGCCGAGGGGAACTTCAGCCTGGTCGGCATCGCCGAGGAAGCGACCGTCACCATCGAGGCTGATGGTTACGCGCCGTTGTCGCAGTCGGTCAATCGTGCTACGGCGTTGAATGCTGTGCTGCGGCCTGATCTGCTGCGCGCGACGCTGATTGATGTCGCGACCGGCGCCCCGATCCAGAATGCGGCGATCACGGTGTCGCCCGAGCTCGGCGCTGCCGAGGTCGCGTTCATTCGCCTCAGCGACAGCCGTGATGGTCAATTTACGCTGGAAGGTGTCCCCGAGCGTGGTGTCGTACAGGTCCTGGCGCCGGGCTACCGCAAGGCCGTGGTCGAGCTGACGCCCGACGGAATCCCACCGACGATCGAGCTGGTGCCATTCAAAACGCGCTCAATCTACATTACGTCGGCGGTTGCAGCCAACGAGAAGATGCGGCTGGCGTTCTTCGATATGATCGATCGCACCGAGCTGAACGCCATCGTGATCGACCTCAAATCGGACCTGCGCGACGATCTGGGCTTGATCTACTACGATTCGCAGGTGCCGATTGTGAAGGAGTTGGGCACGTCGGCGCCGTACTACGACATCAAGGCGATCATCGCCGAAGCCAAGCGGCGGAACATCTATCTGATCGCGCGAGTTCACATGTTCAGCCATGACAACGTGCTGGCTGACGCACGGCCGGACTGGGCGGCACGTGACCGCAGCACCGGCGGGGTCTTCGCCGACTATCCGACATCGACCATCCGTTACGCCTGGCTTGACCCCTGGAACGAAAATGTCTGGGACTACAACATCCAGCTGAGCGTTGAGGCGGCGCGGCTCGGGTTCGACGAGATCAACTACGACTACATCCGTTTCCCGTCGCTGGAGTTCTCGCCGACCGACGGCGAGCGGCTGCAGCTGTCGCGTGAAGGCACTCCCGAGGAGAAGTTCCAGAACATCGCGAATGTCCTCGAGCGCTCGCATCGGGCGATCAACGGGGCTGGCGCGTTCTTCTCGGTCGATGTGTTCGGCTATACCGTGTTCGAGGCATCGGAGCTCATCGGCCAGGACATCACGATCATGTCGCAGCACACCGACTATGTCTGCCCGATGGTCTACCCGTCGCACTTCAATCCGGGTGATCTCGGCATTCCGCTACCGGCGCGCGATCCAGGCCGCGTCATCGAGAGGTCGATGAAGGCAGGCGCGGAGAAGGTTGCCGGCAAGAATGCGCTGCTGCGGCCATGGCTGCAGGATTTCACGCTGGTGTGGGTGCCCGACGACCAGATCGTCCAGTATGGCGCCGCCGAGGTACGGGCGCAGATCGACGCAGTCGACAACTACCCGATCAGCGGTGGCTGGATCCTGTACGACTCGGCGAACACCTACACCGAGGCGGCGCTGCAGCCGGCGACGCCCGGCGACGGCAATCCGTGAGCGGCGGCGCACCGCCGGTGGCTGAACCAGCGGTGGTGTCGGCGGGTGACGCCTGAGCACGACCACGAGCGGTCGTTGCACGCCCGGCGGACCGGAACGGGTCGGCGGCGGTCGGTGTGTCCGGCCGCCGCCTGATGCTTCCGCGGGCGCGGAGGATTCCGGGCATTCGCGCTCACTGGCCGTGTAGCAGCCAGTCGAGCGCCAGCAGGTAGCCGCGCCAGCCCAATCCGGCGATCTGGCCGGTGGCAATCGGCGCGACCACCGATGTGTGGCGGAAGGCCTCACGTCGATAGACGTTCGAGAGATGAACTTCGATGATCGGCGCCGACAGCGCCGCGAGCGCGTCGCGCAGCGCCAGCCCGTAGTGGGTCAACGCCCCGGGATTGATCACGATCCCGTCGGCGTCCCAACCCTCGGCTTGCAGCACATCGATCAGCACGCCTTCGTGGTTGGACTGCCTGGTCAGCAGCGTGGCTCCGGCGGCCTGTGCCGCGCGCTGCAGTTGCTCGTCGATCTGTGCGAGGGTCATGCTGCCGTAGATCTCCGGCTGCCGTCGGCCGAGCATGTTCAGATTCGGCCCGTGAAGCACAAGTATCTTCATTGATGGCTCCTGTATCAGCGACGGTCGCCGGAGCAGTTCCACATCACCGGCCGACGAGACCTGTGTCGCGCGCCACTCAATAGGCAACGACTGCGCCATCCTTGCGTGGATCGCTGCCGCCGTGGCGAATACCGTCCTCATCGACCACGATGATCTGGCCGCCACCGAAGCCGAACTGGCTCTCGCGCTCGGCGATCTGGTGTCCCAGCGCCTGGAGTGCGCGTTCGGTGTCCGCACCATATTCGGTGGCCACTGCGCGGGGCTCCTGGTACGGGCGGATCAGTTCGAAGCGTGGCGCGTCGAGCGCCTCTTGCGGGTTCATGCCGAAATCCAGCATGTTCACCAGCATCTGCACGTGCCCCTGCGGTTGCATGAAGCCACCCATCACGCCGAAGCTGGCCCACAGGCGCCCCGCATGCGTCACGAGGCACGGGATGATGGTGTGATATGGCCGCTTGCGCGGCGCGATCACGTTGGGATGTGCCGGATCGAGCACAAAGCCGGCGCCACGATTCTGCAGCACGATGCCAGTATCACCGGCGGTGAATGCCGAGCCCCAGCCGTGGTATGTGCTGTTGATGAACGACACGGCGTTCCCCTCGGCGTCGACGACGCTCAGGTAGACGGTGTCGTGCCCGCCGGGGAGGCTGCCGGCTGGCGCGATGACCGCAGCGCGCTGCGGATCGATGCGCGCGCGACGTGCGGTGGTGTACGCTGGCTCGAGCAGCGCCGCCGTAGGCACTGACACCAGTTGCGGATCGGCGATGGTCGCCGCAGCGTCGGCGAACGCCAGCCGCAGCGCCTCGATCTGCAGATGGAGTGCCGCCGGCGATGCCGCGCCCAGCGACGCCAGATCGAACCCATCGAGGAGGTTGAGCGCGAGCAGAGCCGTCAGGCCCTGCCCGTTCGGCGGGCATTCGTACACGCGATACCCGCGGTACATCGTCGACAGCGGCGTATCCCAGGTGCTGCGGTGTGCCGCAACATCCTGCAGCGTCAGCCAGCCACCGGCCTGCTCGAGCGCCGCCACCAGTGCCGCCGCGATCGGGCCGGCATAGAACGCCGCCGACCCACCCTCGGCGACCGTCCGCAGCGTCCGCGCCAATGCCGGCTGGCGGAAGCGCGTCCCGGCGCGTGGTGCAGCTCCGTCGACCAGGAAGGTGCGCGCCGAGGCGGGGTTGGCGCGCAGCCGCGTCTCGCCGGCGGCCCAGGCGCGTGCGATCAGCTCGCTCACCGGGAAGCCATGCTCGGCGTAGCCGATGGCGGCGCGCAGCACATCAGCCAGTGGCATACGGCCGTGGCGCTGCAGCAGCGCGTGCCAGGCATCGACGACGCCGGGGACGGTCACCGGCAATGGGCCATCGAGCGGGATTGCGTCCAGCCCCAGTTCGGCGAAGCGCGCCGGTGTGGCCGCCGCAGCCGCACGACCGCTGCCGTTGAGCGATGTCACCGCACCATCGCGCGCCGAGTACACCAGCGCGAAGGCATCGCCGCCCAGCCCGGTGCTCATCGGCTCGACGACCGCCAGCACTGCCGCAGTGGCGACGGCGGCATCGGCGGCGTTGCCACCCTGGAGCAGCACCTGCAGCCCGGCCTGCGCCGCGAGTGGCTGGCTCGTCGCGACCATCCCACCAGGAGCATGGACGACCGAACGCCGCGACGGGAAGCGGGCGGCGGCGAGAAACGGCGGCGTGCTCATCGTGTCTCCTCATGGCGCCGGCGCTACCGGCTCACCAGCTCCAGATGTCGGCTTCGCCGCTGCCTACCGGGAGCGGCGCACGGTCATTGGTACGATGGAATCCCTGCAATTCGAGAAACGTGTGTCCTTCGGGGTTGTCACCACCGAGGGCGCACAACCGGTCGACCGCCGCCTGCCGGACGAGCCAGGTTTCGAGCAGCGCCAGCGCAGCCTGGCCATATCCCTGGCGTTGCCGGGATTGCACGACGAGCATCCACAGGAGGACGGCACCGGCTGTGGGGGCTGCGTGACGGACTTCGATGACGCCGATGAGCGCTGCCGCGTCGGCACGTCGCAGCGCCAGCAACTGGTGGGTCGCCATGGCGTCATGGCAGCGTTGCCACTGCGCCGCCACCGCAGCATCGAGCCGCTCGTCGAGCGGCACACCATAGGCCGCAAAGAACCCGGGCGTCGCGCGGTAGAGCGCCGGCAGCGCCCGTACGTCGTGCCGCTCGAGCGCCGTGATGGTCAGCCGGGCGTCGGCGAGCGGCGGAATCACGCCGGATCGCCCCGGCTCAGGCGGGTCATCGCATCGACATACTCGACGATCAGCGCCACATCGCGTGCCCCATAGCCGGCGGCCGTCGCCGCCGCGAAGTGGGCCAGCGCCGCCGCTGCGGTGGGCGTCGCCACCGCCACCGCCTGCGCTGTCGACGTCATCGCCAGCAGGTCCTTGCGCACCCCGGTGACATCAAAGGCGACCTCCTCGACGGCGCCGAGCAGCAGCGGTGCCTTGGCGCGCAGCGCCGGCAACGCCACCGGCGAATCGAGAAACACCTCGAGCATCTGTGCACGCTGCAGGCCATGGCTCGCGCCAATCGCCAGCGCCTCGGCCAGCGCCGCCCAGAAGACCGCCATCGGCATATTCAGCACCAGCTTCATCGTCGTCCCGGCGCCCAGTGGCCCGAGGTGCACGACCCGGCGGCAGCAATGCTGCACCACGGCCATCGCACGGGCGACATCGGCGGCATCGCCGCCCGCCAGGCCGAGCAGTTGCCCCTGACGCGCCGGCGCGACCGTCCCCGACACCGGCAGGTCGACGAGCCGTGCGCCCGCCGCCAGCACTGCAGACGCCAACCCCCGGAGCGTCGCCGTGCGGATGGTGCTCATCTCGACGAACAGGCGGCCGGCGGCGGCGGCGCCCAGCAGGCCATCGCGCCCACGATACACCTGCTCGACCGCCGCATCATCGGTGAGGATGGTCAGGACGACATCGGCATGCTGTACCACGTGGGCCGGCGTAGCGGCGCGCTGTGCTCCGGCGGCCAGCAGCGGCGCCGCGCGCGCGGCCGTGCGGTTGTAGACCACCAGCGGATATCCTGCCGCCAGCAACCGCCCGCCGATCGCCTGCCCCATGCGGCCCAGCCCTACCAGCCCGATGCGTTCCATGCCGTCCCTCAGTGTGTCAGCGGCGTCATCGAGATCGCCCGTTCATCAAAGGTGGCGCCGAGCCACTGCACGATCCCCGCGCCAGCGACCAGCAGCACCAGCGCGCCACCCAGCGCGAGCCCGGCCCGCCCGCGCCGTGCCAGCTGCGCCCACGCCACGCCGATCAGCGCCAGCGCCAGCGGCACCACGAAGTAGTAATAGCGCACCTGCAGATCGAAGCGCGCGTTGACCAGCAGGTAGCCGAGCGCGACCAGCGCCGCGCCGCCGACGACGATACGCCGCCGACCGGCCCATGCCGGGCGCAGCGCCAGCCACAGCGCCACCGGCAGCACCAGCAGGCCTGGCTCCGAGAAGCTCAGCACGGCACCCTTCCACATCAACGGCGATGCCCCGGGGAACCAGGTGCCGCTCGCATCGATCGGCCGACTGGTGACAGCGCCGGTGTGGCTGAGCGTGATCTCGAGGATGAAGCTGTACAGCAGCACGACGACCAGCACGACGCTTCCGCCGAACAGCGCTCCCGCCGCGAGCCATTCGCGCCAGCGCCCGGCGCGCGCGCCCAGCAGCCACATCACACCGAACCAGCTCACCGCCAGGATCGTCACGCCAATATGCGAGTACATGCTGAATTGCAGCAGCAGGACGGCCCAGGCCCAGCGCCGCAGTTCGGGTCGGCCATCGGCGCCGGCGAGCAGGATCAGCGCGATCGGGGCGGTGAACCACTGGCCGAAGATCTGGGCGGTGAACTGGTAGTACAGCGCCGAGAATGTCGCCACGCTGCCGAGCATCAGGACGGCGGCCAGCATGGCGGCGCGCTCGCTGCCGCCGAGGCGCCGCGCCAGCAGCGCGACGAACAGGACCGATGTGCCGTCGAGGAGCGCGGTGAATCCCTCGAGATACTGCGACAGGTCGCCGATGAGCGTCAGCAGCGGCATCGCCATCAGATATGGCCCGGTGGGATAGATGGTGATGCCGCGGGCGAATTCGCTCGACGGCGCGATGATCACCAGTTCGCCGCCGAGAGTGAGCAGCAGACGCCGGACGTTGCGCCCCAGATCCTGGCCGTCGAACCCGGGATAGAGCACGCCGGCGAGCCGCAGCGCCGCGGCGACGAGCATCATCCCCCAGACGAGACGCAGCGTGGTCGGGCGCAGCAGATCAGCGCCGAGCCGTTCGAATGCCGGTAGCCCGACGAGCGTCAGCACAGCCAGCGCGCCGGCGGCGACCGCCAGCGGCGGCAGGTAGGCGTGGCTGAAGACCAGCGTCGCCGACAGATGCAGCGCCAGGCCGAGCGCCAGGCCCGCCAGGATTCCGGCTTGGACGATCGTGCGCCAGCCGAGCCGCCACAGGCACGCCTGCGCCGCCAGCAGAATCGCCAACTGCCAGCCAAGCTGGGCCACACTTGGCGACCACACGCCCTCGCGCAGCGGGGCGACGCGCAAACGCATCAGCTTGACGCCGAGCTCGCGACCATCGCCGGCGATGCGGAACGTCTCGCTGAGCATGCCCAGCGTGTAGCGCGCGCCGCGTTCGGGTGGCAGGAGCAGCTGATACGCACGCGGCGCGACTGTGGCCTCGAGCCGAACCCACGGACGACCGTCGAGTTGCAGATCCAGCGCCCCCGGTGCGGGCCGGCCACCCAGCCGCAGCGTCAGCACGGCCGAGCGCGTGACCGCCGGATGCGCAATCGCCAGCGCGCTGCGGGCGGTCGTCCAGCGATACCAGACACCATCGGCGCCTTGCTCCCGATCATGCACGCCGCTGAGCAGGTACTCATCACGGTGGCTGCCCAGCGCGATATCGCGCGTCGGCGTCGCCCAGGCGAGGACCGCCAGATTTGCCACGACGACCACCGCGAGCGCGCCCAGCGCGAGCGACAGCTGGCGGACGATGGAGTTGGGGATGGATGCTGTCATACTCTCGCCCTGCGGTGGTCATTCATGCGATCATTCGGGATGCCCGGGGAACGGCTGCATGGCACCGTCGGCGGCCCGCCGCCCGGGCACCATGCAGCCAGTTGTCCCGCAGCGTGCTAGCGCAGCGAGGCGCGCAGCAGATCGCGGTTGAGCTGCGCGATCACATCGAGCTTGATCTCTTTCGGGCACACCGCGGCACACTCACCGATGTTGGTGCAGCCGCCGAAGCCCTCCTCGTCCATCTGGGCCACCATCGCCAGCACGCGACGCGAGCGCTCGACCTGGCCCTGCGGCAGCACCCCCAGGTGTGCCACCTTGGCGCCGGTGAACAGCATCGCCGACGCGTTCGGGCAGGCGGCGACGCAGGCGCCACAGCCGATGCACGCCGCCGCGTCCATCGCCCGATCCGCGCTCTCCTTGGGGACTGGGATGGCATTGGCATCGGGCACGCCGCCCGTCGAGACCGAGACGTACCCGCCGGCCTGGATGATCCGGTCGAATGCGCCACGATCGACGACCAAATCCTTGACGATCGGGAAGGCGCTGGCGCGCCATGGCTCGAGCGTCAGCTGATCGCCGTCCTTGAAATGCCGCATGTGCAGCTGACAGGCTGTCGTGGCACGCTGGCCGCCGTGCGCTATCCCGTCGATCACCATGCCGCACGAGCCGCAGATGCCCTCGCGGCAGTCGTGATCGAAGGCGATCGGCTCGTCGCCGGCCAGGATCAACTGCTGGTTCAGCACATCGAGCATCTCGAGGAACGACATGTCCGGGCTGACATCGCGCACCTGATAGGTGACGAAGCGACCGTTCGCCGCGCTCGCCGGCTGACGCCAGACCTGTAGCGTGAGATTCATGGGCCCCCTCACTTATAGCTGCGCTGCTGCAGCTTCACGGAGTCGAAGTGCAGCGGCTCGCGGTGCAGATTCGGCGCATCCAGATCGCCGCTGTATTCCCAGGCGGCAACATACGAGAAGTTGGCGTCGTCGCGCTTCGCCTCGCCGTCGTCGGTCTGGCTCTCTTCGCGGAAGTGTCCACCACACGACTCGGTGCGATGCAGGGCGTCGATGCACATCAGCTCGGCGAGCTCGAGGAAGTCGGCCACGCGGCCCGCCTTCTCGAGCTCCTGGTTGAGGCTCGCGCCGCTGCCCGGGACGCGCACCCGGTGCCAGAACTCGTCGCGCAGCGCCGGAATGCGCTGCAGCGCCCGGCGCAGGCCGGCATCATTGCGCGCCATGCCACAGTCGTCCCACACGATCTTCCCTAGCTCGCGATGGAACGAGTCGACGGTGCGGTCGCCGCCGACCGCCAGCAGCCGCGCGACCTGCTGGTTGACGCCGGCCTCGGCCTCGCGGAAGGCGGCATGGTCGGTGGTGATGCGCGCCAGCGGATTGCTCACCAGGTAGTCGCCGATGGTGTAGGGCAGGATGAAGTACCCGTCGGCCAATCCCTGCATCAGCGCGCTGGCACCGAGGCGATTGGCGCCGTGATCCGAGAAATTTGCCTCGCCGACGACGAACAGGCCGGGGATGGTCGACATCAGGTTGTAATCGACCCACAGCCCGCCCATGGTGTAGTGGACGGCGGGATAGATGCGCATCGGCTGGCTGTAGGGATCCTCGCCGGTGATGCGCTCGTACATGTCGAACAGGTTGCCGTAGCGCTCGCGGATGACCGGAACGCTCAGCCGCTTGATCGCATCGGCGAAGTCGAGGTAGACCCCCAGGCCGCCCGGCCCCACGCCCCGCCCGGCATCACAGGCCTCCTTGGCCGCGCGCGACGAGATGTCGCGCGGTGCCAGGTTGCCGAAGCTCGGATATTTCCGCTCGAGGAAGTAATCGCGCTCGTGCTCGGGAATGGCCTGCGGCGCACGGCGGTCGCCGGCCTGCAACGGCACCCACACGCGGCCATCGTTGCGCAGCGACTCGCTCATCAGCGTGAGCTTCGACTGGTAGTCGCCGCTCACCGGGATGCACGTCGGGTGGATCTGGGTGTAGCAGGGGTTGGCGAAGAACGCGCCGCGGCGATGTGCGCGCCAGATCGCACTGGTATTGCAGCCCTTGGCGTTCGTCGACAGGTAGAACACATTGCTGTAGCCGCCCGTCGCCAGCACCACCGCGTCGGCGAGGTACGAGCGCACCGTGCCGGTGACCATGTCGCGCACCACGATGCCGCGGGCGCGCCCATCGACCAGCACCAGGTCGAGCATCTCGCTGCGGGGGAACATCTGCACCTTGCCCAGTTCGATCTGCCGGCTCAGCGCCTGGTAGGCGCCGAGCAGCAATTGCTGGCCGGTCTGGCCCCGGGCGTAGAAGGTGCGTGACACCTGCGCGCCGCCGAACGAGCGGTTGTCGAGCAGCCCGCCATATTCCCGGGCGAATGGCACCCCCTGCGCGACGCACTGGTCGATGATCTGGGTGCTCACCTGGGCCAGCCGGTAGACGTTCGCCTCACGGGCGCGGAAGTCACCACCCTTGATGGTGTCGTAGAACAGGCGGAAGACGCTGTCACCATCGTTGCGGTAGTTCTTGGCAGCGTTGATGCCACCCTGCGCCGCGATGCTGTGCGCCCGCCGCGGGCTGTCCTGGTAGCAGAAGGTCTGCACCTGATAGCCGAGCTCGGCCAGCGTCGCCGAGGCCGATGCGCCGGCCAGGCCCGAACCGACGACGATGACGGTGTAGCGCCGTTTGTTCGTCGGATTGACCAGCCGGACGTCGAACTGGCGCTGCTCCCACTTGCGCTCGACCGGCCCGCCGGGAATGCGGGCGTCGAGACGCGCGTCGGTGAATTCGAGAGGCCGGCGCACCTCGATCGACGGCGCCGTCTTGGTGTCAGTGGTCATCGCACATCATCCTCGCTCGCGCCGCGGCTGGCGGCGTGCATCTCCTAGCGGATCAGGCCACCCAGCACCGAGAGCGGCACGGTGGCGAACCCGGCGAACAACCCCAGCGCCGAGATCACCGCCAATCCGCGCCACAGCCGGTCGGTGCTCGGCCGGTTGAGCCCGAGGGTCTGGAACATGCTCCAGACGCCGTGGAACAGGTGCATCGCCAGCGCCGCGACGGCGATCAGGTAGACGCCGACGATCGCCGGGTTGCTGAAGGCGCTGACGACGTTGTGGTATGGATCGGCGCGCACAAAGTCGTGATGCGCGACGCCGAACGTGAAATGGGCCAAGTGGTAGATCAGGAACAGAACCAGCGCCAGCCCGCCCCAGCGCAGCGTCAGCGAGGCGAAGTTGGCCTGGACGCGCCGCTTGACGCGATAGCCGGTGGGCCGGCCGGCGACGCCCTGGCGCGTCAACTGGATCGCCGCGGTGACGTGCGCTGTGACGGCGACCAGCAGCACGATACGGATGATCCACAGCAGGGTGCGTTCGGGGACGGCCGGCTCGCCGACGGTGCGCAGGAATTCGGCATAGTGGTTGAAGCCGTCACGGCCCTCGAACATCTTCAGATTGCCGACCATGTGCATGATGACGAAGCCGTAGCCGATGATGCCGGTGATCGCCATCACGGCCTTCTTGCCGATCGAGGATCGGTAGAGTGCGATTGCTGCTGCTGCCATGGCGTGCCTTTCCTGGATTCAACGGCGCGTACCGACCGCCGGCGACTGCCGGCGCGCACCGGCGATGGCACACCGGCCGCAGTGCGGTCGGCGTGATCGGCGGGGCGCGGAGCGTGATCGGGGTGTCGGTCGCGTCACGGCTGTCCTCACATGCCGCATGGCCCGCGCCAGCGCGGCAGGCGAACATCGGGGTGCGATGGACACACGCGGCGGCAGATGGCCGATCCACCGGGCGCGCTGCCCTGCGGTCGCGGTGCCGGGGCACCACGCATGCCGCATTATAGCCGACTTGCCGCGCGCTGTCGAACGTCTGTGATGGATGCGTCGACGGGCTGTGCAGGCCCGATGGCATGATTCACGATGCATCGCACCAGTGTCGCGGGACGGCGCAGAGCACCGTGTACAGTGGATTGACCAGGTTGCCGACGCGCAGCCGACAGGTCTGGCTGACGAGCTGATGGGCGTCGGCCAGCGGCAACGAGCGGCGCGCGGCAATCCAGCGGACCATGCCGGCGACGGCGATGCGTGCCGCGTCTTCGAGCGGCCGCGCGGCGCCGATCACGCCGAGCATGGTGGGCGTCTCGAGCCGCGGCCAGTCGAAGTCGGCATCCATCGTGACGGTCGTGACGCGCAGGGTGGTGTAGAACGCGCCCTCGATGGCGGTCCCGGCGATCTCGCCATCTCCCTGCGCGTAGTGACCGTCACCCAGGTAGAGTTGCCCACCGGCGACGCCGGCACGCAGATACAGCGTGGCCCCCGGCCCCAGGTCCGGTATGTCGAGATTGCCGCCGTAGTCGCCGGGCCAGAGCCCCAGGCGGACCTCGCCATGGGCCGGCGCGAGCGCCACGGTGCCGTGGAACGGCCGGTACGGTGCGCAGATGTGCTGGCCATCGGCGGCTTCGCCGACGAGCCGGTCGGGCCCGTCGAACCGCCAGATCCACACGCGCTCGTCCTGCGCCGGCTGCAGGTTCGGCGCGCCGCGTGTGCCCGAGAGCAGGCCAAAGTTGGGCGAGATGGTGGCGACGCCCCAGTCGCGCGCGGGCACGAGCGCCTGCAGGTGAATGGCGACGATGTCGCCGGGCTGGACGCCGTCGATGAAGAATGGACCGCTGAGCGGATTGACGCGCGGATACGGCGCGACCTCGCGCGGCCGGCCGTCGGTGGTGGTGAGCCGGCCGGAGAAGCAGTCCTCGGTGAAGACGGTGAACGGCACCCCGCTGCTGACGATGCGACCCGCCGGGTGCCCACCGACATGAAAGACGAACGGGTCGCCGGCATTCAGTGGAACCATGTGCCTGCTCCGAGGTGCTCGACGATGGCGCAGAAGCCGGCGGTGTCATCGCGGTGGATGCTGTGGCCGGCCGTGGGGAAGATCGCCAGGGCCCGCGCGCCGACGTCGTGGCGCAGCCGCGCGACATCGTCGGCGGGCACGAAGCGGCTGACGCCGGGCAGCGCCCAGACTGTCGGCTGGCGCGCCGCAAGCTGCGCCGCCGCCGGCCGCAGATCCCACGGCGCATTGCCGGCGAACGCGGCACGCGCATCGGCGAAATCGATCTGGATCAGCGAGAGCAGCTTCCAGGCGGCATCGCGTCGCGACCAGCCGGGGTTCAATGCGCGCAGGCCGTCGATGCTGCGCGGCAGGTTGGCTTCGTCCCAGTCGAGCATGGCGCGGGGCGTCGCGGCGTCGGCGAAGTGCGACACCGGGTCCTCCAGCAGCAGCGCCCGCGGGGTGAAGTGCCCGCCGAGCACGGCGAGCTGGGCGAGTGTACCGCCGAACGAATGGCCGATCAGGACGTCCGGGCTGGTGGGTAGCTGCGCGGCGAGATCGCCGAGCAGGCTGGCGAACGAAAAGTCGCCGTCGCCGCGCCCGCTCTCGCCATGGCCGCGCAGATCCGGTGCGATGACCTGCCAGCCGCGCGCCGCCAGCCAGCGCCCCGGCTCGGTCATCGCGCCACCGTTGGCGGTGATGCCGTGCAGCGCCACCGCCGCGCGTGGCGCGTCGCGCTGTCCCCAGCGCATCACGTTGAGCGTCGCCATCACTGCCCCGCCGCCCAGCCAACCAACTGCTGCCACAGCCGGGCATACCCCGGCCACTCGACGAACGGCGGCGGCGCCCAGTGCGGGCCGCAGTCCGAGGCGAACGCGACGCTGCGCCCGGCGCCATGGGCCCCCGCGACGATCAGGGGGTCGGCGTCGACGGCGGCGACGACCGTCGCGGCGGGGCGGGCGCTGAGCCGGTTGTATCCCAGCAGCGCCGGCCAGGCTGGCTCCAGCCCGGCGACAATCGGGTGTTCCGGGGCGATGACGCGTGGCATCACGCCCTGGGGCTGCTCGACGCGGTCATCGTACGGGCTGAGCTGGACGGGCAGCGCCGCCTCGACGGCGGTGCCGTGATAGCGCGCCCGGCCGTCGATGCCCTGGAAGGTGAGATACCCGCCGACCATCACCAGCCCACCACCGGCGGCGACGTAGTCGCGGATGGCGTCGAGCCGATTGGGCAGTGAGCGCGATCGGCTGAATGTCTCGGGATGCAGCAGCAGGGTGTTGGCGCCGATGTCGCTCAGCATGACGCAGTCGAACGCCGCCAGCGCCGCCACATCGGTGGGAAACTCGCGCGCGGCGATGTGTGCCGGCTGATAGGTAACCTGCCAGCCGCCGGCCTCGAGCGCGGCGCGCAGCCACTGCACGCCTTCGGCATACTCGGTGGTCGTGAAGCTGTCGAACCCCTTCTGATGGATCGAGTGGATCGTCCAGGACTCGCCGGCGATCAGGACGCGCTTGGCCATCGGGTATTCCTCCTTCTGCTCTGGCTGAATCAGGTGGCGGCAGTCATCGGCCGACCCGGCCGAGCACATCGATCAGCGCCTGCTCGATGCCGGTGACATCCAGGTCGAGCACGACGTCGGCGTTGTTGGGCAAGCCGCTGCGCCCGGCGATGTCGATCACCGTCCGGCCATAGGTGTGACGGCCGGCGAGCTCGATCTCGACGCGCGCCGGCACGGTGCGCGCCAGCGCCGGCTGGGCGGCGACCAGCGGCGCGATCGGGTCGTTCAATGGCATCACGGGCGGGCTGAGCGGCCCCGGCCGGAAGGTGAGCACCAGCGAGCGCAACAGCTCGGTGGCCAGCGCCGCGGCGTGGCCGCCATGCGCCGCGACGGCGTCGATCAGCCCGTCGGTGATGCCGGCGCGCGCGGCGCCATCGATCGGAATCAGCGTGATCGGCGCGCCGGCGGCAAACACCATCGCCGCCGCCTCCGGGTCGCAGAGCATGTTCCACTCGGCGGCGGCCGTCTTGGTGCCCAGGCCCAGCGTCCCGCCCAGGATGACGATGCGCTCGATTGCATCGACCAGGTCGGGATCGCGATGCAGCGCGAGCGCCAGATTGGTCAGCGGCCCGGTGGTGACGACCGTCGTCGGCGCGGCGCGCAGCGTCGCCGCGATCAGTTCGCCCGCCGGCCGCGGATCGAGCGGGATCGCCACGAGTTCGGGCCGCTCCGGATCGAGCGCGCTGGTCATATCGAGGACCTGTGCGATCAGCCGTGGCCGCACCAGCGGCCCATGCGCTCCCGATGCCAGCGGGATGTCGCGGCGGCCGCTGCATGCCAGCGCGATCGCCGCGTTGCGCGCGGTGCGCGGCGCCGCCAGATGCCCCGCACCGGTCGTCACCGCCACCAGTTCCAGCGCGGGATGTGCTGTCGCGACCAGGATCGCCAGCGCGTCGTCATTGCCCGGATCACAGTCCAGCAGGATCCGTCGTGCCACATCGCACCTCTCTCACCTCGCCCACCGGCGGCGCCCGTGCCGCCGGGCTGCTTCGGCCGCCATTATAGCCGCGGATGCATGCTGCAGTGCCGGTTGTGGTGTGTCCTGCAGTTGCCTGGTACGCCTGTTTGTATCGTAAAGTCCACATGTATAGTCGCTATGATGTGTATGATGGTGTGGTAGCATGCTGTTGACCACGATTGTGACCGATGTCGATCTGCACGAGCGCGCTGTGTAATCATCCATCATGTAAGGATCAGCCATGATCAACCCGACGATCGCGGTGACAGCCTGGTGGGGCAAGACTGGCGAGCGGTATCATCCGGCCGTCTACCACATGCTCGACGTCGGCATGGTCGCCGCCGAACTGCTCAGTACCCAACCTGACCGGCTGCGACACGTCCTTCACACGACATGGGGCCCACAGATCTGTGACGAGCAACTGTGTTGGCTCCCCTACCTCATCGCATTGCACGATATCGGCAAGATCTCGGCAGGCCTGTCCCCACGCACGTGGGGGTGAACCTGGGCGGACGCGCACTGGGCCGCTACAACGTGCCCTGTCCCCACGCACGTGGGGGTGAACCTGCATCCCGGATGCGATAGTGGTATACTGCACGGGTGTGTCATCATCGGCCGGCGCAAGACCGGCGCTGCACAAGGCAGGTGGAGAGTGGCTCGACGTAGTCTGTCGCTGCGCCGGCGGGCGTGGTTCGGCATCGTCGGCGCGTTGCTCGCCGTCCCGATGCTGCTGCTGGTGCTGCCGGCCCGCGCCCAGATGACCGTCGGCGACGCGCCGCTGCTGACGGCGCAGGCCGACGCGATCCCCGATCACTACATCGTCGTGTTGCACAGGGATCGTGTCGCGGCGGCGGCGGTGAGCCTCAAGGTGGCCGGCATCAAGCAACTCGCCGGCACGCAGGTGCTGCATCAGTACGATACCGTGCTGCGCGGCTTCGCCGCCGTGCTGAGCCCGACCGGACTGGCCGTGCTGCGCAAGGATCCCGACGTCGCCTATGTCGCGCAGGATCGGCGCATCGCGCTCGATGCGACCCAGACCAGTCCGCCGTGGGGGCTCGACCGCATCGACCAGCGGGCGCTGCCGCTCAGCCAGACGTACACATATGGCAATACTGGCGCCGGGGTGCATGCGTATATCATCGACACCGGCATCCGCGCCAGCCACGCCGAATTCGCCGGCCGGATCGGCAACGGTCGCGATCTGGTCGATCTCGATAACGACCCGGACGACTGCCAGGGCCACGGCACGCACGTCGCCGGAACCGTGGGCGGCAGCACCTATGGCGTCGCCAAAGGCGTCACGCTTCACGGTGTGCGCGTGCTCGACTGCAGCGGCTCGGGCAGCACGTCCGGCGTCATCGCCGGCATCGAGTGGGTCACCGTGAACCACCAGAGCCCGGCGGTCGCCAACATGAGCCTGGGCGGCGGAGCCTGGCAGCCGCTCGACGACGCCGTCGCGGCGTCGGTCGCCGCCGGCGTGACCCACGTGGTCGCCGCGGGCAACAGTGACACCGATGCCTGCTCGTCGTCGCCGGCAGGCGCCCCGAGCGCGATCACCGTCGGCGCGACCGGCGCCAGCGATGCGCGCGCTTCGTTCTCGAACTACGGCACGTGCGTCGACATCTTTGCTCCCGGCGTCGGCGTGCTCTCGGCGTATCACACGGACGACAGCGCCACCGCCAGCCTGTCGGGCACGTCGATGGCCGCGCCGCATGTCGCGGGGGTGGTCGCCATCTATCTGCAGGGCGCCCCGAGCGCGACGCCGGCCCAGGTCACCAGCGCGCTGCTGAGCGCCGCGACCTCCGGCGTCGTGAGCGATCCGCAGAGCGGCTCGCCCAATCGCCTGCTGTACACGCCGCTCGCCGCGCCCGGCACGCCGACGCCGACGGTCACCGGCACGCCGCCGACGGCCACGCCGACGCGCACGCCGACGCGCACGCCGACGCGCACGCCGCTACCGGCGTTCGACGCGATCGGCGGCGCGAAAGCCATCACCAGCGCCAGTTACAGCGACACGGCCGATACCAGCGAGGCCACCATCGCCAGTGATGATCCGGTGGCCCCGTGCCACGGGCGCCAGGGTGGCGGATCGGTGTGGTATCGCTTCACGACCACCGGCGGTGCAGCCAGCATCGTCACTGCCGGCAGCGATTACGACACGGTGCTGTCGCTCTATCGTGGTGCTCCCGGCGCGCTGACCGCGGTCGCCTGCAACGACGATGTGGCGATCTCGCTCGGTGATCTGACGTCCGAGATCAGCGCCAGCCTCAGCGCCGGAACGTATTACGTCATGATCACCAACTACTGGTCGAACGCCGGCGGCGAGCTGGTGCTGAGCGCGAGCCTGGGCGGGCTGGTCGGCGCGACGGCGACGCCGACGCGGACGGCGTCGCCGACGGCGACGCCCGCGCCGACGGCGACGCCGTCGCCACTGCCGACGGTGGCGGTGACGCCGGCGCCCGAGCCGGCACCGGTGGTGACCGGGATCAATCCGGCCGGCGGCGATGATGGCGCGATCATCAACGTGCAGATCCGCGGCTCGGGCTTCCGCGGCGCACCGACGGCCCGGCTGATCGACGCCGATGGTGGCCGGACGGCCCTGGGATCGGTGAGCCTGGTGAGTGCCACGCGGTTGCTGGCGCAGGTGCCGGCGGGCATGGTCAGCGGCGTGTACAGCGTCGAGGTGTGTAACCCCGATGGCCAGTGCGCCATCCTGCCCCAGGCGTTCACCGTCACCGACGGCGGCCCGAGCCTGCTGGCGGTCGCGCCGTCGCAGGGTTCGACCAGCGCGCCGGTGCTGGTG
>JAGWYG010000069.1 GCA_018969485.1 Chloroflexota bacterium
GGCCGGCCGGCGGCATCGCGGGCCGGCGCGAACCACAGGTCGGCATCGGTGATCGTGCCATGGATGCGCGCCGCGCTGGCGAATGGCGCGCCGAGCATGCCGAGCAGCGCCTCGATGTCGGCCGAGCGGACGTGTGGCCGGCGCCGTGCGAGCTCGGCGAAGTACCGGGCGTAGGGAGCCAGCGCCGGCTCGTCGGCCAGCCAGCCGGCGATCAGCGCATCGGGCAGCGCCAGCAGTTCGGGCCTGGCGAACGCCAGCGCCGCCGCGAGCTGCGCGGCAATGCCCAGCGCCCGGTCATAATCGGCGGCCATCGCCGCATCGGCGGTATCCACGTCGTGGCGCGCCTGAGCGTAGACCGCCAGCCGCTCGGCCAGGTTCGTCAGGGCCAGGGAATCCGCGAGGAATGCCGCCACCGCCGCCGCGCTGGTGAGCGTACCCTCGGCCGCCGCGACCACCGGCAACTGCGCCAGCACCTGCTGGCACGCCGCATCCCACGACTCGCGCGTCGCGAACGTGCGCGACACATCCCATGTCAAGGCTTCGGGCACCTCGCTGCGCGGCAGAACGCTCATGGTCGATCCTCTTCTGCTTCTGCGGCCTGGCCGTCGGCTGTCCAGCGGCGTAGCACCCCGCACGCGGCGGCAGCCGCCCGGGCGCGATGGCTGATGGCATGCTTGCGCGCGGCTGGCAACTCGGCCAGCGTCGCATCATCATCAAGCACATAGAACAGCGGATCGTAGCCGAAGCCACCGCTGCCGCGCGGCGCGCGTTCGATCACCCCCGACAGGACACCGGTGACCGTCTCGCTACGGCCGTCGGGCGCCACGATCGCGATGCAGCAGACGAACCGCGCCAGCCGGGCATGCCACGGCACATCGCGCAGCCGCTCGAGCAGCAGCGCGTTGCGATCCGCATCGCTGGCGCCCGGGCCAGCGAAGCGCGCCGAATACACCCCCGGCGCGCCATCGAGCGCCGCGACCTCCAGCCCTGAATCGTCGGCGAGCGTCACCAGGCCGCTGCGCCGCGCGTACCAGGTCGCCTTCAGCAACGCATTCTCGGCAAACGTCGTCCCGGTCTCGGCGACGTCCTCGTCGATGCCCAGCGCGTCGGGGGTCACGATGGTCCATGGCAGATCCGCCAGCAACGCGGCAAACTCACGCACCTTGCCCGCATTGCCCGTCCCGATCAGCAGTTGCATCCGTCACCTCCCCGGCAGGCCCGCCGGTCGCCAAGCCTACTGCATCGCCGGCATGGCTGTCAAGCACGGTGGGGGCCGCATGGCGGTACGGCGGCGCGCCGCTGACATCATTGGGAGTACCACGACAGCCAGGGGAGCGCCCAATGCCGGGCATCCCGCAGGCGCGAGGCCGACGTCGGCGGTGGACAGTCGGCGGTCGGCGGTGGAGCCGGGCTCCCGCAGGCGCGAGGCCGACGTCGGCGGTGGACAGTCGGCGGTCGGCGGTCGGCGGTGGAGCCGGGCTCCCGCAGGCGCGAGGCCGACGGACAGCCAGCGTCAGCCGAGCCAGCCGACCGCGCCGGCACGCCATGCCCCCATTCCGGCGCTGGCCGCCGACGTGCCGGTCATCGCCAGGACGGCGGCGCGCTCAGGCAGCCGCACCGCGAGCGGATGCCGGACGCATGCCATGCGTCGCGGCGCGGGCGTGGCATGGTCGCCCCCGCGTCGGCCCGGGTGCGCGGGCCGCCGACCCGCACGGCGTGTGCGAGCGCGTTCCTGCCCCGGCGGCCACCTCTGGCACAGGTACTGGGAGCAATGCTGCGCACGTGGGTCGCCCGAACCACATCCTGACCGCGACCGTCACGGGCTTCACGTGATGCGTATCGGGGCACCCCTTGCGCCTGCCCACGACGCCCGCCACGGGCGACCACGAGGGTCGCCCCACCGTGCGGGCGGCGGCACCCCTTGCGCCTGCCCACGACGCCCGCCACGGGCGACCGCAAGGATCGCCCCACCATGCGGGCGGCGCCCAGGATGTGACACCCACGGGCGCGCGCAAGCCGGCACGCCAACCCGGCGCACTTGTAACCGCGTTACTTGCCCGGCGGGCTAGACTGGCATTACGACATGGGCGAGCGTCGCCACCTGTCGCGCGCCGCCTCAATCTCAGCAGGAGCGAATCATGATCCAGAACCGGCTCGAGCGCATCGTACTGCTGCTCCTCGTCGTGCTGCCCCTGGCGGGCACCGGCTACGCGATGGTGCAACTGTGGGAGCGGCTCGTCACCTGGCGCGACGTAGCGATCATGTTCGGGATGTTCTTCGTGACCTCCATCGGAATCACCATCGGATACCACCGGATGCTCACCCACCGCAGTTTCGCAGCGCACCCGGTGGTCCGTTTCCTGTTCCTGCTCTTCGGCTCAATGGCCATCCAGGGGCCGGCGATCGAATGGGCCTCGATCCACATCAAGCACCATGCCCATTCCGACGAGGACGACGACCCACACAGCCCGCTGCGCAGCTTCTTCCATGCGCACGTCGGCTGGTTCATGGGCGGCTACCGTGCCGACATCAACACCTACGGCACATGGATGCTGAAAGACCCGCTGATCGTCTTCATGAGCCGCACGTTCGCCATCTGGGTCGCGCTGAGCCTGCTCATCCCGTTCCTGCTCGGCGGCTGGACCGGCCTGCTCTGGGGTGGACTGGTGCGCATCTTTCTCAACCACCACATCACCTGGAGCGTGAACTCGGTCTGTCACACGTTTGGTTCGCGCATGTTCGACACCGACGACGCCAGCCGGAACAACTGGCTGGTCGGCCTGCTGGCATTCGGCGAGGGCTGGCACAACAATCACCACGCCTTCCCGCGCTCGGCATTCCACGGCATGCGCTGGTACCAGTTCGATCTCTCGTCGCTGATCATCTGGGCGCTCGAGCGCACCGGTCTCGCCTGGGACGTCCATCGCGTCGCTCCCGAGCGCGTCGCACAGCGGCTCGCGCGCGACGCCGCCCGAGCCAATTCCACGCCGAGCGCCTGAGCGCAGCGGCACCCTGGTATCGACGGCTGCAGCGCCAGTCTGATGCGCTGCAGCGACTATTCGATTGGTAGTGCAATCCATGACGACGACAATGCCGATTGCGATCGTCGGTTTGGCGGGAATCTTCCCACAGGCGCGCGATGTGCAGGAGTACTGGCGCAACATCATCACCGCGCGCGACTGCATCGAAGACGTACCGGCCTCGCGCTGGTCGATCGACGACTACTATGATCCCGATCCGCGGGTGCCCGACAAGACCTACAGCAAGCGTGGCGGGTTTCTCCCCGACGTACCGTTCGACGCCGTCGAGTTCGGCATGCCGCCGAACATCCTCGAGGTGACCGACGTCTCGCAGATGCTGGCGCTGATCGCGGCGCGCGAGGCGCTGCGCGATGCCGGCTACGCGGCGATGCCGGCGGCGCTGCGCGAGCGCACCGGCGTCGTCCTGGGGGTGACGAGCACGCAGAAGCTGCACACGCCGCTCACCGCGCGGCTGCAGGAGCCGGTCTGGCGGCGTGCGTTGCGCAGCAGCGGCATCGAGGGCGCCCAGGCCGACGAGATCGTCGAGAAGATCAAACTGGCGTACATCCCATGGGAGGAGAACTCGTTCCCCGGGATGCTCGGCAACGTCATCGCGGGCCGGGTCGCCAACCGCCTCGATCTGGGCGGCATGAACTGCGTCGTGGATGCCGCATGTGCCAGCGCGCTGGGTGCGCTGCGCATGGCGATCAGCGAACTGGTCAGCGGCGACGCCGACATGATGATCACCGGCGGCGTCGACACCGACAATTCGCCATTCATCTACCTGTGCTTCTCGAAGACGCCGGCCTTCTCGCGCAGCGGCACGCCACGCCCGTTCGCCGCCGACGCCGATGGCATGATCGTCGGCGAGGGGGTGGGCATGCTGGTGCTGAAGCGACTGGCCGACGCCGAGCGCGACGGCGACCGGATCTATGCGGTGATCCGCGGAGTAGGCGCCTCGAGCGACGGGCGATATCGCAGCATCTATGCGCCCCGTGCCGAGGGGCAGGTTCGTGCGCTGCAGCGGGCCTACGCCGATGCCGCCGTCGATCCGGCGAGCGTCGGCCTGATCGAGGCCCATGGCACCGGCACCGCGGCCGGCGATCTGGCCGAGTTCCAGGCGCTGAGCCACGTGTTCGGTGCGGCCTGCCCGCGGCGGCAGCAGATCGCCCTGGGCAGCGTCAAGTCGCAGATCGGCCATACCAAAGCCACGGCGGGCGCAGCCGGCCTGATCAAGGTGGCGCTGGCGCTGCACCACAAGGTGCTGCCGCCGACGATCAACGCGGCCGCGCCCAACCCAAAGTTTCACATCGACGAGACGCCCTTCTACCTGAACACGGCGACGCGGCCATGGATTCACGCCGGCGACGAGCCGCGCCGCGGAGCGGTGAGCGCCTTCGGCTTCGGCGGCACCAATTACCATGTGGTGGTCGAGGAGCATCGCCGCGAGCACGCCGCTGCCTATCGCATGCATGCCAGCCCCGCGCTGCTGCTGTTCGACGCCGTCGATGCGCTGGCGCTGGCGGCGGCGTGCGCTGCGGCAGCGCGCCGCCTGGCCGACGAGCCGGGGGCGTGGCCGGCGCTGGTGGCGGCGCAGGCGCTGCGGCCGATCGATGCGACGCAGGCGCGCCTCGGCATGCTGGCGGGCGATGCCGCCACCGCGCAGCGGCACCTGGAGCGGGCAGCGCAGCGGCTGCGCCGCGAGCAGGCGGCCGAATCGTGGCACGACGGCGGCATCTGGTATCGCCAGCGCGCCATGCCCGGCAGCGTCGCCGCACTCTTCGCCGGCCAGGGTTCGCAATACCCCGAGATGGGCCGCGAGTTGGCCGTGAACTTTCCCGAAGTACGCGACTGGTTCGCCCGCTTCGATCGCCGCTTCGCCGCCGACGGCGAGCCACCGCTGTCGCGGCTGGTCTTCCCGCCTCCGGGCACCACCAGCGACCATGCGACGGCGCTCCAGGCGACCGACCGCGCCCAGCCGGCGATCGGCGCGCTCAGCGCCGGGCAGTTCCGCGTGCTCGAGCGGGCCGGGTTCCGCCCCGACTGTACGGCTGGCCATAGCTTTGGCGAACTGACGGCGCTGTGGGCGGCCGGCGCCCTCGACGACGCAGGCTATGAGCGGCTGGTGTATGCCCGCGGCCGGGCGATGGCGCCGCCAGCCACGCTGGACGATTTCGATCCCGGTACGATGCTGGCGGTCGCCGCTGGCGCCGCGACGCTCGCGCCGCTGATGGCGCAACTGCCCGAGGTCGTGCTGGCGAATGTCAATGCGCCGGATCAGGTGGTGCTGGGCGGGCCGCGCGCGGCGATCGCGGCGGCGCGCGATGTGCTGGCCGCCCGGGGGCTGGGCGTCACTGCGCTGCCGGTGGCGGCGGCATTTCATACCGGCCTCGTCGAGCATGCGCGTCAGCCGTTCGCGGTGGCGGTGGCTGGGGCCGGCCTGACGCCGCCCCGTATGCCGGTGTATGCCAATACCACCGGTGGGCCGTATCCGGCCGACCCCGCCGACATGCAGCGCGTCCTCGCCGAGCAACTGGTGCGCCCGGTGCAGTTCGAGGCGCAGATCACGGCGATGTATGCCGCCGGCTGCCGGATCTTCGTCGAGTTTGGCCCGCGCAATGTGCTCACCAACCTGGTGCGGCGCATCCTCGCCGGGCGGCCACACGTGGCGCTGGCGCTCAATCCGCAGCGCCAGGCCGACAGCGACCAGCAGTTGCGCGAGGCGGCGCTCCAGCTGAGCGTGCTCGGCGTGCCGCTCGGCGCGCTCGATCAGTACGCGCTGCCGGTCGCCGGGCCGGCAGCGACGCCGACAGGGATGAGTATTCTGCTGAATGGGAGCAATGTTGTGAGTGACCGGACGCGCGAGGCGTATGAGCGGGCGCTGCGGACATCCTCGTTCCAGGCACAGCGCGCGCCTGCGGCCGGGGCTGCGGCGCCATCGACCGATGCGCTGGCGCGCGTCGGTGAACTGCAGCGCGCGGCGCTGCATGCCCACGAGCAGTTCATTACCGGCCAGGCCGAGTATGCCCGGCTGTTCGTCGAACTGCTGCAGCAGCAGCAGGCGTTGCTCGCCCAGGGTGCGCTCAGCGGCGCGGGATTGCGGGTGCTCGGCGAGACGATGGCGCAATTCCACGCGTATCAGGGTGAGTCGCTGCGGGTGCATCATGAGTATCTCGCCGCGCAGCTCGATCAGCTGCAGCAGGTGATCGGCACGCTGGGCGACGCCGGGGCGCTGCCGGCGCCGGCCTCTGATGCGGCCTCGTTCGACAGCTGGATGCCGGAGACAGTTGAGTGGCCGGACGAAGATGACGCACCACCACCGGCACCGGTGCGCGCAGCCGCACCACCACCGGCACCGGCGCGCGTCGCCGCACCACCACCGGCACCGGCGCGCGTCGCCGCACCACCACCGGCACCGGCGCGCGTCGCCGCACCACCAGCGCCGGCGCTCGGCAGCGCGCAGGTACAGCGCGAGCTGTTCCAGGTCGTCGCCGACAAGACCGGCTACCCGGTCGCGACGCTCGACGCCACGATGGACCTCGAGGCCGACCTGGGCATCGACTCGATCAAGCGCGTCGAGATCCTCGGCGCGTTGCAGGAGCGCCTGCCCGGCGTGCCGCCGCTCAGCCCCGAGGCTGCCGGCGAGCTGCGCACGCTCGGCCAGATCGTCGGCTATCTCGCACCCACCGCACCCGCCCGCGCGGCGGCCCCCACGCCCACCGGCGCCGCTCCCACGCCCGTCAGCGCCGCCGCACGGCTGTTCGGCGCCGCCCAGGTGCAGCGCGAGCTGTTCCAGGTCATCGCCGACAAGACCGGGTATCCGGTCGCGACGCTCGACGCCACAATGGACCTCGAGGCCGACCTGGGCATCGACTCGATCAAGCGCGTCGAGATCCTCGGCGCGCTACAGGAGCGCCTGCCCGGCGTGCCGCCGCTCAGCCCCGAGGCCGCCGGCGAGCTGCGCACGCTCGGCCAGATCGTCGGCCATCTGGCGCCCGCCGCCGTGCGCACCACTCCTGCCGCGCCCGCCACGCCGCGCAGCAGCGTGCCGGCCGCGCCCGGCAGCGCGCAGGTACAGCGCGAGCTGTTCCAGGTCGTCGCCGACAAGACCGGCTACCCGGTCGCGACGCTCGACGCCGCGATGGACCTCGAGGCCGACCTGGGTATCGACTCGATCAAGCGCGTCGAGATCCTCGGCGCGTTGCAGGAGCGCCTGCCCGGTGTGCCGCCGCTCAGCCCCGAGGCCGCCGGCGAGCTGCGCACGCTCGGCCAGATCGTCGGCCATCTGGCCGGCGGCAGCGCGCCCACCGCACCGCCCGCCGCGCCACGCAGCAGCACGCCCGCCGCGCCGGCGGCGCCCGGCAGCGCGCAGGTACAGCGCGAGCTGTTCCAGGTCGTCGCCGACAAGACCGGCTATCCGGTCGCGACGCTTGACGCCGCGATGGACCTCGAGGCCGACCTGGGCATCGACTCGATCAAGCGCGTCGAGATCCTCGGCGCGTTGCAGGAGCGCCTGCCCGGCGTGCCGCCGCTCAGCCCCGAGGCCGCCGGCGAGCTGCGCACGCTCGGCCAGATCATCGGCCACCTGGCCGGTGGCAGCGCGCCCGCCACGCCGCCCGCCGCCACGCCCGCCGCGCCAGTGCCCGCACATGCCGCCGCGCCGATCGGCCACGAGCAAGTCCAGCAGGCATTATTCGCCATCGTCAACGACAAGACCGGCTACCCGCTCGACACCCTCGAGCCAGGGCTCGACCTCGAGGCCGATCTGGGCATCGACTCGATCAAGCGCGTCGAGATCCTGGGCGCGCTGCAGGAGCAGATGCCGCAGCTGCCCGAGCTGACCCCCGAGAGCGCCGGCGAATTGCGCACCCTCGGCCAGATCGTCGCACACCTCGTCGGCGCCACGCCCGACGCCGCCACCCCCGCAGCCGAACCAGCCAGCCCGGCGCTCCCCGTCGCCGAGGCCCGGCTCCGGCCGCTCGCCCCGCCCGACCGCCTCGAGCTCGCGCTGCCGGCCGGCACCTGCTGCCTGATCACCGACGACGGCAGCCCGCTCGCCGCCGCGCTCGCCACCCGGCTCGCGGCCCATGGCTGGCCGATCGTCATGCTGCGGCTACCCGGCATCGTCGATGCCGAATCTGCCAGGCCGCACGTCGCGCTCAGCGACATGAGCGAAGCCCGGCTCGTCGAGGTGCTGCAGCAGATCGGCGAAGCACACGGCCCGGTGGCAGCATTCCTGCACATCCAGCCCCAGGCCCACGACGGCGCTGCCGGCATGCAGCACCAGAAGGACGTGCTGCGGCACATCTTCCTGGCTGCACGGCAGCTCTCGCCCGACCTGAACCGCGCCGGGCGCGCCGCATACGCCGCCTTCGTCACCGTCACCCGCATCGACGGCCAGCTCGGCCTGGCCAGCCACACGCCCCACACCGCCATCGCCGGCGGGCTGTTCGGCCTGACCAAGACCCTGCGCCAGGAATGGCCGCTCGTCAGCTGCCGTGCCATCGACATCGGCCCCGAAGTCGACGCCGACCAGGCCGCCGAATGGATCGAGGCCGAGCTGTACGACCCCGACCGCACCATCGTCGAGGTCGGACTGGGTGCCATCGGCCGCGTGACCATCGCGGCCGACATTGAGCGGAGGTGACGTGATGCAGGTCTTCAGCCCCGTCACCAGCGAGACGGTGTTCGTCGTGAGCGGTGGTGCCCGCGGCATCACGGCCCGCTGCGTCGTGGCCCTGGCGCAGGCCGCCCGCTGCGGCTTCATCCTGGTCGGCCGGTCGGCGGCAGGGACTGGCGAGCCCGAGTGGGCCGCCGGCATCAGCGACAGCCGCGAGCTGAAGGCACGCTGCGCCGCCGCACTCACGGCGCGCGGCGACCGTGCCACGCCGGCGCTGATCGAACGCGAGGTGCGTGCGGTCGAGGCACATCGCGAGATCGCCCAGACCATCGGCGCGATTCGGGCGGCCGGTGGCCGTGCCAGCTATCTCCAGGCCGATCTGACCAACGCCAGCGGCCTGCGCGAACGCTGCGCCGCCGCCAGCGCCGAGCTCGGCCCGGTCACCGGAATCATCCACGGCGCCGGTGTGCTGGCTGATCGGCGCATCGAACAGAAGACCGCCGACGATTTCGAGACTGTCTATCGCGCCAAGATCGATGGCCTGCTGGCGCTGCTCGACGTCGTCGACGCCGAGGCCTTGCGCTTCCTGGTGCTGTTCTCGTCGGCGGCCGGCTTCTACGGCAACATCGGCCAGGCCGACTACGCCATCGCCAACGAGATTCTCAACAAATACGCCCACGCCTTCCGTAGTGCGAACCCGTTATGTCGCGTCGTCGCATTCGACTGGGGCCCATGGGAAGGCGGCATGGTCACGCCGGCGCTGCGCCAGCTGTTTGCGCGGCGCGGCATCGCCACCATTCCGCTCGCTGCCGGCGCCCGGATCTTCGTCGAGACGCTGGCACCCAGCAGCGAGGCGACCCAAGTCATCGTAGGCAGCCCGATGCTGGGCCCGGGTGAGCTCGCGCCGCGTGCGCTGCGCCAGCTGCATCTGCGGCGCAAGATCCGGCTCGACATCAATCCGGCGCTGGCAGATCACGTCATCGGCCGCCACGTGGTGTTGCCCACCGCGTTCGCCATCGCATGGATGAGCGGCGCCGCCGAACAGCTCAACCCCGGGCTGCGCTGCGTGCGCTGCGACGACGTGCGCGTGCTCAAGGGCATCGTCTTCGATGGCAGCGAGGCCGACGAGTACACCTGCGACGTCGAGGAGTTGGTACGCGATGACGCCCAGGGGCTGTTCGAGGCGCGCGTCCAGATCGCCAGCCAGGACGAGACCGGCCGTGCGCGCTATCATTACCAGTCGCGCGTGGTGTTGCGCCGCGAGATCGCGCCGCATACGGCGCTGATGCCGCGCGGCGACGCCCGCGCGCCGGCAGTGCTCGACGGTGCCGGGCTGTACCGCGATGGCACGCTGTTTCATGGGCCGTTGTTCCAGGGCATCGAACGGGTGACCCGCATCGACGAGCGCGGCCTGACGATGGTCATCCGGGCGCCCCAGTTGCGCCCCGGCGAGCTCGGGCAGTTCGCCACCCGCAGCATCGACCCGCTGCTCATCGACATGGCCGTGCAGGGCATGGTCGTCTGGGCACGACGCATGACCGGCGCCGCCAGCCTGCCGCTGGTCGTCGGCTCGGTGCGGGCATTCGGGCCGACGCCCGCCGGCCCGCTGTTCGTCGACATCGTCGTCACCGGCCGCGACCAGCAGCGCATCACCGGCACCGTCACCGTGCACGACGCCGCCGGCGTGGTATGCAGCCAGATCGTCGGTGCCGAGGTGACGCTGTCGGCGCGCCTCAATGCACTGTTCGGCGCGCATCGCGACGAGGGATGATTCCGGTGGCAATATCTGCCGTGGCTGTGTCCACGGGATTGAAGAGTATTGTGTGACGATGGAACGTGTGGCAATCATCGGCATGGCGTGCCTGTTTCCCGGCGCCCGCACGCCCGCCGAATTCTGGGAGAACCTGGAGCGGGGGCGCAGTACGACGTCGACGGCGACAGCCGCCGAGATGGTGCTGGACCCGGCGCAGTACTACGATCCGGTGCGGGGGCGGCGCGACCGCTACTACTCGATCCGCGGCGGCTTCGTGCGGGACGTGCAGTTTGATCCGACCGGGTATGCGCTGCCGGCGGAGCACCTCGCCGGGCTGGACGCCGTGTTCCAGTGGCCGCTGGCGGTGGCGCGCGATGCGCTGCGCGACGCGGGCTACGCCGATGCGGCGCGCCGGGCGGGGTGTGGCGTGGTGCTGGGCAATCTCTCGTTCCCGACCCGCCGTACCAATCTGCTCACCACGCCGATCTACCGCAGCGCGGTGGCGACGGCGCTGCGCACGGTGTTCGACGAGCCGCAGCTGACGCTGCGTGCGCCGGGCGATGACGTGCGCCAGCCGCCGCTGGAGAACATGCTGGTGGCCGGGCAGCCGGCCGGCCTGATCGCCAGTGCGCTCGAACTGCGCGGCCCGGCGCTGGCGCTCGACGCAGCGTGCGCCTCGTCACTCTATTCCGTCAAGCTGGCGTGCCGCTTCCTCGAGGCCGGCCAGGCCGATCTGATGCTGGCGGGCGCCGTCAGCGCCGCCGATCCGTTCTTCATCCACATGGGATTCTCGATCTTCCAGGCGTATCCCGGGGAGGATGCGGCCAGCCGCCCGCTCGACCGGGCGTCGCGCGGGCTGTATTCGGGCGAGGGCGCGGGCATGCTGGTGCTCAAGCGCTACCGCGACGCGCTGCGCGACGGTGACCGGATCTATGCCGTGATCGAGGGCCTGGGGCTGTCGAACGATGGCCGTGGCAAGCATCCGCTCACGCCCAACCCGCGCGGGCAGCGGCTGGCCTTCGAGCGCGCCTATGCCGAGGCAGGCATCGATCCTGCCACGATCGACTACGTCGAGTGCCACGCCACCGGCACGCCGATCGGCGACATCACCGAGCTCAACTCGATGGAAGCCTTCTTCGCCGCGCGCGGCGGGCGGCCGCTGATCGGCTCGGTCAAGGCCAATTTCGGCCACCTGCTCACCGCCGCCGGCATGGCCAGCATCATCAAGGTCGTGCTCTCGATGGCCGCCGGGCGCATCCCGGGCACCATCAACATCAGCGACCCGCTCGTCTCGCAGGGTGGCCTGATCGGCGGGGAGCGCATCGTACGGCAGGCGACCGCCTGGCCCGACCGCGGGCCGCAGCGGCGGGCCGGCATCAACGCCTTCGGCTTCGGCGGCACCAACGCGCATCTGGTGCTCTCGAGCCCGCCGGCGCCCGCCGCACTGCCGCCGCCGATCATCCCGCAGCCGCTGCCGCTGGCGATCGTCGGCATGGACGCCCTGTTCGGCCCGGCCGACACCCTCGAGGCCTTCGGCGCGGCGATCGCCGCCGGCGTGCCGCAGCGCGTCCCATTGCCGCCATCGCGCTGGAAGGGCATCGATGCCGACCCCGCCGTGCTCCACGCAGCCGGCCTGCAGCGCGCACCCGACGGCAGCTACATCGACGATTTCGAGTTCGACTTCCTGCACTACCGCCACCCGCCGAATCCCGCCGACCAGCCGATCGCCCAGCAGTTGCTGGCGCTCAAGGTCGCCGACCGGGCGCTGCGCGATGCCGGCATGCGCGAAGGCGGCAACGTCGCCGTGCTGATGGCGATGGCCACCGAACTGGCGCTGCACCAGTTCCGCGGCCGCGTCGACCTCGGCTGGCAGATCCGCGATGCGCTCGCGCGCCACCAGATCGTCCTGAGCGCCGAGGAGTGCGCCGCGCTCGAGACCATCGCCCAGGAGAGCGTCCACGAGCCGGCGCTGGTCAACCAGTACACCAGCTTCATCGGCAATATCATGGCCAGCCGCGTCGCCTCACTGTGGGACTTCTCGGGGCCGGCGCTGACGATCTCGGCCGAGCGCCAGTCGGTGGTGCGGGCGATCGAGGTGGCGCGCCTGCTGTTGAGCAGCGGCGATGTCGAGGCGGTCGTGATCGGCGCGGTCGATCTGGCCGGCGGCGTCGAACATGTCCTGCTGCGCCAGCGCCAGCAGCCACTCCACGATGGTGCGGCGGCCCTGTCGCTCGACGACGCGGGCGGTGGCTGGCTGGTCGGCGAAGGCGCCGGCGCGATCGTCCTGCGGCGGCGCGCCGACGCGACCGCCGAGCGCCAGCGCATCTACGCGGTGATCGAGGGCATCGGCAGCGCGACGGGCGCCGACCGCGTGGCACAGGCGGCGCAGGCGGCGTTGCGCGATGCCGGGCGCACGGCCGGCGATCTGGGGCTGCTCGAGCTGAGCGCCGACGGCGTGCTCGACGACGACCGCGAGGAGCTGCGGGGGTTGCGGCGCATCGTCGGCGCGGGCGCGCCGCGCGTCGCCGTCGGCTCGGTCAAGGCGATCGTCGGGCACAGCTTCGCCGCCGCACCGATGGCCAGCATCATCAAGGTCGCGCTGTGTCTCGCGGGCCGCTCGCTGCCGGTGGCAGCCGGGCTGCAGCGGCCGCGCGATCCGGCCGACTGGCAGGGTGTGGCGTGGAGCGTGCCGGCCGAGACGCGGCCGTGGCTGCAGCCTGGCGGCACGCCGCGCGTGGCGGCGCTGGGGGCGCGCGGCGATGATGGCAGCTATGCCCAGTTGGTGCTGGCCGAGGCGCCGGGCGACACGATGGGCCGTCGTACGCCGATCAGCTGCGATCCGCCGATCCTGCTGCCGCTGGTGGCCGACGCCGCAGCCCGCTTCGACACCGCGTTCGACGATGTGCTGGCCCGGCTGGCCGCTGCCGAGCCGCTCGACCGCATCGCCAGCCACGCGCTCGCGCGCTATGCGGCCCGCGCGCCGGGCGCGGCGGTGCTGGCGCTGGCCGGCCGCGATGCCGACGAGCTGCGCCGCGAGATCGCGCTGGCACGCGACAGCCTGGCCGAGGCGCGCGCCAGCGGCAGCGAGTGGCGCACGCCCAGCGGCAGTTGCTATGCGCCCCAGCCGCTCGGCGCCGGTGGCGAGATCGCGTTCGTGTATCCCGGCGGTGCCAGCGTGGCGCTCGGCGCCGGCCGCGACCTGCTGCTGCTCTTCCCCGAGCTCCACGACGATGTCGTGGCCGCGCAGATCGACGGCGACCTGATCTACCCGCCGGGCATCGGCGCCGCCGAACCCGCCGCCATCGAGGCGGCACGGCGCCGGCTGCGCGGCGACCTCGTGGCGATGCTGCGCAACAGCGCGGCGTTCGCCCTGCTGGCGACGCGCGTCCTGCGGGAGCAGTTCGGCATCGCACCGCACAGCGCGCTGGGGTACAGCATGGGCGAAGGCACCATGCTGCTGGCGCTCGGCGCCTGGCCCGACGTCGGCGAGCTCGCCAGGCGGCTGCGCGAATCGCCGCTGTTCCACAGCACGCTGGCCGGGCGCCGGCGCGAGGCCGCACGGACATACCTCAACGCCCAGGACGCCGCCGATGACTTCTGGGGCGTGTACCTGGTGCGCGCTCCGGCCGGGCGCGTCGCCGCAGCATTGCAGGGCGCCGACGACGCCTTCGTGACCCTGATCAACACGCCGGGCGAAGTGATCGTGGCCGGCGCATCGGCCGGCGTCGAACAGCGCCTGACGCACCTCGGGGTCGAATGGTCGCGCGCACCATTCGACCACGTGCTGCACGCGCCGCCGGCCGCGCCGTGGCGCGATGCGATCGCCGAGTTTCACACGCTGCCGGTGGCCGACGTCGCCGACGTGCGCTTCTATTCGACGACCAGCCCGCACCCGCTCGAGCTCAGCAGCGCGGCGCTGGCGAACGCGATGGCCAGCGCCACCGTCGAGCCGTTCGATTTTGTCGCGCTGGTCGAGCGCGTCTATCACAGCGGCGCACGGCTGTTCGTCGAGCTCGGCCCGGGCGCGGCCTGCACCCGCTGGATCGACGGCATCCTCGGCGCACGGCCGCACGCCGCCATCGCGATCGACGAGCGCGGCGACGGCCAGATCGGCCTGGTGCGAGCCGTCGCCCGCCTGCTGGCCCATGGCGTGCCGATCGCCGAGGCCGGCCTCGCCCGGCTCAACGGCCTCGACCGCCGGCCGGCCGAATCGGCGGCGCGCGGCGGCCTGACGCGACGCGTCACCACCGGCGGCCACCGGATCATCGAGACGATCGCAGCGCCGGCGAACCGCGAGCGCTTCGGCGCCGCCCGACGCCTGGCGGCACCGCCGCCGTCACCGGCCGCGCCGACAGGGCGCCCGGCGCCACCCGCCCTGCCCGTGCGCGCCACCAACCCGATACGAGGAGCCGCCATGCCACCACGCACTCCCAGCACGCCGCCAGCCGCCAGCCCGCACGCCGGCTACCTGGCCGGGCGCAGCGATGGCCTGCGGCAACTGGCCGATTCGCTGCGCCATGCACTGCGCGATCACGCGCCCGCCCCGGCACGTGCCGCCGCGGCCGCGCCGAGCGCCCCCATCGCTGCCCGCAGCGATGTCATCTGGGACGAAGCCGACCTGGTCGAGTTCGCCGAAGGCGCCATCGCCAATGTCTTCGGCCCGGCCTACGCCGACATCGACCGCTATCCGCGCCGCGTGCGGCTGCCCACCTTCCCCTATCTGCTGGTCAGCCGCGTCACGCAGATCGAGGGGCAGCTCGGCCAGTACCGGCCGTGCTCGATCACCACCGAGTACGACATCCCGCCCGGCGCGTGGTATACCGTCGACGGCCAGATCCCCTGGGCGATCTCGGTCGAATCCGGGCAATGCGACCTGCTGCTGATCAGCTGGCTCGGCATCGATTTCGAAAACCGTGGCGACCGCGTGTACCGCCTGCTCGACTGCACGCTGACGTTCCACACCAACCTGGCGCGCGAGGGCGACACCCTGCGCTATGACATCCGCATCAATTCGTTCGCCCGCAGTGGCCAGAGCCTGCTGTTCTTCTTCAACTACGACTGCTATGTGGGCGATACGCTGGTGCTGACGATGGTCAACGGCTGCGCCGGCTTCTTCAGCGATGACGAGCTCGCCCATGGCCGGGGCGTGATCTTCACCGATGCCGAGAACCAGGCGCGCCAGAACGCTGTGCCCCGCGCCTTCGCGCCGCCGCTGGAGTGCCGCCGCACCAGCTTTGGCCACGACGACCTGCTGGCGCTGAGCGCCGGCGAGCATGCGCGCGCCTTCGGCCCGGCGTATCTGCCGCGCGGGCGCAATCCCTCGCTGCGCCTGCCGCCCGAGGCGATGCTGATGATCGATCGCATCACCGACGTCGATCGCCGCGGCGGCGCCTGGGGCCTCGGCCTGGTGCTGGCAGTGAAGGATCTGCACCCCGACGACTGGTACTTCCCATGTCACTTCAAGGACGACCAGGTGCTCGCGGGTTCGTTGCAGGCCGAGGGGTGTGGTCAGCTACTGCAGTTCTACATGCTGCTGCTCGGGCTGCAGGCCACCACGGTCGACGCCCGGTTCCAGCCGATCTTCGGCCTGCCGCAGGTGGTGCGCTGCCGCGGCCAGGTGCTGCCACAGGTCGGCCAGCTGATCTACCGCATGGAAGTCACCGACATCGGCCTGACGCCACATCCGTTCGTCCGGGCCAACGTCGAGATCTGGCTCGGCGACCGGATGGTCGTGTTCTTCCGCGATCTCGGGTTGCAATTGATTGAGAAGGCGTGACATCGACGTGCTCGATGACGCGCCCATGGGAGCGACGCGTGACTGAACATGCATCACCGCGCGGCTGGCACGGGCCGGCCGAGGCGCTGGCGTTCACCGGCGACGGCATTCGCGCCTGCCTGATGAACCTGGCCGAACCATGCCACCTGGTGCGGCTGAACGGCCGGCTGGCGGCGACCAATCACGGCACGCTGACGGAGATGCCGCGCGACGGGGTCGAGTTGCTGGCTTCGGCGCCGCCGATCAGCGCCGAGCGGCTGGGCAGCGCGGCGTTCCGCGCGGCGCATCGGGTGCGCTATGCCTATGCCGCCGGCGCGATGGCCAACGGAATTGCGTCGGAGGCGATGGTGATCGCGCTGGGGCAGCAGCGCCTGCTGAGCAGCTTCGGCGCCGCCGGGCTGGTGCCGACGCGGGTCGAGGCGGCGATCCGCCAGATCCAGGCGGCGCTGCCGCACGGCCCGTATGCCTTCAACCTGATCCATAGCCCGTCCGAGGAGGCGATCGAGCGGCGCGGCGTGGAGCTGTACCTGCGCTATGGCGTGCGCACGATCGAGGCGTCGGCATTCCTCAACCTGACGCCCAACGTCGTGCGCTATCGCGTGGCCGGGCTGGGTACCGATCCCGCCGGCCGCATCGTGATCGGTCATCGCGTCATCGCCAAGGTGTCGCGCCGCGAGGTGGCCGAGCCGTTCCTGCGGCCGGCGCCGCCGGCCATCCTGGCGCAGCTGCTGGCCGCCGGCGAGATCACGCCGCGCCAGGCCGAGCTGGCGGCGCGCGTGCCGATGTGCGATGACCTGACGGTCGAGGCGGACTCGGGCGGCCATACCGACAATCGGCCGCTGGTGTCGCTGCTGCCGTCGCTGCTGCTGCTGCGCGACCAGATCCAGGCTGAGCTGCGCTACGCCCAGCCGGTGCGGCTCGGCGCGGCGGGTGGCATCGGTACGCCGGATTCGGCGTTCGGGGCGTTCGCGATGGGCGCTGATTATGTCGTGACCGGCTCGGTCAACCAGAGCTGCCACGAATCGGGCGCCTCGCCGCATTCGCGCGAACTGCTGGCGCAGGCCGACGTAGCCGACGTCATGATGGCGCCGGCGGCGGACATGTTCGAGATGGGCGTCAAGGTGCAGGTGCTCAAGAAGGGCACGCTGTTCGCGGTGCGCGCCCAGAAGCTCTACGATCTGTACCGGGCGTACGATGGCATCGAGGCGCTGCCGCCGTCTGAGCGCGCCAGCATCGAGCGCCAGATCTTCCGCCGTAACCTCGATGATGTCTGGGAGGGAACGCGCCAGTACTTCGCCGAGCGCGATCCGGAGCAGGTGCATCGCGCGGAAGCCAATCCGCGGCGCAAGATGGCGCTGGTGTTCCGCTGGTACCTGGGCCTGTCGTCGCGCTGGTCGAATGCCGGCGAGGCGGGGCGCGAGCTGGATTACCAGATCTGGTGCGGGCCGTCGATGGGGGCGTTCAACGCGTGGGTGCGCGGCACGTACCTCGAGCCGGCGGCGGCCCGTAGCGTGACCGATGTGGCGGAGCAGCTGATGTTCGGCGCGGCGTACCAGGCGCGCATCATGCAGCTGCGCCTGCAGGGCGTGCCGGTGCCGGCTCAGTACGCACGCTACGTGCCCCAGCCGTTCGCGGGCTAACGCCCCGCGGCATGTCGCGCGATGGCCTGCGCCGGGCCATCGCGTGACGGCCGGGCCGGGAGCCGCTCAGGCGCCTTCGTACGGCTCGAGCCAGACCGGCGGGCCCACGGTGGTCACGCTCAGGTGCGACATGTCGTGGCCACGGGCGGCGCCGTGCCAGTGCTTCTCGCCCGGCGCGACGTAGATCGTGTCGCCGGGATGCGCCTCGCCCTGGATGCCGTGCGCGTTGCCGTAGCGGCACACGCCGCTGACCACCAGCAGGATCTGCTCGCCGGGATGCGTGTGCCAGTGGGTGACCGCGCCGTCGTGAAAGTGAACCAGCGCCAGCCGGGCGCCATCGGGCTGCTGGGCGTCGAGCAGCCGCTCGAGCCGCACGGTGCCGCTCGCCTCCTCGTTGGGGCTGTGGCGGCGTTCGGCCACGCGGATCAGGTGCATCGCTCCTCCTTTCGGCGCCGCACCACATGGTGGGCGCGCTCCGGTCATGGGCTGGTGCCATCGAGCGCGATGGCAACGTCGTCGCTGGGCAGATAGCCCAGCCGCTGGGCGCGAAACCAGAGCCGCGCAGCGCCGGCGGGCGGCACGAACGGGCCGTCGACCAGCCGCCAGTACCGTGGATCCGCCGGTGGATCGCCGACGATCGCGGCGAACGGGCTGGATGGCGCCCGCTCGCACGGCGGGTCGTCGGTCCAGCCGATCGAGGCGCCGGGCGTGGCACAACTGGCCAGCAGCCGGCCGCCGACGCGCTCGGCCTGCGGTGGCGCGGTGACCGGCACGACGCCAGCGGGGCGCCAGCGCGCCACCAGCGTGGCTTCGTCGATCAGGCCGAGATCGCCGACATCGCGCTGCCACTCGGCCAGCGCGTCGCGCAACCGCCGCAGCGTGGCGGCATGCGCCGGATCCTGCGCCAGGTTCACCGTCTCGTGCGGATCCATCGCCAGATCATACAGCTCCTCGGCAGGTTTGGCCTGGAGCAGCCGGCGCTGCAGCGGCGTCAGGCGATCGGGCGGCTGGCCCACCGCCAGCTGATTGGCCTCCTCGAAGGACAGCCGGCGCAGCTCACGCCAGGTGGGCAGTGCGTCGGCGTAGTGGTGATGCTGCAGATAGGGCCGATCGGGATGCGCATGCTGCAGGTAGCGGAACCGCCCATCGCAGGCGGTTCGGCTGCGATCGAGCTGCTCATCCATGCGGTCGCGGTGGCCGAATACCACCGTGCGTGGCACGGCCGGCGGCGCCCCGGTGGCGTCGAACAGCGGCCGGGCATGCATCGCGGGCGGCGGTGCGATGCCGGCGACCGTCAGCAGCGTGGCGGCGAGATCCATCAGGTACACCGGATCACTGCGGACGCTGCCGGCGGCGAGCGTGCCGGGCCAGCGCACGATCAATGGCTCGCGCAGGCCGGATTCATATGGCAGGCGTTTGGCGCGGGGCAGGCCGACGCCGTGATCGCTGCAGAACACCACCATCGTCCGGTCGGCCAGGCCGTCCTCCTCAAGCTGGGCCAGCAGATCGCCGACCCAGTGATCCATCGCGCTGATGAGATCGGCGTAGCGCGCCCAGGCCTGGCGGAACACCGGCGTGTCGGGGTAGTAGGGCGGCAGCGGCGCCGTCGCAGGATCATGGCGCTGCCGCGGCGTGAGCCGGGCCGTCGCCCGGGCGAATGCGTCATCATCGAGCGCCAGCTGCGATTCGTGGGTGATCGCGCCGTGAAACGCCGCGAAGAACGGCTGCCGCGGATCGCGCCGGTCGCGCCAGTGCGCCTGCGGGCCGAACCGGTCGAACGCGGTGAACGGCGTGAAGAACTGGTGATCCGTCATGCCATTGTGGCTGCAGTGATAGCCGGCGGCGCGCAGGTACTCGGTGAAGCAGCGCACCCCTGGCGGCGGCACCGCCTTGCTGCGCATCTGATGCGTGCCGATCGCCGTGGGGAACATGCCGGTGATCATCGCCGAACGCGATGGGGCGCATACCGGCGCCACCGCGTAGGCGCGGTCGAAGCGCACTCCCTGCGCGGCCAGTCGGTCGAGATGCGGCGTGTCGGCGTATTCGGCGCCGGGCCAGACGCCGCGATACGCGCCGAGATCGGGGTTGATGTCGTGTGTGGTGATCCACAGGATGTTCGGTCGCTCCGACGTCATGGCGGCCCTCGCTGGAAGCGGCAACACCGCACATCATAGCCGTGGCGGCGGTGCGCTGCAACCGGTGACGCGCACACGAGGGCACGAAGGCACGAAGGGGCGGGAGACGGGAGGCGGGCTCACACGAAGACACGAAGGCACGAAGGGGTGCGGGACGAAGGACGGGAGACGGGCTCACACGAAGACACGAAG
>JAGWYG010000173.1 GCA_018969485.1 Chloroflexota bacterium
CGGGAGACGGGAGACGGGAGACGGGAGACGGGAGACGGGAGACGGGAGACGGGAGACGGGAGACGGGAGACGGGCTCACACGAAGACACGAAGGGCAAGATCCCATCCTGCGTTTCTCTCCTCTCTCCTCGCCGCAGCATGCTACAATGGCGGGACTGGCGCGCGGCCGCGCCGGCAGCAGCCGAGAGCGACGATGACAACGATCCCCGATCACCGCACCGTGCCGGATCCCGAGTACGCGGCTGCGCTTGCTGCAGTCGGGCAGATCATCGATGAGCGGATCGGCCAGCGACCGGTGGTCGCCGGCATCGCCGGGCGGCATTTCGACCGGCCGCACTACACGCGAGCGGCGCTGGCCCTGTGCGCCGCCGACATCACCGGTGGCCACGCCGAGCAGGCCTGGCACGTGGCAGCGACGATCGAACTGATCGGCACGGCAGCGCGGGTGCATGGCGAACTGCTCGGCGGCGGCGCCCAGGCCACGCCGCGCGTCCCGGGCCGTCAGTGGCATGGCGATGCCGCGCTGATGGTTGGCGACTATCTGCTGGCCATTGCTGCCGTCGAGATGGCGCGGCTGCCCGACCCGCGGATCATCGCCTGGCTCGCCGAGTCGGTGATGGCGATCAGCGAGGCAGCATTGACCCCGGTGCTGCGCGCGACGCCGGTCGATGAGGCCTGGCAGAGCTACCTGGAGCATGCCGGCAGCGCGACCGCCACCCTGATCGCGGCAGCGTGCCGCGCGGGCGCGCTGGCGGGTGGCGGCCCCGCGGCGCCGCTGGATGTGCTCGGTGCCGCGGGTCACGCGCTTGGCATCGCCGCCCACATGTTCCACGACACCGTCGTGTTCGCCAGTCCGTCGGCGGGCGCGCCGCTCATCAGCCTCGGGCTGCCCTGGCTGCTCGCCGCCGCCGATGACCCGACGCTCGGCATAGCGCTCGAGGCGCCGCTGAGCGCCGCGGCCGTCCGGTCGCTGGTCGAGCGCCTCGATGTCGCCGCACTGGTGCGGCGCAGCCATCGCTGTGCCGTCGCGCAGCGCGATGCGGCGCTGGCGCATCTCGCGCCGCTGGGCGGGCGCGCCGCGCCGTTCGCCCGGCTGGCATGCCAGTTCGTGCCGGATCTGCCGGCCTGACGTGCCACTTGCGCGCCACGCCCATCGCGGTATACTGCGCGGCGCACGACGTCAGCGCGGACGCTCGTCCGGTGACGGCTCAGACAAGACGGATCGATCAGTGAATACCACACCTGCCATGGCAGATGCCCCGGCTCCGGCGGACCCGGCTCATCATCGGATCGTCTCGCCACTCACCACCCTGGCGCTCGGCGCGCTCGGCGTGGTGTATGGCGACATCGGCACCTCACCACTCTACGCGCTGCGTGAGTCATTCCACGGCGCCCATGCCATCGCCCCCACCCCGGCCAACATCTACGGCGTCCTCTCGCTGGTCTTCTGGTCGCTGATCATCGTCATCTCGGTCAAGTACCTCGGGTTCATCATGCGCGCCGACAACCGTGGTGAGGGTGGCATTCTGGCGCTCACTGCGCTGGCCACGCCGATCCGGCCGCTGACACCATCGCGCCGCCGCTGGCTGGTGCTGCTCGGCGTCTTCGGCGCGGCCCTGCTGTATGGCGATGGCGTGATCACCCCGGCGATCTCGGTCCTCGGCGCCGTCGAGGGCCTCGCCGTCATCACGCCGCTGCTCGAGCCGATCGTCGACCCGGTGGCGATCGTGATCCTGGTGGGGCTGTTTCTGGTCCAGCATCGCGGCACAGCGCAGATCGGGCGGGTGTTTGGCCCGGTGATGGTGGTGTGGTTCGTGGTGATCGGCATCCTCGGCATCAGCCAGATCATCCGGCACCCGGCCATCCTGGGAGCGATGGATCCGTCGCATGCGCTGCGCATGTTCATCGTCGACGCACCGCGCACCATATTGATCATGGGCACCGTCTTCCTGGTCGTCACCGGCGGCGAGGCCCTGTACGCCGACATGGGCCACTTCGGCCGGCGGCCGATCGTGCTGGCGTGGTTCACGCTCGTGCTGCCGGCGCTGCTGCTGAACTATTTCGGCCAGGGTGCGCTGCTGCTCGCGCAGCCGTCGGCCGCCGCCAATCTGTTCTATCTGATGGCGCCCTCCTGGGCGACGCTGCCGCTGGTGCTGCTGGCGACCTGCGCCGCGATCATCGCATCGCAGGCGCTGATCTCGGGCGCCTTCTCGATCACGCTGCAGGCCCAGAACCTGGGCTTTCTGCCGCGCATGCGCGTCGTCCATACCTCGGCGAGCGAGCGCGGCCAGATCTACCTGCCGCTGGTCAACTGGCTGTTGATGTTCGGCTGCATCGCCGTCGTCCTCGGCTTCCAGACGAGCGGGCAACTTGCGGCGGCGTACGGCATCGCCGTCACCTCGACGATGGCGATCACCACTGTGATCTTCGCGGTCGTGGCGCGCGAACGCTGGCGCTGGTCACTCGGCCGCATCGTGCCGCTGGCCGGCGCCCTGCTGGTGATCGATCTCCTGTTCCTGGGCGCGAATCTGGTGAAGATCCCCCAGGGCGGCTGGTTCCCGCTGGTGGCAGCACTGGTGATCTTCAGCATTATGACAACCTGGAAGCGTGGCAGCCGGATCGTCAACCAGCGCGAGCAGACGCTCGAGCAGGATCTGGCGCTGGTGATTGAGCGCTGCCTCAGCCGCTCGCGGCACCGTGCGCCCGGCACGGCATTCTTCATGAGCGCCAATCCGCGTGGTGCCCCCGACGCGCTTTCGATCAACGAGCAGTACAACGGCGTGATCGCCGAGCGCGTGGTGCTGGTACACGTGATCATCGAGGGCGTCCCGCACGCAGCAGCGGAGCGGCGCTGCTGCGCCGAGGATCTCGGCGCCGGTTTCGTACGGGTGGTCCTGCGGTTTGGCTTCATGGAGGAGCCGAATGTGCCGCTGGCGCTGGCGGCGCTGCGCGACACGCCGTGGGCGATCGACCCGGAGCAGGGGCCGTTCTTCATCAGCCGTACGCGCGTCGTGCCGAGCGATCTGCCGGGCATGGCGCCGTGGCGCGAGCAACTCTATGCGCTGATGCAGCGCAACGCGGTGAGCGCGGCGGATTTCTTTCGCCTGCCGCCGACGCGCGTGGTCGAGATTGGCACGGGCATCGAGATGTGACGCGAAGCCACGAAGGCACGAAGGGCCGGGAGACCGGCTCACACGAAGCCACGAAGGGGCGGGGGACGGGCTCACACGAAGCCACGAAGCCACGAAGGGGCGG
>JAGWYG010000070.1 GCA_018969485.1 Chloroflexota bacterium
AGCTCATTTCACGGATTATCTGGACTTGGGTGCGCCGTACGATATTCTTGAACACCCAGCAATGTTGATCACGATTGGTGTATTACTTGCCATAGAATTCATTGGAGACAAAATTCCGGTCGTCGACCACATTTTTCACTCAATAGGGATCGTTGTTGCGCCTACTGCTGGTGCAGTCGTCTTTCTTGCTGCGAACAGCACCGTAAGCATCGTCGATCCGGTGTTTGCGGCAATCTGTGGCGTACTCGCGGCAGGATTGACTCATGGTACGCGCACTGCAGTGCGACCGGTAGTCACGGGTACAACGGGTGGGATAGGAAATCCTATCATCAGTTTTCTCGAAAACATCGCTGCTGTCATGATCACAATACTCGCAATCATTGCACCATTCATTGCACTTATCGCAATCGTGCTCATGATCGTGTTGGCAGTCATGGTGTTTCGTCGGGTGCGAGCGATGTGGCGAGCGCGTGCGGCCGCGGCTCGCTGACCTGGCGATGCCCGGCGGCGGCTGATTGCTCTTCGCGCGTATGCGCGCTGTCCGTGCCTGATTCGTTGTTCGCTGAGGACTGTAAGATTGTTCGCCAGTCAGCGTCCAGTGTTGCCGCCCACCACCCGGCTGACGCTGCGCTGCCTGGCGTGCACGGCACGTGTCGACGCACCACGGCGCAGCGCCGTGAGACGCTGCTTGGCTGTGCTGATGCGCTGCCCCGTGACCGCAGCGTGCCCACGTCTCCGCGTGCGCTGCCATGCGGCCGAGTGTATGTTCCCCGGTCGAGTGCGACGCCACGCCGGGCAGCGTTTGACGTCGCGGCATCGCGACGTACGCCTCGGCACGCTGCATCTTTTGATGGTCGATGCCGTCCCGGGCGCGCCACGTCGGACTTCGCCGCACAGGCGCGGTCTTCCCAGCATCGCTGAGTGATGAACCCTCCTCCTACGGCTGGTGACGCTGGATCTCGTACCGGCGGAGCATCGCGTGCCAACCACACTGGCAGCGCCGCACGCCGTGCTGTACGATGCTCGGCCTGGGCAGCAACAATCGTGTGCATCTATATACCCAGATACTCCTCATTACATGTCTAGTACGATAATGCATCGTTGTTTCAGAAAAATAGATAATTATCGTGTCAAAATCACATATATTGCGATATATGGCTAATGCATATGATATGAGGCGTAGATAGAGTATCCATGATTATCTGAACACCAAACGCACATCATCGCCGTCGTGCCCGCCGATGGTCTGCGCCAATCGCGGCTGCCAGCGCTCGGTTCGCCGCAGCCCAGGCCACCCGACGCTGCGCCGACCGGCACAGCGGACGCCCTCCCGGCCGGCGGGCCATACCGCGGCGCCTCTGGTATACTGGTGACGGCTACACATCCGTCCGGGTGAGGGAGTTCGCGTGGCGCGACCAGTGATCACCTCGGTGCTGGCGGTCGATCAGGTCATCGAAGGGGATTGCATCGACGTGATGCGGACCTTTCCGGATCGTTGTATCGATTGCATCTTCGCCGATCCGCCATACAACCTGCAGCTGCGCGGCGATCTGCAGCGGCCGGACCGCTCGCTGGTCGATGCCGTCGACGATGCATGGGATCAGTTCGATGGCTTTCCGGCGTACGACGCCTTCACGCGCAGCTGGCTCGGCGAAGCCCGGCGCGTGCTGAAAGACGACGGCACGCTGTGGGTGATCGGCAGCTACCACAACATCTTCCGTGTCGGCGCCATCCTGCAGGATCTCGGGTTCTGGATCCTCAACGACATCATCTGGGTGAAGTCCAACCCGATGCCCAACTTTCGTGGCGTGCGGTTCACCAACGCGCACGAGACGCTGATCTGGTGCAAGAAGAGCCGGCAGCAGCGGCGCTACACCTTCAATTACCAGGCGATGAAGGTGGCGAACGATGATCGCCAGATGCGCAGCGACTGGGAGCTGCCGATCTGCACCGGCGGCGAGCGCATCGCGCCGGGCGGGGTGAAGCTGCACACCACCCAGAAGCCCGAGGCGTTGCTGTACCGGATCATCCTGGCCAGCACCAGTCCGGGGGATCTCATCCTCGATCCGTTTTTCGGCACCGGCACGACGGGCGCCGTGGCGCGGCGGCTGGGGCGGCGGGTGCTGGGTATCGAGCGCGACGCTGGATACGCCGAGGCCGCGCGGCAGCGCATCGGCGCGATCACGCCGCCGGCGCACGCGGCAGCGGTGCGGCAGACACAGAGCCGGCGGCGGCAGCCGCGCGTCGCGTTCGGCACGCTGGTCGCCGCCGGGCTGGTGCCGGTGGGCGCCATGCTGATCTTCGACCGGCGACGCGATGTGCGGGCGACGGTGTGTGTCGATGGCTCGCTGATGCTCGATGACGGCCGTAGCGGCTCCATCCATCGCCTCGGTGCCCAACTGGCGGGCACCTCGAGCTGCAACGGCTGGGAGCACTGGTCGTTGTGCGCTGCCGATGGCAGCCTGGTGCCGATCGAGTCGTTTCGTGCCGCATGGCGCGCCAGCCGCGTGCGCGATGTCGTGGCCGATGGGTGAGAGGTTGGTGCGATCGCGATGATGCCGTCTTCCCCGCCGCTGGCGACGCTGGTGCCATGGCTCCAGACCCAGCGCTGGTTCTCGGGCAAGGGACAAACGTTCACCGGCGTCGAGATCGTCGACCAGGCGGTGATCGATGGGGTGCTGGTGATGCTGCTGCGGCTGGATGGCGCAGCCGGCGGCCTGTGGCTGGCGCCGGTGCATGCCGATGCTGCCGCGTGGCACGATGCGTTCGCGCTGCCGGCCTGGCAGCGCCGCCTGTTCGATCTGGTCGCGCACAGCGGCACGCTCCCGCTGGCGCATGGGCAGATCGTGGGCCACGCCGCCGCCGCGCTGCCTGCGTCGGCGCCAGAAGCGCGCCTGGTGACCGCCGAGCAGTCGAACACGTCGCTGATCTATGGCGACATCGCCATCCTCAAATGCTATCGCCGGGTGGTCGCCGGCATCAATCCCGACATCGAGATCGGCCAGGCGCTGGCCAGCGGGCCGGCGGCGGCGCTGGTGCCGGCGCTGCTCGGCAGCCTCGCGTATCACGATGCTGCCGGCGTGGTGCATTCGCTGGGCATGCTGCAGGCCTTCGAGGCAAACCACGGCGACGCATGGCAGCGGCTGCAGCACCTGCTGGCCGATCTGTTCGTCGCCACCGCGGCGATCGAGCCGCCCGACGAGGCGACCGCCGAGGCGATGCTGGCGCGGCTGTCGGAGGACGCGTGGCATGAGCTGGCGCGCCTGGGCCGGCTGGTCGGGGCGCTGCATCGCGCGCTGGCCGCGGTGCCCGGGCCGGCATTCGCGCCGCAGCGCTTCGGGCGCGAAGCCGCGGCGGCGTGGATCGCCGGCGTGTGGCAGGCCTGGCATGAGACGGGCGCGCTCCTGGCGCAGTATCCGGCGGCTGCCGCGCAGGCCGGGCTGACGCCGGCGGGCTGGGCGGGGTTCGAGCCGGCGCTGGCGCGCTGCCTGGCGCGCGTCACCGAACTGGCCGACGCCGGTGTGGCGCTGAGCCGCGTGCATGGCGATCTGCATCTGGGCCAGATCCTGATGAGCAGCCGCGGCCCGCTGGTGCTGGACTTCGAAGGCGAGCCGCTGCGGCCGCTGCACGAGCGTCGTGCCCACGCCTCGCCGCTGAAGGATGTCGCCGGCATGACGCGCTCGCTGGGGTATGCCGCGACGGCCGCGGCGTTCGCCGGCGTACCACCCCACGACGCGGCGCTGCGCTGGGCCGAACGCTGGCGCCGCCAGGCCCGCGCCCGGTTCCTCGCGGCATACGACGACGCCGCCGGCGCGCTGCCGGGCCTGCCCGCCGACGCCGCGCTGCGCGCTGCCGTGCTCGCCGCATTCGAGCTGGAACGCGCGATCTACGAGGTGCGCTACGAGATCGCCAACCGGCCGGACTGGCTCCAGATTCCGCTGCATGGCATCCGCAGCGCGCTGCATGCCGCACAGGGAGGTTCGATGTGACGCTCAGCAAGGTCACGTTCTTCACGAACGAATATCCGCCCTACGTCTACGGTGGCGCCGGCGTGCACGTCGAGTACCTGACGCGCGAACTGGCGCGCTCGGTCGCGGTGGATGTCCGGTGCTTCGGCGACCAGGACATCCGCGATGCGTCGCTGAGCGTCCGCGGGTATGCGCCGTGGCCCGAGGCCGCCCACAACAGCGATCCCCGCTTTCGCGGCGCGCTCGACGCATTCCAGCGCAGCCTGGCGATGGCCCGCGACACGATCGACGCCCAGGTTGTGCATTGCCATACCTGGTACACCGACATGGCCGCCGTGCTCGCCGCACAGCTGTGGCAGGTACCGATGGTGCTGACGGTGCACTCGCTCGAGCCACTGCGGCCGTGGAAGGTCGAGCAGCTTGGCAACGCCTACCATCTGAGCGCCTGGATGGAGCGCACCGCCATCGAGGCGGCCGATGCGGTGATCGCCGTCTCGCGCGAGACCCGCGAGGATATCCTGCGGCTGTTCGACGTCGCACCCGAGCGCGTGCATGTCATCCACAACGGCATCGATCTCGAGCACTACCGCGCCACCAGCGCCAGCGATGCGCTCACGCGCCGTGGCGTCGATCCGGATCGGCCATTCGTCCTGTTCGTCGGCCGCATCACCCGCCAGAAAGGCATCCTGCACCTGGTCGCCGCGATCGAGCAGATCGATCCGGCCATCCAGGTCGTGCTGTGTGCCGGCGCCCCCGACACACCCGAGATCGGCGCCGAGATGGAGCGGCGCGTCGCCGCCGTCTCGCAGCACCGCCCGGGGGTGATCTGGATCCGCGAGATGCTGCCGCGCCACGACGTCATCCAGTTCTACAGCCATGCCAGCGTCTTCTGCTGCCCATCGGTCTACGAGCCGTTCGGCATCATCAACCTCGAGGCGATGGCATGCGGCACGGCGGTGGTGGCATCGGCGGTCGGTGGCATCCCCGAGGTCGTGCTGCACGGCCAGACCGGCCTGCTGGTGGATCCGCGGCTGCACCCGGGCAGCTTCGATCCGCAGGACCCCGCGGCGTTCGCCGCCGCGCTGGCCGATGCGATCAACCGGGTGGTCGCCGACGATGCGCTGCGCATGCGGTTCGCCGCAGCCGGGCGGCAGCGTGTCGAGCAGCATTTCAGCTGGCGGGCGATCGCCGAACGCACCCTCGCACTCTACCAGTCGTTGCTGCGCCGATGAGCGCCGGGGAGGATTCGATGGACACGATCGCCGGGCGGAGCCGGGTGATGATCGAGGCGGTGGCGCCGCAGATCGACGGCGGCATGTTCGCGGTGAAGCGCATCGTCGGCGACCGCGTGACGGTGACTGCCGATGTGTTCGGTGATGGGCACGATGCGGTGCGGGCGGTGCTGTGGTATGGCCCGCGCGGCGCGACGCCGGCCGAAGCGCCGCTGGTGCCGCTGGGCAATGATCGCTGGCAGGCCAGCTTCGCCGTCGATCAGCTGGGGCGCTGGGAGTTCAGCATCGTGGCGTGGGTCGATCGCTTTGGCACCTGGACGCGCGACCTGCAGCGCCGCCAGGCGGCCGGCGCGATCACGCCGGTGGATCTGCAGATCGGCGCCGAGCTGGTGTCGGCAGCCGCACACCAGGCCGGGGGTGTCGCCGGCGAGGTGCTGCACGAGCATGCCACCGCCCTGCGGCACGCCGCCGCCGATGCCGTCGAGCGCGCGCTGGGCGCCGAGCTGGCCGACCTGATGGCGCGCCACGACGGGCGGGACTTCGTCAGCCAGTCGGCACCGTATCCGGTCGAAGTCGGCCGCGATCGGGCGCGCTTCGGCGCCTGGTACGAGCTGTTCCCGCGCTCGTGCGCCACCCGGCCCGGCGCGCACGGCACCCTGCGCGACGTCATGCGGCTGCTGCCCGACATCGCCGCGATGGGCTTCGACATCGTGTATCTGCCGCCGATCCACCCGATCGGTGCCACCTTCCGCAAGGGCCGCAACAATGCCGTCCAGGCGGCGCCCGACGATGTCGGCAGCCCGTGGGGCATCGGCAGCGCGGCCGGCGGTCACCGCGACGTCCATCCACAGCTCGGCACGCTCGACGACGTGCGCGTGCTGGTGCACGCGGCGGCGGCGCACGGCCTTGAGCTGGCGATGGACATCGCGCTGCAATGCTCACCCGATCACCCATATGTCCGCGAGCATCCGCAGTGGTTTCGCGCTCGCCCCGATGGCACCATCCAGTACGCCGAAAACCCGCCCAAGAAATACCAGGACATCTATCCGTTCGACTTCGAATGTGACGACTGGCGCGCACTCTGGGCCGAGCTGACCGATATCTTCCGCTTCTGGTGCCAGATCGGCGTGCGGGTGTTCCGTGTCGACAATCCACACACCAAACCCTATCACTTCTGGCAGTACGCCATCGAGACGATCGTCCGCGAGTTCCCCGGGACGATGTTCCTCTCGGAGGCGTTCACCCGGCCGAAGGTGATGTATCGCCTGGCGAAGCTCGGCTTCACCCAGTCGTATAATTACTTCCCCTGGCGCAACACGCGCGCCGAGCTGACGGAGTTCATGCTGGAGCTGGGCAGCGAGCCGGTGCGCGACTTCTTCGGCGCGAACCTGTGGCCGAATACGCCCGACATCCTGCCGTTCTTCCTGCAGCATGGCGGGCGGCCGGCGTTCGTCATCCGGTTCGTGCTGGCGGCGACGCTCGGCCCGGCGTACGGTATCTACGGGCCGGCGTTCGAGCTCGGCGAGAATCTGCCGCTCGCGCCGGGCCGGGAGGAGTATCTCAACTCGGAGAAGTACGAGATCCGTGCATGGGATCGCGACCGTGCCGATTCGCTGCGTCCGCTGATCACGACGGTGAATCGTGCGCGGCGGTCGCATCCGGCGCTGCAGCACACGATCAACCTGCGATTCCATGCCGTCGATAACGACCAGATCATCGCATATTCCAAGACGAGCGCCGACGGCCGCGACCGGATGCTGGTCGTGGTCAATCTCGACCCACACCACCGCCAGAGCGGCTTCGTCGACGTGGCGCTCGATGCGCTGGCGCTCGACCCCTACCAGCCCTACGAAGTGCATGATCTGCTCACCGACGCGCGCTACCGCTGGCATGGCGCACGCAACTTCGTCATCCTCGATCCGGCCGGATCGCAGGCGCACGTGTTCGTGGTGAATCAGCCGCTGCCGGTCGACTGACCGGCCGGCTCTGGCGGTCCGGGGGTGAACGACGGAGGTCTGAGCGGATGGATTCGACCATACGCGTGCTGGCGGATCCGCTGGCGCGGCTGCACGAATGGCTGGCGGGCGGCGCACCCCGCATCATCATCGGCATCGCCGGGTTGCCCGGCGCCGGCAAGAGCACCCTGGCGGCGCGGCTGGCGCAGCGGCTGAACGCGGCGGTCGCGGCGCCATGCGCGCTCGCGCTGGGCATGGACGGCTTCCACCTGAGCCGGGCGCAGCTTCGCCAGCTGCCTGATCCGGCGCTGGCGTTCGCCCGCCGCGGCGCCCCCTGGACGTTCGACGCCGACGGGTTTGTGGCGCGGCTGGGGCTGCTGCGCCACCACACGGCCACCGTCACCTGGCCCACGTTCGCGCACGATGTCGGCGACCCGGTCGCCGATGCGATCACCATCACCCCCGACGTGCGCCTGGTGCTGGTCGAGGGGCTGTATCTGCTCCACGACCGCGACGGCTGGCAGGCGGCGCAGCCCGCCTGCGACGAGGTGTGGTATCTCGATACGCCGTGGGACGTCGCGATCGAGCGGCTGACGTTGCGCCACATGCGCGCCTGGGGCTTCAGCCGCGCACAGGCCGAAGCACGCATCGCCGGGAGCGACGGCCTGAACGCCGCGCTGGTGCGCGACAGCGCCGTACGGGCCGCCTGGCGCGTCGCCGGCTGAACCACGCGCCGCCGCCCGACGCCTCCCGTGCGGCGGACACGTCCGGGCGGCATCACGCCAGCGCCGCCCGGGTGAACGCCAGCGCCGCCCGCGCCTCGTCGTCCAGGTCGCGCCCCGCGCGCAGATCGCGATACACCCGGATGTCGCGCCCCACCTCGCCGCCGACCTGCACGAACGGCTCCATCACGATGGCGCCGCGGTAGTCGATCTGGCGCAGCGCGGCCACCACCTCGCTCCAGGGAATGCGCCCGCGGCCCGGCGGCAGGCGGTTGGTCTCGCCGATGTGCATATGTCCCAGCAGCGGGCCGGCGGCCACAATCGCCGCGCCGATCGAATCCTCCTCGATGTTGAGATGGAACGTGTCGAGCATCAGCCGTACGCTCGGGCTGTCGACCTCGCGGACGTAGGCGATCGCCTCGGCGCTGGTGTTCAGCAGGTACTGCTCGAACCGATTGACCACCTCGACGTTGAGCATCACGCCGAGCGCTTCGGCCAGCGGGGCGACCTGCCGCAGGCTGGCGATGCTGCGCTCGAGTGCGGGGCGCTTGTCGCGCATTCCCGCCGGCATCTGCTCGGGCCAGGCGCTGTAGATGATGCCACCGACGCTGCCGCCACCCATCTCGCCGACCGCCCGGATGATCTGCTCGAGCCAGGCGATGCCGGCGGCGCGCACCGCGGCATCGGCGGCGGCGACATCGTACTCGCGCGTCAGGCCGATGCAGTAGCTCAGCGCCAGGCCGCGCGCCGCGGCCCGGTCGCGCAGCGCCTCGCGCCCGGCACGATCCAGCCGGGCGACGGCCCCCGCATGAACCTCCAGCTGATCGAACCCCAGGTCGGCCGCGCGATCGACGTATGGCTGCATGTCGACCATCCAGTCCTGGGCCCAGTAGGCGTAGTAGATGCCGATCCGATTCATCCGCTCCTCCGTGGACAGCGATGCGCACCGCACCATCATACTGCGATTCGAGGGGATGGGGAGTGGGCGGCATGGCTGCTGCGCCGCCGCCAACACGGCGCCGGACACGGGTGGCGGCCCGGAGCCGTCATGGTGTAGGATTCCGGGGGCAGCGGAGTGCCGCCCGGCTGGATGCAGCAGTGTCCCGGAGGAGGATCATGACGACGCGGACCGACCGGGCCGGCGCAGTGTATGTGTGGGTATCGCCGGGCGCAGGCCTGGATGGATTCTGGATGATGCGCACGCCCGTGACCAATGCGATGTGGCATCGGGCAGTACAGGCGGGGGCGGTGGCGATTCCGCCGCAGCCGGCCGGCGCATTCGACGTCGCCCGGCGCGCGCGGCACCCGGTGGTCTACGTGCGGCGGAGCATGGCGCGCGCCTACGCCGCATGGGTCGGTGGGCGGCTGCCGCGCGACGACGAGTGGACGCGGGCAGCGTGCGGCGACGATGCGCGGCGGTATCCATGGGGCAACCAGCCACCAGACGCCACGCGCGCGAACTGCAGACCCCATGGCCCCGACGACACGACGCCGGTGGGCAGCTACCCGGCGGGCGCCAGCGCGTACGGCCTGCTGGATCTGGCCGGCAACGTCTGGGAGTTGGTCGACACGCCTGCCGGCAGTGGCCGGGGCGTCGTGGCGCGCGGTGGCTCGTTTGCCGAGTATGCCGCTGGCGTCCTGTGCACCGCCCGGCTCGACATCGATGACGACGCCAGCCGGGCGTCCTACAGCAACGTGGGCGTTCGCGTCGTCCATGTTGGCTGAGATTCCGTCCATCGTGACGAGTCATGCGGCTCCTGCGCGCGGCGTGGGATTCAGCCCGTGGCAGTGGGCCGGCAGTCTGCGGATCCACACCAGCGCACGCCCATCGCCCCGGGCGCGCGGCGACCTGCGCCGCGATCGAGCCGCGGGGTGGACCCCGACGGCGCACTACCACCCCCGAACGCGGGCCGCCCCGCCGTGTGGCCCCCCTGGATGATCGCCACGGGCGACCGCAAGGGTCGCCCCTCCGTGCCGGCAATCCCGTAGGGGCACCCCGGCGCCCACGATCATCCCCCAGGTGGCCGCGCATGGTGCGCCCCGGCATCGGCCTGGGGGCGCGGGCCGGAGGCCCGCACGGGCCGCCGTACCGTGCTGCGTCTGGGGCGCGGGCCGCCGGCCCGCCCGCTGCCACGCAGGCCAGAGCGCCGTGCGGCTGATGGTGTGAACCTGCCCTGGCCGCGGCAGCAGCCGGCCTACGCCTGCGCCACCATACGTTCATGCTATACTTGGCGCGCGCCACGCGCCACCCGCTGCGCGGTTGCATGACGCACGCCGACGCCGCTGAACGGGCGCCGCCCGGGGCGGGCAGCCTGACGTGCCACCCGGTCGGGGCATACAATGGAGAGTGATCGCTCGATGAGTACGGAACAGCCACCGCGGCGTGGCGCATGGGGCATCATCATCGTCGCCACCCTGGCGGCGCTGTTCCTGATGCCACGGGTCGACGAGAGCTGGAAGGTCGTCATCCTGGGGATCGTCGAGGGGCTCACCGAGTTTCTGCCGATCTCATCGACCGGCCACCTGCTGGTGGCATCAGATGCGCTGCGCTACACCGGCAGCCTCGGCGGCACATTCGAGATCTTCATCCAGCTCGGCGCCGTCATCGCCGTCGTCGCGTTCTACGCGCAGGACCTGCTGACACAGATCCGGACAGTCCGGCACGACGGCGCCGTCCAGCGTCTGTGGCTGGCGATCGCGCTGGCATTCGTGCCCACCGCGCTGATCGGCATCGTGGTGCGCGGCCCGATCAAGGAGACGCTGTTCAACCCGCTGACCATCGCGATCACGCTGATCGTCGGCGGCGTGGCGCTGATCATCATCGAGCGCCGGCCGCCACGCGCCGTCAGCACCAGCGCGCCGACCGGCATCACGCCGCGGCAGGCCGTGCTGATCGGCGCAGCCCAGGTGCTGGCGCTGGTGCCGGGCGTGTCGCGCGCCGGCGCCGCGATCGTCGGCGGGCTGCTGCTCGGCCTCGATCGCAAGACCGCCACCGCCTTCGCGTTCTACCTGGCCATCCCCACGCTGGGGCTGGCCACCATCGTCGACCTGCTGCTGAGCCTCGACGAGGTCGGCGTCGGCGCTGTGCCGAGCCTGGCACTCGGCGCGCTGGTCTCCGGCATCGTGGCCTGGTTCACCATCGGCTGGCTGCTGCGGTATGTCGCCAGCCGCAGCTTCATCGGCTTCGGCATCTATCGCATCATCGCCGGGCTGGCGATCCTGCTGCTGCTGGCCGGTGGCATGCTCTGAGGGAGGATTTCATGGCGCGACCGCGTGGCATCCGGGCCGGACTGGCGCCAGTACATCCCCGCGTGCTGATGATCGTCCACGATCCGCCGATCGATCATGCCGGCGGCGTGCGCCTGCACCGCTACATGGGCTGGCACGACGCCGACACCCTGGCGCAGCAGTACATCGATGATCTGGCGCACGCCAGCGCGGGGTATTGCCAGTACCGCATCACCGAGCGCATCGACGCCGCGTGGTTCCCCGTCAAACTCGACGGCTTCCGCTACACCGCCCGCAGCTATCTCGACGGCTGGCGCAGCCGACGGATGCACCAGCCCGACCGCATCGACTACCAGGCACAGCTCGCGGCGTTCGATCTGGTCGCGCGGCAGCGGCGCGGCGAGTTCGATGAGGTCTGGTTCTTCTCATTCCCCTACGCCGGCGACTACGAGTCGCTCATGGTGGGTCGCGACGCGTTCTGGTGCAATGCGCCACCGCTGCTGCACCCGGCCGTCGAACGGCGCTTCGTCATGATGATGTTCAACGTCGAGCGCGATGTCGGCTGCATGCTCGAGAACTTTGGCCATCGCGCCGAATCGATCATGACGCACCAGATGCGCCACATGCCCGCCGAGCGCGACCTGTGGCGCCGCTTCACCCGCTACGACCTGGTCGCGCCGGGCCAGGCCCAGTGTGGCAACGTGCACTTCGCGCCCAACAGCCAGACAGACTATGACTGGGGGCGCCACGATCGGGTCTGGAGCGGCTGCGACGACTGGCTCGAGTTTCCCGAGCTGCGCGGCACGCGCCGCGAGGTGGACTGTGCCGAGTGGGGCGGCGGCGACATGCGGCTGCACCACTGCTGGTGGCTCGGGCGGCTGCCGTGCGTGCCCGGCGAGCGCGACGGCGTCAGCCACAACTGGTGGGAGGCCATCATCGATCCGAACCGCTGTGCGTGAGGAGCAGGCGATGTCGCAGCGACCGCGGGTGCGGGTGGTGCACTGTGATCACCGCGCCGACGACGAGGCTGTCTATCAGGCGGTGTGCCGTGCCGTCGCGCCGCTCGACGCGGCCTGGCAGCGGCTGGCGGGCGCGCGGCGTATCGCGCTGAAGATCAACCAGGACAAGATGCCCGACGCGGTGGTGTGGCATGCCGGCCAGCGGCAGCAGCTGGTGAGCGACGCGGTGGTGCGGGCGGTGCTGCGCCTGCTGCGCGAGCGGACCAGCGCCGAGCTGGTGTGCGTCGATACCAGTTTCTATGCGCTGTACAACGGCCGCACCGCGGCCGAGACCTGTACCATCGCGCCAGTGTTGCGCGAGTTCGCCGTGCCGTTGATCGACGGCACCACGGCGCCGGTACGCCAGGTGGCGGTGCCGGGCGGGGGCGCGATGTTCGCGCGCTACCCCATCCTTGCGGCGCTGCTCGACGCCGACGCGGTCGTCTCGCTGGCGACCATCAAGAACCACGTGTTCACCGGGATCACCGGCTGCCTGAAGAACCTGTTCGGCACGATGCCCGGCGAGCCGGCCGGCCGGCCGCGCACCTACTACCATCACCTGGTGCGCATGCCCTACGTGCTGGCCGACATCGGCCGCATCCTGCAGCCGGCCCTCAACATCGTCGATGCCCTGGTCGGCCAGGCCGGGCAGGAGTGGTCGGCCTGGGCGCCGGCCGAACCGCTGGCGCGGGTGGTCGATGCGCTGATCGCCGGCGATCACGTGATCGCCACCGATGCGGTGATGGCCCACCTGATGGGCCACGATCCGGCGGCCGACTGGCGCACGCCGCCGTTTCACCGCGACCGCAACGCGCTGCGGGTGGCCGCCGAGCACGGCTTCGGCACCGTCGATCTGGCGGCGATCGACTGGCACAGCGAGGTGCCGCCACAGGCGGCGGGGCGCTTCTTCGCCATCGCCACCGACGCGCCGGCGCGCACGTGGCGCTGGCAGCAGACGATGGCCGAGCAGGCGCTCTTCTACGACGCACATCGCGAACGCTTCGCCCGCTACGCCGGCGCGTACATCCTGTTGCAAGACGGCGCGGTGCAGTGGCACGGCCGTGACGGCGCGCCGGGTGTCAGCCGGCGCGCGCTCGCACACGACCGGCCGGATCATGCGATCTGGTTCAAGTATGTCGATCCCGACGAAGCCGAAGGCGAGCAGTTCGCGGTGTATCGCCAGCGTCTCGCGGCACTGGCGGAAGCGCCGCCGCCATCCTAGGCGAAGCGCCCCGCCTCCGGGTCATCGATGTCGAACGGCACCGCGGCGAATTCCTGCCACACGGCCGGCGGGATGGCGCACGTCGCCAGCGCCATCGTCTGCGCGATGCGCTCGGGGCGCGTCATGCCGATGATCGTCGACGTGATGCGCGGATCGCGCGTCGAGAACTGCAGCGCCGCCGCCGCGAGCGGCACGCCATGGCGCTCGCAGATCGCCTCGAGCGCCAGCGCCCGCTCGACGACCTGCGGCCGGGCGGCCTGGTACGCATAGCGCGGATACGCGCGCGGCCCCTTCGCCAGCAGCCCGCTGCCATACGGCGCCGCATTCAGCACCGCCAGCCCGCGCTCCGCCGCCACCGTCAGCAGGCGATCCGCCGAACGGTTCAGCAGCGTGTAGCGGTTGTGGGTGATCACCGCCGCGAACACCCCCGTCTCGACATAGCGGATCATCAGATCGGCCGGGCCGCCAGCCACGCCGAGGTGGCGCACCAACCCTTCGGCCTGCAGCTGCAGCAGCACCTCGACCGGGCCGCCCGGCGCCATGCACGCGGCAAACGTCGTGTGCTCGGGATCATGCAGGTGCATGATCTCGATCTGGTCGACGCCGAGCAGGCGCAGGCTGCGCTCGACCGACCGGCGCATCTGCGCGCCGCTGAACTCGCCGGTGCGCAGGTCGCGGTCGGCCTTGGACGCCAGCACATAGCCGGCCGGCAGGCCGCCGAGCTCGCGCAGCACCAGGCCGATGCGCCGTTCGGCCTCGCCATCGCCGTACGATGCCGCGGTGTCGATGAACCGGATCGGCCCGGCGAACGCCGCGCGCAGCGTCGCCAGCGCCTGTGCCTCGCTCACGCCGTAGGCGAAGGTGTCGGGCATGTCGCCGAGTGGCGCGCAGCCAATGCACAGCGGCGTCACGTCGATGCCGGTCCGACCGAAGGCGCGCAACGCCAGTGTCTCGTCGCTCATGGCTCTCCCCGTGATCATGGACGGATGTTGCACCGAGTATAGCATGCCGGGTAGAATGGTCATGGTGATTGGATGGCGCATGTGGGGCCGGCGGGCGACGAGGGGGGGACAGGCCATGGAGCAGGACGCCACCTGGGAAGAGCGCTGGCATCCGCTGCGCGAGGAGTGGGTGATCGTGGCGGCCCATCGCCAGTCGCGGCCGTGGATCGGCAGCACGGTGGCGGCGCCGGCGCGGCCGGCCCCCTATGATCCGGCATGCTACCTGTGCCCGGGCAATCGGCGCGTCGGCGGCGTGCTCAACCCCGACTACGACGGCGTCTACGTCTTCGACAACGATCACCCCTGCGTCGGGCCACGGGCGCCCGACCGGCTGTTCGAGCCGCCCGCGCCCTACCGCGTGCGCCGCGCCGACGGGCTCGCGCGCGTGCTGTGCCTCAGCCCGCGCCACGACACCACCATGGCCGAACTGTCGATCGATCGCGTCGCGGCCGTCATCGCGACCTGGCAGGCACAGATGCGCGAGCTACGGCGCCTCGCCGGCGTGCGTCAGGTGCTGATCTTCGAGAACAAGGGCGAGGTCGTCGGCGTATCGAATCCGCACCCGCACGGCCAGCTCTACGCCACCAACTTCAGCTGGAAGACGTTCGAGACGGAACACGACGCCCAGCGGCGCTACCGCCGCGAGACCGGGCGGGCGCTGTTCGCCGACATCATCGCCGCCGAGCAGCGCGATGGCCGGCGGATGCTCTACGAAGACGACGCAGTGATCGCATTCGTCCCCTACTTCGCCCGCTATGCCTACGAGGTCTATCTGGCGCCCAAGCGCCGCGTCGCCCACATCGACGCCCTGCGTGATCACGAGGTCGTCGCGCTGGCGCGTGGCCTGCACGCGGTGACCGTCAGCTTCGACAACCTGTGGCGCGCGCCGTTCCCATACGTTATGTCGCTGCATCAGGCGCCCTTCGACGATGAGGGCGACTTCCACTGCTTCATCGGGTTCCTGCCGCCGCTGCGCCGGCCCGACACGCTCAAGTTTCTGGCGGGGCCCGAGATCGGCGGCGGCAATTTCCTCAGCGATACCGCCCCGGAGGCCACCGCCGCCGAGCTGCGCGCCGCCGGCGGCGCCCACTACCGCCAGGAGGCACGATGATTCGCGACGCCGCGCGCCTGCTCGACCAACTGCGCCGGATCCACGGCGCCATCCGCGACGCGGTGGTGCACGCGTGCGAGCACAGCGCGCTCGAGCACCTCGCCCAGCCGCTCGGCGAGACGGCGGGCGACACCATCTTCGCCATCGACCGCGTCTCGGAAGCGGTGCTGCTGCACCACTTCGCGGCGCTGGCCGCCGAATGGCCGTGCATGCTGGTCGCCGAGGGGCTGGGCGATGACGGGCGCCTGATGCTGCCCGCCGGCCTGCCGCCCGACCAGGCCGAGCTGATCATCATCATCGATCCGATCGACGGCACGCGCGGCCTGATGTACCAGAAGCGCCCGGCCTGGATCCTCACCGGCGTGGCTGCGGCGCGTCCCGACGCGACGCTGGCCGACATCGAGCTGGCGCTGATGACCGAGATTCCGCTGGTGAAGCAGCACCTGTGCGATGTGCTGTGGGCCAGCGCCGGTGGCGGCATGCATGCCGAGCGCTACGACCGGCTCAGCGGCGTGGCGCGGCCGCTGCGGCTGCAGCCGTCTGGCGCCAGCACGCCGGCGCAGGGGTACGGTGCCATCAGCCGTTTCTTTCCCGGCGCGCGCGATCTGCTCGCCGCCGCCGACGACCAGCTCATCGAACAACTGCTGGGCATCGCGCCGCCCGGCGTCGCCGTGAGCTTCGAGGATCAATACATCTCGACCGGTGGCCAGCTGTACGAGCTGATCGCCGGGCACGACCGCTGGGTCGCCGATGTCCGCCCGCTGGCCGATGTGGTGCTGCGGCAGCGTGGCCGGCCGCTCGGCCTGTGCTGCCATCCCTACGACATCTGCACCGAACTGATCGCCCGCGAGGCCGGGGTGGTCGTCGCGGATCCCTGGGGCGCGCGGCTGATGGCGCCGCTCGACGTCACCAGCGCGATCAGCTGGGTCGGATTCGCCAATCCGGTGCTCGCCCGGCAGATGGCACCGGCGTTGCGCGTCGCCCTGCGCGGACAGGGGCTCCTGTGAGCATGCCGGCGTCGGAGGAGGGCGTGATGCTGCATCCGGATCTGCAACGGCTCGGTGCGTCGCTCGGCGCACACCACACATTCTTCGCTTCTGGCGCGCCGATCGCGCTGGCGCGCGCGCCCGGCCGCATCGATCTGATGGGGGGCATCGCCGACTACAGCGGCGCGCTGGTGCTGCAATACCCGCTGGCGCTGGCGGCGGTGGCGGCGGCGCAGCCGGTGGCCGAACCGCTGGTGACGGTGCGCAGCCTGCAGCAACCCGAGCCGGTCGTCGTGCCGCTGGCGCAGCTATTCCCCGACGGCACGCCGATCGACTACGCCGCAGCGCAGCGGCTGCTGACCCGGGTGGCGCACGAGCGCTGGGCGGCGTATTGCCTCGGCACGCTGGTGGCGCTGGGTCGGCGCCACGGCGTGCGCCCCAGCCGCGGCGTGCGCGTCCTGCTGGATTCACAGGTGCCAGTGGGCAAGGGCGTCAGCTCATCGGCGGCGATCGAGGTGGCGACGATGCTGGCGCTGGCGGCGAGCTACCAGTGCGAGCTCGCCGGCGCCGAGCTGGCACATGCCTGCCAGGAAGTCGAAAACCTGGTGGTCGGCGCGCCATGTGGCATCATGGATCAGATGACTGCGGCCTGCGGCCAGGCCGATATGCTGCTGGCCCTGCGCTGTCAGCCGGCCATCCTCGAGCCGCCGGTCGCCCTGCCGGCCGACCTGGCGGTGTGGGGCATCGATTCGGGCGTGCGCCACGACGTCGGCGGCGCCGACTACACGGCAGCGCGGGTCGCGGCCTTCATGGGGTATCGGATCCTCGCCGAGGCTGCCGGGCTGACGAGCACGCCGGCCGGCGCCGGGCGCGTGACCGTCGACGATCCGCTGTGGGGCGGCTATCTGGCCAACGTCACGCCGGGCCGCTGGCAGCAGCAGTATGCCGCGCTGGTGCCGGCACAGCTCGATGGCGCCGCGTTTCTGGCGCGCTATGGCGGCATCACCGATCACGTGACGCAGGTCGATCCGGCGCGCACGTATGCCGTCGCCGCGGCGACGGCGCATCCCATCTTCGAGCACCACCGCGTCAGCCTGTTCCGTGCGCTGCTCCAGGGCGGTGCGGCCGACGAAGCGCATCGGCGCTTGCTCGGCGAGCTGATGTACCAGTCGCACGCGGGCTACTCGGCGTGCGGCCTCGGCACCAGCGACACCGATCTGCTGGTCGGGCTGGTGCGCGAACTGCCGGCCGCCGCCGGCGTCTACGGCGCCCGCATCACCGGCGGTGGCAGCGGCGGCACGGTGGCCGTCCTGGCGCGCCGCGGCGCCGACGCCGCGATCGAGGAGCTGCGGCAGCGCTACGAGGCCCGCAGCGGGCGGCGCGCCACGCTGCTGTCGGGCTCGTCGCCGGGGGCGATCCAGGTCGGCGCGCGGCTGTTATCGTTTCATTGAATGGCGCAGACACAGGAGCAGTCACCGATGATTCAACGCGACACGTTTGGCCAGGCGCGCGATGGGCGCGACGTCACGCGCTTCACGCTCGCCGCCGGCACCATCGCCGCCGAGATCCTCACGCTCGGCGCCACGCTCAGCGCGCTGCGCGCGCCGGATCGCGCCGGCCTGTGCCGCGATGTGACCCTCGGCTTCGCCGGGCTGGCGCCCTACCTCGACGTGCATCCCTATCTTGGCAGCACCGTCGGCCGCGTGGCAAACCGCATCGGCCACGCCCGCTTCACGCTCGATGGCCGCACCTATCAGCTCGCGGCGAATATCGGCGCACACCATCTGCACGGCGGCCCGACCGGCTTCCACATGCGGCTGTGGGATGTCGTCGACGTCGATGACGGGGCTGATCCGGCGCTGCGGCTGCGCTGGGTCAGCCAGGCTGGCGAGGAGGGGTATCCTGGCGCGCTGACCGTCGATACGGTCTATCAGGTGACGCGCGAGTCGGAGCTGCGCATCGAGTTCTATGCCACCTGTGACGCGCCAACGCCGGTGAATCTGACGAATCATGCCTATTTCAACCTCGCCGGCGCCGGCGACATCCTCGACCACGAGCTGGAGCTGCACGCTTCGCAGTTTGTGCCGACCGATGCCGACTGCATTCCGTTCGGCATCACGCGTCCGGTCGCTGGCACGCCGATGGACTTTCGTACGGCGACGCGCGTCGGCGCGCGCATTGCTGCGGATGACGAGCAGCTGCGCATCGGCCACGGATATGACCACTGCTGGGTCTTCGACAAGCCCGCCGGCGAGCTGGAGACGGTCGCGCGGCTGGTGCATCGCGAGAGCGGGCGGGTGATGGAGCTCGCGACAACCCAGCCCGGGGTGCAGCTCTATACCGGCAACTACCTCGACGGCAGCCTGGTCGGGCGTGATGGCACGCGCTACGGCCGTCATGCCGCGCTGTGCCTCGAGACACAGCATCTGCCGGATTCGGTGAATCATGCCGGCTTTCCGTCGACGATCCTGCGGCCGGGGATGACGTACCACCAGACCACGGTGCATCGCTTCGAGGTGTGCTGATGGTGGGCTACAGCCGGCGGGCGGGGCGTGATGCTGATTGATGTTCGCCGCGACCGCGTCGGTGCCGAATACGTGCTGGTGCCCGCATTGCGGCACCCGCCCGTACGCCGCCGCGCCGAGCATGGTGCCGGCCCGAGCGGGTATGCCGATCTGGCTGATCCGCGCGATCTGCCGGCGTTCTGGATCATGCGCACGCCGGTGACCAATGCGATGTACGCCCAGGCGATCGCGATCGGCGCGTGTACGCCACCCCAGGTGCGGGTTGCGCTCGACGACCCGGTGCGCACCCGGCACCCGGTGGTGTACGTCAGCCGCTCGCAGGCCCGCGATTATGCGCGTTGGGTCGGTGGCGCCCTGCCCAGCGGGGCGCAGTGGCTGCGCGCGGCCAGCGGCGGCGATGGGCGGCGCTGGCCATGGGGTGACGAGACGCCCGATTCGACGCGGGCCAATTTCGACATGCAGATCGGCGATACGACGCCGGTCGCGAGCTATCTGTTCGGCGCCAGCCGCTACGGGGTGCTGGACATGGCCGGCAACGTGTGGGAGTGGGTCGAGGCGGCGTATCATGTGGTGCGCGGCGGTTCGTTCAGC
>JAGWYG010000071.1 GCA_018969485.1 Chloroflexota bacterium
CGTGTATACTGGTGGCGGCACCCAACCGCTGAGATGAGGCTGTGATGACGACTGTGCGCCGCGCCGGCATCCTGCTCCACCCGACCGCACTGCCCTCGCGCTGGGGCATCGGCGATCTGGCATCTGTGGTGCCGTTCCTCGATCAGCTCGCCGCAGCGCGTCAGCAGGTCTGGCAGGTGATGCCGCTGGGACCGACCGGTTACGGCGACTCGCCGTATCAGTGCTTCTCGACGTTTGCCGGCAACACGCTGCTGATCGCACCCGATCAGCTGATCGAGGCAGGCCTGCTACCAGCCGAGGCGGCCGCCGACATTCCACCGTTTCCCGTGGATCGCGTCGACTACGGCGCGGTCATTCCGTTCAAGCACGCGCTGCTGCGCCAATCGTTCGCGCAGTTCGTGGCGCATGCCACGCCGGCACAACGCGAGCGCTGTGCGGCGTTCGGCTCGGCCAATGCCGGCTGGCTCGACGACTACGCGTTGTTCGCAGCGCTCAAGGCGGCGGCCGGCGGGGCTTCGTGGGATCGCTGGCCGCGCGCCCTGGCCCGGCGCGAGCCGTGGGCGCTCGCGGCCGCACGGCAGGCCCACGCCGATGAACTGGCATTCCAGCGCTACGCCCAGTGGCTGTTCTTCGAGCAATGGAGCGACGTGCGCGCGGCGGCGCAGGCCCGCGGCATCGCGATCGTCGGCGATGTGCCGATCTTCGTGGCGTACGATAGCGCCGACGTGTGGGCCAATCCGGCGATCTTCGAGCTTGACGGCGATGGCCAGCCGATCAACGTCGCCGGCGTGCCACCCGACTACTTCAGCGCCACCGGCCAGTTGTGGGGGAATCCGCTCTACCGCTGGGATGTGCTGGCGCAGCGCGGTTTCGACTGGTGGATCGCCCGCTGCGCCGCCGCGCTGGCGGTCGTCGATATCGTGCGCCTCGACCACTTCCGCGGCTTCGCCGGCTACTGGTCGGTGCCTGCCGGCGCGGCGACGGCGATCGATGGGCGCTGGCTGCCCGGCCCGGGGGTGGCGCTGTTCGATGCGCTGCGCGCTGCGCTGGGCGACCTGCCGTTCATCGCCGAGGATCTTGGCCTGATCACCCCCGACGTCGACGCGTTGCGCCTGTCCTGCGACCTGCCCGGCATGCGCGTGCTGCACTTCGCCTTCGGCGGCGATGCCGGCAACGCCTACCTGCCGCATAACTACGTCGCCCGCACGGTGGTCTATACCGGTACCCACGACAACGATACGACCCGCGGCTGGTGGCGCCAGGCGCCGCCGCAGATCGTCGATCATGTCCGACGCTACCTCGGGCGCGACGGCCACGATATCGCGTGGGATCTCATCCGCGCCGCGTGGGCCTCGGTGGCCGAGCTTGCGGTGGTGCCGCTGCAGGACGTGCTCGATCTGGGCAGCGAGGCGCGCATGAATACTCCGGGGACGACTGGAGGCAACTGGGGCTGGCGCGTGACGCCTGGTGCGATCACGCCGGCGCATCTGTCACGGCTCGCCGAACTGACCGAGTGGTATGGCCGGGCGCCGGCTGCCGGGTGATGCCGGCGGTATAGGCTGCCCGGGTGACGTTCCGACGAGACACCGTCGTCTCGGGTTCGATGGACGAACCACGGTGATCTGCGGCGCCGCCGCTGGTCGCCACCGCCATCGTCTGGCATGGTCCCGACCGAACGCAGAACCAGAAGGAGCGACGGTGACGAACGTAACGGGAACTCGACCGCGCATCGGTGTGCTCACGAGTGGCGGCGACGCGCCTGGCCTGAACGCGGTGATCCGGGCGGTGGTGAAGACGGCCGACAGCCGTGGCTATGATGTCCTCGGCATCGCGGACGGCTTTGAGGGATTGATCGGGACGCCGCGCTACAACGTGCTGACATCGCGTGACGTGCGTGGCTTGCTGCCGCTGGGTGGCACCATCCTGCGCACCACCAACAAAGGCCATTTCGGCGGGCCACGCAATGCCGCCGATCCGCATGATCCCTACGCCCAGGCGCTGCGGACGGTGCGCGATCTTGGGCTGGTCGGCCTGATCACGATCGGGGGCGAAGGGACACAGACGATCGCCCTCGAACTGTCGCGCATGGGAGCGCCGATCGTGGGCGTCCCCAAGACGATCGACAACGACCTGCCTGGCACCGATCGCACGTTCGGCTTCGATACCGCGCTGCAGGTCGCGACGGACGCGATCGATCGGCTGCACACGACTGCGGCGAGCCACAATCGGGTGATGGTGGTCGAGGTGATGGGCCGGCATGTCGGCTGGATCGCACTGCATTCCGGCATCGCCGGTGGGGCTGATGTCATCCTCATTCCCGAGATTCCGTTCGATGTGGAGAAGGTGGCGGCCAAGGTCCTCGAGCGCGAGCGCGACGGGCACACCTTCTGCATCGTGGTGGTGGCCGAAGGCGCGATGGTGCGCGGTGGGCACGCGGTGTATCGCGCGGCCGGCAAACTGGGCGGCATCGGCCAGTATGTCACCGATGAGCTCGAGCGGCTCACCGCCAAGGAGTCGCGCTGTGTCGTGCTCGGGCACCTGCAGCGGGGCGGCTCGCCGACGCCGTACGATCGCATCCTGGCGACCCGCTATGGCGCTGCGGCGGTGAATGCCATCCACGATGGCATCATCGGGGAGATGGTGGCGCTGCGCGCGCAGGACGTGGTCACGGTGCCGCTCGAGGAGGCCGTCGGCCATGTGAAGACGATTCGGCCACACAGCGACCAGGTGCGCACGGCGCGCAGTCTCGGCGTGTCCTTCGGCGACTGAGGGGTGGTGCCGGCGCCGGGGTGCAGTGGCCGCGCTCCGCGATCGCCTGCCACCCCGCCGCCGGCAGGCGCATCGGCTGCTGGCGTGCGCCGGCCGGTGGCCGCGGGGGTGCGCGCCGGTGCGCTGGCTCGCATCGCCTGCGCGCCGCCATGCAGCATCGCGGCGGCGCCGCCGTGGTCGTCGGGGGGCGCCCGTCACGCCACGGCGGGGAGCACGCGGCCGGGCAAGCGGGTCACGATTGACGCAGCAGGACATCGAGCCAGCGCCGCCGGTTCGGCCGCAGCCGCACCAGCGATCCCGGATCACCCGGCGGCGGCTCTGGTTCCGCGGCGATCGTCGCGGCGGCGGCGCCGTGGTCGTCGGGGGGCGCCCGTCACGCCGTAGCGGGGAGCACGCGGCCGGGCGGCGGGTCACGATTGACGCAGCAGGACATCGAGCCAGCGCTGCCAGTTCGGCCGCAGCCGCACCAGCGACCCCGGATCACCCGGCGGCGGCTCCGGTTCCGCGGCGATCGTCGCGGTCGGCGTCGCGGCTCGCTGTAGCCGCGCCGGAAGCAGCACAGCATCGCCCTCGCGGGCATACCCGAGCGTCTCGCGGGCCACGCGCTCCGCGTACGCCGGCGAGGCCGCGTATTGCACCATGCGGGCGATGGCAGTATTCGTCGCCGCGATCGCCGTGATCTCGGCCCGGTACGCCATCACACGCCGCTCAAGTTGCGCGCCGGTCGTCACCTGTCCGATGAACCCGACCGCCACCCAGGCTGCGATCAGGCCGATGCCGCCGCTGATGAGATACAACCCTGACCGGCTCGCCAGCCATTGCCTCAGGCGCGCAACGCCCCTTTCGCGCGCGCCTGCCGGACCAACGGCCACGACCGCTTACTCGGAACGCGGCGTGCGCGGTGCCTCGAGCAGCAGTGGCTCCTCGGCCGTCGTCGACATCGTGCTCTGGCCGCGGAACAGGCCACCTGGCTCGATGTGCAGGCCAGACGTGAAAATGTCGCCCCAGACTTTGCCGGTCGGCGAGATCTCGAGACGGTCGACCGCGGTGATCTCACCCTTGACCGCCCCGGAGATGTGCACGTTCTGCGCCTTGATCGTCGCGATCACACGCCCGGTCTCGCCGACGATCAGGTTGCCGAGCACCTCGATGTCACCCTCGACGGTGCCGTCGATCCGTGCGCTCGAGTCTGTCTTGATCGTGCCGACGATCGTCGTGTTCACGCCGACGACCGTCTCGGGCTTGCCGCTCAGCGCGCTCGGCTGTGCTGTCTGAGGCTTGGGTTTGTTCCCGAACATACGTGCTCCTTCACTGCCGTTCTGCCTGGGATACGAGAGACGCTCCTGTGATGAGCGACGCATCGCCCTGAGCACGATTGCCAGTGCGATGACGATACCGGACACTCCCGCACCGATTATAAGGGACGTCGTCAGATCCGGCAAGTGCCCTCCCCCTCTCCATCCAGCGGCGCTGCCCCCGGTATGATTGCCGACCGCGACTATTCTGCGGCCGGGGGCCAGCCGAACTGCGCGAGATACCGGCGATCCGCCGCGTCGAGCGTGGCACGCGCCAGCAGATCCGGCCGGCGTGCCAGCGTGCGCTCCAGCCGCCGGTGGCGCCGCCAGCGCGCGACGGCGCCGTGATGCCCCGAGCGCAGCACCTCGGGCACCTCCTGACCCTCCCAGTTGGCCGGCCGGGTGTAGTGCGGGTATTCCAGCAGGCCGTCGCTGTGGCTCTCCTCGGCGGTGGATTCGGCCCGGATGACGCCGGGGACCAGCCGCACGACGGCGTCGACGACGACCATCGCCGCCAGTTCACCGCCGGTCAGGACATAATCGCCGATCGACAACTCGCGGTCGATCAGGCTGACGCGCACGCGCTCGTCGATCCCTTCATAGTGCCCACACACCAGGACGATGCGACCGAGCCCGGCCAGTTCGGCGGCACACTGCTGGTCGAACAGCACGCCGTCGGGGCTGAGGTAGATGACCACTGGCCGCGGATCGCTGTCGGTGACGCTGCGGATCGCACCGGCGAGCGGTACGGGCTTCATCACCATGCCGGCACCGCCACCGAACGGCGCGTCGTCGACGGTGTGATGCCGGTCGACGGCGAACTGCCGGATGTCGTGGATCGCGAGCCGCACATGCCCGGCCTGCACCGCACGGCCAATGATGCTCTCGCTGAGCGGCCCGGCGAACATGCCAGGAAACAGCGTCAGGATGTCGATACGCAGTGCCATGCCCAATTGTAGCACGGAACGTGGCGCGCGCCATGCCGCGCCGCCGCGAATCGCCCGCCAGTGGCCGGCGGGCGGGAGAACCCGCCGCCACGCCGCCACCAGAGACGGTATAATCATGCCGGGGCGGGCGTCGGCATGGCGGCGCAGCAGCGCGAGGAGGCACGATGGACCTCTGGCAGCATGGAACGGTCGTGGTCGGCGATGCAACCCTGTGGTACGCCCGCACCGGAGGCGCGCTGCCGCCGCTGCTGCTGGTGCACGGTTTCTCGGATGATGGTGGCTGCTGGGCGTCGTTCGCCCGCCGCATGGCGCCACACTACGACGTCGTCATGGTCGATGCCCGCGGCCATGGCCGCTCGTCCGATCCGCGCACCGGCTACGACGCCGTCACCCAGGCGCGCGATCTGGCCGGCGTGATCGATGCGCTCGGGCTCGAGCGCCCGCTGGTGCTGGGACATTCGATGGGGGCGACGACCGCGCTGGCGCTGGCGGGCAGCCGCAGCGACCGGCTGGCGGCGATCATGCTCGAGGACCCGCCGCCGGTCTGGTGCCCGGCCACCGGTGGCTTCGATCTGGCGCGGATGCATGATTGGATCGTGTCGCTCAAGCGCTGCACCCGCGACGAACTGATCGCCCGCGAGCGGACGAACAATCCGGCGTGGCCCGACGACGAGCTCGGCCCGTGGGCCGACGCCAAGCTGCGCCTGAGCCTGCATGTCATCCATCGCGCCGACGGTGCCACGCCCGACTGGCCGGCGCTGCTGGCAGGCGTGCGCTGCCCGGCGCTGCTGATCACCGGCGACCCCGCCCGTGGCGCGCTGGTCGAGCCCGCCACGGCGGCGCAACTGCGCGACGCGCTGCCGCAGTTGGTCATCGCGCACATCGCCGGCGCTGGCCATTGCATCCGGCGCGACCGCCCCACGACGTATGAACAGCAGGTGCGTCAGTTTGTGGCGCATATCAGCGCCTGAATACCAGGAGAAGCGATCATGACCATCATCGTCGGCCAGCCCGCTCCCGAATTCACCGCCCTGAGCGATGCCGGCGTGCCGGTGCGGCTGTCGGATTTCCGCGGACAGCGGGTGATCCTGTACTTCTATCCGAAGGACGATACGCCCGGCTGCACCACCCAGTCGTGCGCCTTCCGCGACCAGCATCCCGCCTTCGCCGAGAAGAACGCCGTGATCCTCGGCGTCAGCCCCGATGGCGTCGCCAGCCACCAGCAGTTCAAGAGCAAATACCAACTGCCGTTCGTGCTGCTGGCCGACACCGATCACGCCATCGCCGAAGCATACGGCGTGTGGGTCGAGCGGCAGATGTACGGCCGCAGCTTCATGGGGATCGACCGCTCGCACTTCGTCATCGACGAGCACGGCACGGTGATCGCCGCCGAGCTCGGCGTCAAGCCGGCCGCCAGTGCCGCCGCCGCGCTGGCGGCGCTCGGCTGATCACCGCGATGTCTGGTATACTGGCGGCGGGGACGGGGCATGCGCTGCGCTGCCGGCCGCCCTGCTGACCAAGCGAGGCATGGATGTGGCGGCGACTCTTCGGCCTCGGGCCGAAGCCTGAGGACACTGCGGCGGCGCCGGCGGCGAGCGTGGAGCGCGAGGCCGTCCAGCTCGAGACGGCCACGGCGCGCGCGCGGCGCGGGCTGTTCGGCCAGATCGCTGCGCTGTTCGCCGGCGGTGATCCGATCACCGATGATCTCTGGGATGATCTCGAGACGCTGCTCATCCAGGCCGACGTCGGTGTCGCCACCAGTGCGGCGCTGGTGCGCCAGACGCGCGAGCGCTGCCGCCGCGAGGGTATCCGGCGCGCCAGCGAGGCCCGCCAGCGTCTGATCGACGAGATGGTGGGCGTCCTCGAAGCACGTGATCCGGCGCCTGCCGCCGCCAACCCGCCATACGTCATCCTGGTCGTCGGCGTCAACGGCGCCGGCAAGACGACGCTGATCGCCAAACTGGCCCATCGGCTCGCCGATTCCGGCCAGCAGGTGCTGGTCGCCGCCGGCGACACCTTTCGTGCCGCCGCCACCGAGCAGTTGGCCACCTGGGCCGAGCGCGCCGGCGTCGGGTTCGTCGGCCGCAGCCAGGGCAGCGACCCTGGCGCCGTCGTGTATGATGCGCTCGATGCGGTGAATGCCCGCCAGAGCGACGTGCTGATCATCGATACTGCCGGGCGGCTACAGGCGAAGCACAACCTGATGCGTGAGCTCGAGAAGCTGCGCAATATCATCCGGCGGCGCATCCCGGACGCCCCACACGAGGTGTTGCTGGTGATCGACGCCACCACCGGCCAGAATGGCCTGTCACAGGCGCGCGCGTTCCTCGAGGCGGTCGATGTCACCGCGATCGCGCTCACCAAGCTCGACGGCACCGCGCGCGGCGGCATTGCGCTGGCAATCGTGCGCGAGACCGGCCTGCCCATCCGCTACATCGGCACCGGCGAACGCCTCGGCGATCTGGCGCTGTTTGATGCGCGGGCGTTCGTCGATGCGCTGCTCCGCCAGGAACCCGAAAGAGGATCCACATGACTGTCGAGGTCGCACCATGCCCGGCGTGCGGGCAACCATTGGCGATCCAGGCGTACCTGCCCACCGATGCGCGTGTCGTCTGTGCGAACGAGCGCTGTGGTGCCACGTTGCGCATCGCCACCCGCCGCCCACTGCGCTACGAGCATGTCCCGACGCCCCAGACCTTCACCGCCGCCAGTCGGCCCGAGTCGTATGGCTAGCGGGCACGGCGCGCTGCTGCGCGTGCTGCCGGTGGCGCTGTGTGCGGCCTGGCTGGCGAGTGGGTGCCTGCTGGCGGCCGGGCCGGCGCCGAGCCGCGAGCCCTGGAATGGCGGCATTCGCATCACCCGGCTGCTGGTGAGCGCCCAGGGTTCGGCCAGCGAGGTGCTCGACACCGGCGCGGCCCACCGGGCCTACGTGGTCGATGTCACCGCCGAGACGCGCGCCGGCACGCTGGCGGTGGTCGTGCGGGGCGCCGACGGCACCGAGCTCGCGGCGGTCGGCCGCGGCGGCCGGCTTGATGCCGCCCAGGCCACGCTGGCCAGCGATGCGGCCGGGCATCTGGCGCTGGTCATCCAGGCGTGGGACGCCCGTGCGGCGAAGGTGGTGATCAGCTATCGACCGATCGACGGGTGACCGTGCGCCGCGAGGATTGCGACGATGACTTACCAGCCCGATGACATCCTGCGCGCCGCCGCCGAGGCTGGCGTCGAGTTCGTCAGCCTGCAGTTCACCGACATCGTCGGCGGCATGAAGCATGTGACGATCCCGGTCGGCGAACTGCCCGACTGTCTCGATCACGGCGTGTGGTTCGACGGCTCGGCGATCGAGGCGTTTGCACGCATTGCCGAGAACGACATGTATCTCGTGCCGGACCCCGGCACGTTCGCGCTCATTCCGTGGGACGAGGGCACGGGGTACTCGACGGCACGGCTGATCTGCGATGTCTACAGCCCGGACGGGCGACCGTTCGTCGGCGATCCGCGCTTCGCGCTGCGGCGCGCCATCGACGACGCGGCACGCATGGGGTTTGGCTACCGCGTCAGCCCCGAGGTCGAGTTCTTCCTGCTCCGGATGGGCGCCGATGGCCGGCCGGCGCTGGTGCCGCACGATCGTGCCGGCTACTTCGATGCGACGACCGATGCCGCGACGCGCATTCGGCGCCGCATGATCCGCGCGCTCGCCGCGTTCGGCATCGCCGTCGAGACCAGCCATCACGAGGTGGCGCTCGGGCAGCACGAGATTGATCTGCGCGTCGGGCCGGCGCTGGAACTGGCTGATGCGATCATGACGCTGCGTACCGTCGTCAAGACGATCGCGCATCAGCTGGATCTGTACGCGACGTTCATGCCCAAGCCGATCGCCGGGCTCAATGGCAATGGCATGCACGTGCACCAGAGCCTGGTGACGCTCGATGGTCGCTCGGCATTCCATCAAGCCGACGATCCCTACCAACTTTCGCCGATCGCACGACACTTCACCGCCGGTCTGCTGGCGCACGCACGCGGCATGAGCGCCATCCTGGCGCCGCTGGTCAATTCGTACAAGCGCCTGGTGCCCGGCTACGAGGCGCCGATCTATCTGACCTGGGGGCGCACCAACCGGGCGGCGCTGGTGCGCGTCCCGCGCATCAGCCCGGGTCGGCCACACACCACCCGCGTCGAGCTGCGCTGCCCCGATCCGACTGCCAACCCATACCTGGCGTTCGCCGTGATGCTGGCCGCCGGCCTCGATGGCGTGCGCCGCTCCTTGCCGCTGCCGCCAGCGACCGAGGAGGACCTGTTCCAGATCGATCCGCGCTCGCATCAGGTCGCCGCGCTGCCGCCCGATCTCGGCACCGCGCTGGAAGAGTTGCAGCGCGACCAGGTGATCTGCGCTGCGCTCGGGCCGTATATCCTCGAACGGCTGCTCGAGGCACGCACGCGTGAATGGCAAGACTATGGCGCCGCGGTGAGCCAGTGGGAGCTCGAGCGGTACCTGGCAGTGTATTGAAGGAGCCCGCCATGGCGGATTCCGCGCTCCCGCCGACCTCGCGCGTGCCGCTCAGCCCCGAGGCGAGCGCCTGGGTGGCGATCGTCGTCGCATTCGGCATCTTCTGCACCATCGTGCTGGCGGCCGGCCTGGCGGTGCATCGCCACTACCAGGAGGCGACCGTGCCGCTCGGCGGGGCGTTGCTGCGCAGCCATGTCAATGCCGGCGTGGCGCTGCAGAGCCGCGGCCAACTGGTCGGCACCAGCCTCGAACGCCTGCCGGCCGAGAATGATCCCTGCCCCGGCGAGGCTGATATCTGCAGCCCGGTGAATGAGGGCGATAGCATCACCACCAAGCCCGAGGCCGGCTATGGCCCGGTGGCGTCGCTGGTGCTGCCCGATGGCTCGCAGATTGACTATTTCGCGCATCCGGCCGGCGGTGACTTCGCCCTCGATGCGTATCGGGTGTCGGCGTGGACGACCGAGCGCCAGGAGGTGCGGCTGCGCCACAGCGCCGGCTATGCGCGCTACGATATCGCCGCCGGCCAGCCGTTCACCGATGTCCAGTATGTCGTCGATCTCGATGATGGCACGCACGTCGTGCTGATGCCCGGCGGTAGCTACAGCATCAATGTGCCGACGGCGCTCGATGGCCGCCTGCCGCCGACGACGACCGCCGGTGCGCCGCTGTATGCCGAGGTGGCGGTGCGCGCCGCCGGACGCGCACTGGTGCGCCGCGCTGGCGTCGACATGCCCGTCGGCGCCGATGAACGCGTCCAGATTCCGGTCGATGGTACCGTGAGCACCGCGATGCCGGCGACCTGGCAGCTCATCCGCGATGCCGACTTCGCGCTGTTCGATGCGCAGAACGCGTATCGCGACGGCTCGTTGACCTGGCAGCGCTCGTGGAACTGGGACGTGCCGAATATGGCGCCGGAGGAGATGAACGGCCGCTTTGCGGTGATCCGCGGCTGCAGCCCCGAGACGCCGGATCTGTGTACTGCCGCCGACCAGATGCTGATCGGCCAGTTTCGCCGCGACGGTGGCCAGACGCGCCCGTTCACCGTGGGCATCGAACAGACCCTCGATGTCGATGTGTCGGAGTATTCGTCGCTGCGCCTCACGGGTTGGGTGCGCGTCCTGACGCAGACGGTCGCGCGCGCCGGCATCGCGGGCTCCGAGTGCCCGATGATGATCCAACTGGTGTATAAGCTGACGAGCCCGACGGATCCGCAGGAGAACCGGTTTTTCTGCGTGTACACCGCCGACGACCAGCCGGACGCGGTGACGGAAGAGGTCGGCCAGATCCGGTACCGTCCGGTGCCCTTGTTCCAGTGGTACCAGCTTGATGTCGAACTGCGCGACGACAGCCTGATCCGGCAGGCGCGCTTCATCCAGCAGGTTCGCATCGAAGCGCGCGGCCACGACTATCTGGTCGAGTTCACCGGGCTCGGCCTGATGGGCCGGCCGTGAGCAGGGCGTCAGCGACAGCCGGCGAGCGCCGTGCGTGCCAGGCGGCAGACCATCGTGTAGGCGGGGTCGAAGATGTTGCCCAGGTCGTAGCGCGCGGCCTGCCCCAGCAGCATGCAGGCCTCCAGCGGCGTGAGCCGATACTCCGAGGTCAGCCAGGCCAGCATCTCGCTGGTGGCGTGCTGCACGCACTGATCGAGCGGCCGGGCGTTGCCCACGGTGAAGATCGCCTCGGCATGCTCGCCGCGCGGCCAGCCGATCGTCTGGCCCGCGATCAGCCGGACGGTGAAGCGTACGTCGAGCGACACCTCGATGCCGGTGCCGACGATCTCGCCATCGCCCTGGGCCGCGTGGCCGTCGCCGAGGAAGAACAGGGCGCCATCACAGAACACCGGGAACGAGACGCGCGTGCCGGCGACGAACCCGTTGTAATCCATGTTGCCGCCATGTTCGCCCGAGGTCGCCGTCGAGATCGCCTGGCCGCGCGCCGGCGCGACGCCGAAGCAGCCGAGCATCGGCCGCAGCGGGACGCTGATCGTCCGGCCGCCCGGCTCGGCCTGGCACTGCGCGATCCCCGCGGCCCGATCGATCTGCCAGGTCGCCCAGCCGGCCGGCGCCACCGGCAGATGTGCCACGCTCTGCGGATCGAGCACGTTCGGCGCGACCGTCCAGCCGCTGAAGCCGGTCGCGCGATTTGGCTCAAGCTGCTCGATCTCGATCACCAGCGTGTCGCCGGGGCGTGCGCCGGCGACGAAGAACGGGCCGGTCATCGGGTTGCCGCGCGGCGTGACCGCCACGCCGTCGGCATCGCGGCCGGCGGCGTCGACCGTTGTGGTGACGACGGTGTCGCCGCTGGCGATGTGCGCCAGCGGCGGATGGCTGCCCAAGGTGTGGTGGTACCGATCCGGCCGGATGTGATGCGTCGTCATGCGATCCTCCGTGGCGCTGGTCGTCTGCTGATGGTCTGAGGTGCAATGATGTCCGAGCGCCCTCCCGAGCGGCGCCCGCGCGACTGGAGCTGGCTGATCGTCCTGCTGGCCTTCGGCGCGCCGCTGCTCAACCAGCTCAATGGCTGGATCGGCACCGGGTTCAGCCTGCCGCCGATGCTGTTTCCGTTGCTCGTCGCGATCGGTGTCGTCGTATCGGCGGTGGTGCTGATCTGGCGCTCATTCCGCGGCGACGGCGCGCCGTCGCCGACTCCACCGCCGGTCGCGCCGCACTGGCCGCCGGTCGCGCCGCGCTGGCCGCCCGATGCAGCGCCCAGCATGCCACCGGTGCGCCGCCGCGAGCCACCGCCAGGCACGCCGCCGCCAGTCGCACGCCTCGAGCCGGTGTTCGGCCCACGGATCGCCGCGCTGGCCCTGGTGGGCCTGGTGGGCCTCGCCGCGCTCGCGCTGCTGGTCTTCTGATGCGGTTCTACGATCGACATGCCGATCACTACGATCAGGAGCACGACCCGTTCCTCGATGATCTGGCGCTGTACCGTGGCTTCGCGCAGCATTGCGGCGGCCGCGTGCTCGAGGCGATGTGCGGCAGCGGCCGCATCGCCGTGCCGCTGGCCCGGGCGGGCATCCGGCTGACTGGCGTCGATTCGTCGCCGGCGATGATCGCGCGGGCCCGCGAGCGGGCCGCTGCAGCCGGCGTCGGCAGCACAATCGAATGGATCACCGCCGACCTGCGCGCGTTCCGCAGCCGGCGCCGCTTCAATCTGGCGTTCATCGCGCTCAACTCGTTCCAGCACCTGCTCGACGTCGCCGACCAGCAGGCCGCGCTGCAGTGCCTGCACGCGGTGCTCCGGCCGGGCGGCACGCTCATCCTTGACCTGATGCAACCGGACGTCGCCGGCCTGCTGGCCCGTGATGGGCTGCCCAGCCTGCAGCACAGCCGGCCGCTCGCCGATGGCAGCCTGCGCCAGACCTTCGTCGTGCAGCGTCCCGACCTGGCGACGCAGCGCATCCATTGCACCTTCCTCTACGACACCGTCGCCGCCGACGGACTGGTGCGCCGTACCAGCGACAGCTTCACGCTGCGCTGGTTCCATCGCTTCGAGATCGAGCACCTGCTGGCGCGGTGCGGCTTCACGGTCGAATGCCTCTACGGATCCTACGCGCTCGATCCCTGGCCCCACGATGATGAGCAACTGATCGTCGTGGCGCGCCGCGACGCACCCTGAGCGGCGTACCGCGCGCGTCACACCACGATCCGCGGATAGCCGTTGTAGTCGCCGAGCGCCTCGACAGCCGCCGCGCCGACGCGCGCGCCCAGCGCCAGCGCGTCCGGGACGGTGTAGCCGCGCAGCATGCCCGCCAGGAATCCGGCATCGAACCCGTCGCCCGCGCCGATCGGATCGATGGCGCGTGGCGCCGGATGCGCCGGCACTTCGTATTGCTGGCCGGCCGCCAGGCCGATCGCGCCGCGCTCGGCGCGCTTGAGCACCACCACGCGCGCGCCCAGCCCGCTGGCCGCCGCCAGGATCGCCGCCTCGTCGTCGACGCCGAACACCGCGCGGGCATCCTCGTGCCCCAGCAGCAGGTAGTCGGCCCGCCGCATGATCGGCAGCAGCGCCGCGCGGGCGCGCTCCGGCGGCCACAGGCGGGCGCGGTAGTTGGGATCGAACGACACGAGCGCGCCAACCTCCGCCGCGTATGCCAGCGCCCGCTCGACGGTCGCGGCGCACTGCTCGCTCAGCGCCGGCGTGATCCCGGTCAGATGGACCACGCGGACACCGGCGAACATCGCCGGCGTCAGGTAGTCCGGCGTCATCAGGCTGGCCGCCGAGCCGCGGCGATAGTAATACACGCGCCGGGCAAAGTCGGGTAACCACTCGCGGAAGAAGATGCCCGTCGGCGCCTGCGGATCGCTGGCGATCGCCGAGGTGTCGACGCCCTCGGCATCGAGGACGGCACGGATGCGCCGGCCGAACGGATCATCGCCCAGCCGGCTGACGAAGCGCGCCCGCACGCCCAGCCGGCTCAGCGCGATGGCGATGTTCGCCTCGGCGCCACCCACATCGAACAGCAGCCGGTCGGCGTCGTCGAGCGTCACCGGATCCGGCGGGAAGAACACGCCCATGCATTCGCCGATCGTCACCACCTCGGCCATCACACCCTCCGCTGTGCTGCCACGACGCACGCCTGCGCCGCCGCGCTGATCTGCTGCCATGCCCCGCTGGCGACGGCCGCGGCAGCGACCAGGTTGCCGCCGATGCCGACGGCGGCTGCGCCGGCCGCCAGATAGTCGGCCAGATTGGCGGCGCTCACTCCACCGGTCGGCACCAGTCGCAGGCCGGGCAGCGGGGCGAGCAGGTCGCGCAGGTAGGCCGGGCCGAATGCGCGCGCCGGAAAGATCTTGATCATGTCGGCGCCGAGCTCGTGGGCGTGCCAGGCTTCGCTCGGCGTGAGCGCGCCACACAGGACCGGCACATCGCGTGAGCGGCATGTGGCGATCACCTCGGGCCGCACCACGGGCGTGACGACGAACTGTGCGCCGGCATCGATCGACTCCAGGGCACTGGTGCGATCGAGGACGGTGCCCACGCCGACCTGCATCCGGTCGCCGAGCGCCGCGCGAACGGCGGCGATGGCGGCGGGAGCGCCGCTGCCGGTGCGTGTGAACTCGACGACGTGGATGCCGCCGTCGGCCAGCGCCCGGGCGATCTCGACGGCGCGGTCGTAGCGCTCGAGGCGGACGATGGCGACGATGCGGCCGGTTTCGATCGCGGCGAGCGTCTGCATCGGATTCCTCCCTGCCAATCCACTGCTTCCGCCGCCATCATACCGCATCGCCGGCCGACCCATCACGCCGGGCGGGTGGTGACGGTAGCTATGCGTGGGGTGTTGTTGTCCGGAGGGTGCTGATGCCGCTGATTGCTGCCGCGCTGGCCTGGATGCTGGGTCTGTTGCTCGCCGACGCGTTCCGGCCGCCGCTGTGGCCGACGCTGTACGCCGCAGGGGGCGCGACGGTGCTGGCCTGGCGCCTGAGCCAGCGCCCCCGCCAGGTGCTGACGCTGCTGGCGTGTGCCGCCTGGGCAGCGGTGCGGCTGCTGCTCGATACCGCACCGCTGCCGCCGGATCACGTCGCGCGGCATGGGGTGCGCGATGCGCTGCAACTGCGCGGCGTCGTGGTCGAAGACCCACAGCCGCGCGCCGGCGAGCAGCGCCTGGTGCTGGCGGTGCAGCGGCTGCGTGCCGACGGGCGGCATGCCGCCGGCCATGGCCTGGTGCTGGTACGCGCAGCGCGGTATCCCGAATATCGCTACGGCGACCTGCTCGATGTCGCCGGCGAGACGCTGCTGCCGCGCGGCGCCGAGCGGCCCGGCGGCTTCGACTACCGCAGCTACCTGGCGCGCAAGCACATCCACCTGCTGATGACCGCACACGAGACCCGCCTGGTCGCGCGCGATCGCGGCCAGCCATTGCTCGGCAGCCTGCGCCTGCTGCGCGAACATGCGCGCCGTCGCCTCATCCGCCTGCTGCCCGAGCCACAGGCCGCGCTGGCCGTCGGCATGCTGCTCGGCATCACCACCGGCATTCCCGCCGATGTCGAGCGCGATTTCAGCGACACCGGCACCTCGCATATCGTCGTGATCAGCGGCTGGAACATCACCATCATCGCCAGCGGCCTGGCGGTGCTCGCGCCACACCTGCGCCTCGACCGCCGCAGCACGTTCGGGCTGACGCTGGCCGTCATCTGGCTCTACACCACCTTCGTCGGCCTCGGTGCCACCGTCGTGCGCGCAGCCGTGATGGGGAGCATCGTGGTGATCGGGCGCTACCTCGACCGGCCGGGCGCGGTCTGGACGACGCTGTTCGCAGCGTGTTGGGCGATGACGCTCTGGCAGCCCCAGACGCTCTGGGATATGGGGTTTCAGCTCTCGGCGCTGGCAACGGCATCGCTCCTGATGTTCGGCGCGCCGGTCGATGCGCTGCTCGGGCGCACGCCATTGGCCTGGCGCGGCCTCGGCTGGGCCCGCGAGGCGCTGGCGGCGACGCTGGCGGCGCAGTGGCTGGCGCTGCCGCTGATCCTCTATCACTTCGGCACGCTGAGCGTCATCGCGCCGCTGGCGAATGTCGCCATCCTGCCAGCAGTGCCGCTGGCAATGCTGTTCGGCGCCCTCGCCCTCGCGGCGGCGCTGGCCTGGCTGCCGCTCGGCCAGTTGCTGGCATGGCCCGCCTACCTCTGCTTCGCCTGGCAGACGGAGGCGGCGCGCCTGCTGGCGGGCGTGCCGTGGGCGGCACGCCAGGTGCCGCCGGTGCCATTGTGGGGCCTGCTCGCCGGCTATGCGCTGATCATCGCCGTCGGCGTGTGGTTGATGTGGCGCGCGGCGCGCCAGACGGAACGCGGGCATGCCGAGCCCCGACCGGCCGAGACTTGACGGCGCTGCGCCGAGGAGCGAGTTCGTGTGACACCCGCCCCTCGCCCTGTCGCCCGTTCGCGGGTAGGTTGGCCCGCAGCGGCAGAGGAGCAGGTCTGCTGTTGCGCAAGCGCACGTCCACGCGCCGCAGTCCGCCAGGCGCACCGCGCTATCCAAAAACCGCCCCCGAACGCCCCTGTCGCTCCCGCCTTCCGCCTCCTGCCTCCCGTCCCTTCGTGCCTTCGTGTCTTCGTGTGAGCCCGTCCCCCGTCCCCGCCTCCCGTCCCTTCGTGTCTTCGTGTGAGCCCGTCGCTTCGTGCGCGCCCGAGCCTGCCCACGCAGCGCGCTGATACGGTATAATGTCGTTCAGCGTCGACGCGTCAGGCATCGTGCCGCGTGCCGCCGCGGCGCTGACAGGTGCATCATGGGTTTCCGGGTCGAATCCCCATTCATCCCCACCGGCGACCAGCCACGCGCCATCGCGCAGGTCATCGATGGGCTGCGCGCCGGCCATCGGCAGCAGACGCTGCTCGGCGCCACCGGCACCGGCAAGACGTTCGTCATGGCGAAGATCTTCGAGGCGCTTGAGCGGCCGGCGCTGGTCATGGCGCACAACAAGACGCTCGTCTCGCAGCTCTACGCCGAGTTTCGCGAGCTACTGCCCGACGCCGCCGTCGAAATGTTCATCTCCTACTACGATTCGTACACGCCCGAGGCCTACGTCCCGAGCAAAGATCTCTACATCGAGAAGGAAGCCTCGATCAACGAAGAGATTGATCGTTTGCGACACGCCGCCACCCAGGCGCTGTTCACCCGGCGCGACGTCCTGATCGTCGCCTCGGTATCGGCGATCTACGGGCTCGGCTCACCGCAGGACTACGGCCAGGTGGCGATACCGCTGCGGGCGGGCGAGCCGCGCAATCGCGACAAGCTGCTGCGCCAGTTGCTCGACCTCCAGTTCGAACGCAATGACATCGATTTTCATCGCGGGACGTTCCGCGTACGCGGCGATGTTCTCGACATCTTCCCGGCCAATGCCGAGACGGCGCTGCGCGTCGAGTTCTGGGGCGACGAGATCGAGCGCATCACGGGCTTTGATCCGCTCACCGGCGAAGTCCTCGTGCGGCATGCGGCGATCGAGGTCTATCCCGCGAAGCACTTCATCGCGACGACTGACAAATTGCGCCTGGCGCTGGCCGACATCCGCGATGAGCTCGACGAACGGGTCCGCGAGCTCGAACAGCGTGGTAATGTCCTCGAAGCTGCCCGGCTGCGCCAACGTACCACCTATGATCTCGAGCTGCTCGGCGAGATCGGCTACTGCTCGGGGATCGAGAATTATTCGCGCCACATGGATCGTCGGGCGGCGGGGCAGACGCCCTGGACGCTGTTGGATTACTTCCCCGACGATTTCATCCTGTTCGTCGACGAATCACATATCTCGCTGCCGCAGGTGCGGGGCATGTACCAGGGCGATCGCTCGCGCAAGCAGACGCTGGTCGACTACGGCTTTCGCCTGCCTTCGGCGCTCGACAATCGCCCGCTGCAGTTCGATGAGTTCGAGTTGCGCTGGCGCCAGGCGGTGTATGTCTCGGCGACGCCCGGGCCCTACGAGTTGGCGCGCTCGGCCCAGATCGTCGAACAGATCATCCGGCCCACCGGCCTGCTGGATCCGCGAGTGGTGGTGCGGCCAACCGCCGGTCAGATCGATGACCTGATCGGCGAGATCCGCCGCCGCGTCAGCCAGGGCCAGCGAGCGCTGGTCACGACGCTCACCAGGCGCATGGCCGAGGATCTCACCGATTACCTCAAAGAAGTTGGCGTGCGCGCCAACTATATCCACGCCGACGTCGAAGTGCTCGAGCGCGTCGAGATCCTGCGCGATCTGCGGCTCGGTGTCTACGATGTGCTGGTCGGCATCAACCTGCTGCGTGAGGGTCTGGATCTGCCCGAAGTGTCGCTCGTCGCCATCCTCGATGCCAACAAAGAGGGATATCTGCGCTCGACATCGGCGCTCATCCAGACGATCGGCCGCGCAGCCCGTCACATCGATGGCACGGTGGTGATGTATGCCGATACGATCACGGCGTCGATGCGCGGTGCGATCGATGAGACGGAGCGGCGCCGGGCCATTCAGGAGCGACATAACCTTGCCCATGGCATCACACCGGTCGGCATCATCAAAGCCGTGCGCGATCTGACCGATCGCGTGCGCAGCGTGGCGGAGACGCGCGAGCCATACGCTGCCAGCGCAGCGCCGCCGGTCTCGCGTGAGGAACTGACCCAACTCGTCAAGGATCTCGAAAAGCAGATGAAGCAGGCAGCGAAAGCGCTCGAGTTTGAACGTGCTGCCGCGTTGCGTGATCAGATCGTCGCCCTGCGTCAGACGATGGCGCTCGACGGCATTCCGGCAGGCTGAGGGGTTCTATCGTGGCAGTCCAGGTGTGGGTTGGCGAGAAGCCGGAGCATTCCAACGAGCGGCGGGTGATCATGGCGTTGGCGAGTGCGCTCGACCGCCTCGATGGCCTGTATCTTGCGCTGGCCAATTTTAGCGTCGGCGGCCGCACGGTTGACCTGGTCATCATCAAGTCTGATGCCATCTTCATCATCGAGCTGAAACATTGCGATGGCCGCGTGTTCGGCGATGTGAACGGCCCGTGGTTCATCGAAGACGTGAATGGTGAGCGCAAGCGGATCAATCCTGGTCGAAAAAACCCGTATAACCAGGTGATCTCATACTACTACAGTCTGATCAATTTCCTCAACGAGCGCCGGCCGCAGTTCCTGTCGAGCCACAAGGCGAGTTCGGTCGATTTCCGCACCTGCCAGCGGCTCGTCGTCATCGCTCCGACGATCCAGGCAGGATCGGCGATCAACACCGACTGGAAAGTCGGCGTCCTGGGGCTCGACCAGTTGCCAGCGTATCTGGTGACGGAGCGCTCGACGGAGATCGAGCTGCGCGACGACGAGATGCTGGCCATCCCGGAGTTGCTCAACTGTACCCGCTGGAGCGAGATCAACATGCTGCTGCAGCCGCCG
>JAGWYG010000007.1 GCA_018969485.1 Chloroflexota bacterium
ACGACCGGCACCGCGGTGGCGGCGGCGACGGTGGTGGGGGCGATCGGCACGGCGGTGGCCGTCGGTGCGGCCGGGGCCGCCGTCGGCTCGGCCGGGGCTGCCGTCGGCGCTTCGGCCGGCGGGGTGGCGGCACCACCGCCACAGGCGGCGATCATCGTGGCGGCGGCCGAAGCAGCTGACAGACGCATGAACTCGCGTCGGTTCAGCATGGTTCGTCGGGACATCTGAATCCTCCTCATTGAGCGACGCTGCACACGCGGGCAGCGCGCAACGGCGTGGTGACCCGGTCACCGGGGTGCGAGGCCAACTCTGGTCTCGCGAGGCATCTACGCTGGGAAACGGTTGGGATGGATCGCCGTTTACGCCATCGGCCCTCCTGCGCTGGCTGACAACGAGATTGCACAACGATTGTACGCAGGAATGTGGCGGTTGTCAAACCGCCGGTGAAATCCGGGGGCGGAGAATGCCGCCTGATGGACTGCACCAGATCGCGCGACGCCGAAGGCGGCTGATGCTGCGGCGCAGATCCATCCCCCGTCGCGTGGGACAGATGCGTCTCCCGGCGGCTGCCCGATCACATGTGGTCCCACGGTGCATTCACGCCGCATCGGGGCGGGCGCGGCCCGCCCGGCACGCGTGTGCGTATGTGCCCACGGCATGGGCGTGCGCGCCTGCCGCGTGGCGCGGCGCACCGGTGGGCGTGGCCCTGCCGGGGCCGCTGCCCGTCCGGGCTGGTCTGCCGCGGCGCAGCGGTCACGCTGCCGGCGATTCATCGAATGCAATGGCTGGCGGCCGCTGCGCGTGCATCCGATGGCCACCGCCGCAGGTCGATGCGTACCCGTCACGAGCGGCGCGCGACGTCGCCGAGCATGGTGACGGGCACGACCGCCGCGTGGCTCATACCCGCCCGCCAGATCGGACTGGCCGCTCACTCCTCACGCTTCGGCCGCGCGACCACGCGGCCTGCTTGCCCGCCCCTGCCTTCTGTGCTATACTCGCGGCCGGTGGAGGCCCACCAAATACACACTGTCCGCAGGCGTTCGCTCCTGCCGCATCTGCGGTCATCGGGCGCCCGAGCGGGCAGGCGGGCCGGCGGCGTGCCGGCGCATTGAAGGAGAGTTGGCGTCCCATGACGGCATCACCACCGCGGATCGTCCCGATTCGTTCGCTGCTCGAGGCGGGCTCGCACTTTGGCCACCAGACACGGCGCTGGAATCCGAAGATGCGGCCATACATCTTCACCGCGCGCAATGGCATCCACATCCTCGACCTGCAGCAGACAGTGACCGGCCTCGGCGCGGCATACCAGTTTGTCGTCGAGACCGTCGCCAGCGGCGGTCAGATCCTGTTCGTCGGCACCAAGAAGCAGGCGCAGGAGACGGTCGCCGACGAAGCCGCGCGCGCGCGGCAGTTCTCGGTGACACAGCGCTGGCTGGGCGGCACGCTGACCAACTTCGCGACCATCCGCAACCGGCTGCACTACCTGGCCGATCTCGAGGGGCAGCGCGACCGCGGCGAGTTTGGTCGGCTCACCAAGGCCGAGGGTCTCAAGCGCGAGGCCGAGATCGGCAAGCTGAACAAGACGTTCGGCGGCTTGAAGTCGCTCGAGCGATTGCCTGCGGCGATTTTCATCGTCGATCCGCACAAGGAATCGCTCGCCGTCGCCGAAGCGCAGAAGGTCGGCATGCCGATCGTCGCGATGGTCGACACCAACTGCGATCCCGATCCGATCGACTACATCATTCCGTGCAACGATGACGCCATCCGCAGCATCAGGCTGGTGTGTGCGAAGATCGCCGATGCGGCGATCGAGGGCCAGAACCGTCGTGAGGGCTCACAGGCCGACCAGATGCGTGGTGGCCGATATGAGGCCTACGGCGCAAGCTGATCGCGCGGTTCGTCGGTGTATGCGTCGGTAACGCGGGAAGACTGAAGGCTGTGCGATGGTTGACAGCCGCCTTCACGCTTCCTGCGTTTTGTGTGTCAGATTGACGACGACAAGGAGCAGATAGATGGCCGAGATCACTGCCCAGATGGTGAAAGAGCTGCGCGAGCGCACTGGAGCTGGCGTCAAGGAATGCAAAGACATCCTGACCCAGGCCGGCGGCGACATGAACCGCGCGATCGAGATCGTCCGCGAGCGTGGCCTGCGCGTCAGCGAGAAGGTCCAGGGGCGTGAGGCACGCGAAGGGCGCCTCGAAGTCTATGTCCATCCCGGAGCGAAGATGGTCGCACTGGTCGAGCTGAACTGCGAGACCGACTTTGTCGCCCGGACGGACGAGTTTCTGGCGCTGGCGCGCGACATTGCGCTGCATGTCGCGGCGCTCAACCCGAAGTACATCGCAGCCAGCGATGTCCCCGCCGACGAAGTTGCGGCGAGCGGCATGCGCCCCGAGAAATACTACGAGGACGTCGCGCTGCTTGCGCAGCCATTCGTCAAGAATCCATCGCAGACGATCGAGGATCGCATCAAGGCGACGGTGGCGCAGGTCCGCGAAAACGTGGTGGTCCGACGCATCGCCCGGTACGAGATTGGCAGCTGAGCGACCGGCGCTGCCGGCCGCATGGCCCGTCCGTGGGCGCCAGCCTGCGGCGCTGCGGTGCGGCCGGTGTCTTGCGACACGAGGGGATGCACACCGATGGCCGAACCACGATACCGCCGGGTTCTGCTCAAGCTGAGCGGCGAGGCACTCGCCGGTGACCGCGAGCAGGCGATCGATGCCACGGTGCTCGACTACTATGCCAGTGAGATCGCGACCTTGCGGGCACATCACGTCGATGTCGCCGTGGTGCTCGGCGGTGGCAACATCTGGCGCGGCAGCCGTGCCATCGAGCGCGGCATGGATGCGGCACAGTCGCACTACATGGGCATGCTGGCCACCATCATCAACGCGCTCGCGCTGCAGGACGCGCTCGAGCGCATCGGTATCCACACGCGCACCATGACCGCCATCCAGATGAACGAGGTTGCCGAACCATACATCCGTCGCCGGGCGACGCGCCATCTCGAGAAGGGGCGCGTCATCGTGCTCGCCGCCGGCACCGGCAACCCCTACTTCACCACCGACTCGGCCGCCGCCCTGCGTGCCGCCGAGATCCACGCCGAAGTCATCCTGATGGCCAAGAATGGTGTCGACGGCATCTATTCGGCAGATCCGCGGCGCCATGCCGACGCAACGCGCTTCGATCGCATCAGCTACATGGATGCGCTCAGCCGTGGGCTCACGGTGATGGACAGCACGGCGCTGACCTTCTGCATGGACAATCATATTCCGATCATCGTCTTCGACCCGATGCGCCCCGGGAACATCGAGCGGATTGTCCTCGGCGAACCGGTCGGGACGCTGGTCGACGGATCAGGCTCCCGCCAGGAGTGAGAGGTCGCTATGGTCCAGGATGTGCTTGATGAACTCGAAGGCAAGATGAAGCGCACCGCCGAGTCGTTGCGCCACCATCTTGCGACGGTCCGCACCGGTCGTGCGTCGACCGCGCTGGTCGATCAGCTGCAGGTCGAGGCGTATGGCTCGCACATGGCGCTGAATCAGCTCGCCAATATCACCGTGCCCGATGCGCGCATGCTGATCATCCAGCCGTTCGATGGCTCGACGATCAAGGCGATCGAGCGGGCCATCCAGCACTCGGAGCTAGGCATCAATCCTTCGAATGATGGCCGGATCATCCGGCTGGTCTTGCCGCCGCTCACCGAGGAGCGCCGCCGTGATCTCACCAGGCAGGTGCGCGCACGGGTCGAGGAGGCCAAGGTAGCGCTGCGGTCGCTACGTCGCAGCGCCCTCGATGATCTCAGGCAGTTCGAGCAGGAGAAGCTGATCAGCGAAGACGACCAGCGCCGTGGCCAGGAGCGCGTCCAGGAGATGACTGATCGCTTTGGCCGCGATCTCGACCACATCGGCTCGCTGAAGGAAGCCGAAGTGATGGAGATTTAGCGACGATGACGGTCGAGCCATCCGCACCTGCAATCGTCCCGCAGCATATCGCGATCATCATGGACGGCAATGGTCGCTGGGCGCGGCAGCGCGGCTTGCCACGGCTGGCGGGCCATCGTGCCGGCACCGAGAACATCCGGCGGATCGTTGCCGAGTGCGCGTCGATCGGGGTGCGCTACCTCACGCTGTATGCCTTCTCGACCGAAAACTGGTCGCGCCCGTCGGCGGAAGTGCAGGGGTTGCTGGCGATCCTCGGCGAGTTCATCGACCGCGAGACGGAGAGCCTGCATCGCGAGGGCGTGCAGTTGCGCCATCTGGGGCGGCTCGATGACCTCTCGGCGCCGCTGCGCGCCAAGATCCACACGGCAGTGGCGCAGACGAGCGGGAACGTACGGCTGACGCTGGCGGTGGCGTTCAACTACGGTGGCCGCGCCGACATCGTCGATGCGGCACGGGCGATCGTGGCGGCGGGTGGCGGCGTCGATGCGCTCACCGAGCAGAACATCGCGGCGCATCTGACGACCCGCGGCATGCCGGACCCGGATCTGATCGTGCGCACGAGTGGCGAATGGCGGCTGTCGAACTTCCTCATCTGGCAGGCGGCCTATAGCGAGTACTGGACGACCCCCACGTTCTGGCCGGATTTCACGCCGGATCTGTTACGTCAGGCGATACACGCATATGGACACCGCCAACGCCGGTTCGGTGGGCTCACCACCGAACCGTAACTCGCTCGCGCAGCGCTGGGCCAGCGCGTTTGTGCTGGTTCCCCTGCTGCTGGTGATGATCGTGTGGAGCCGCTGGTCGCTGGCGCTGGTGGTGGTGCTGGCGGTGCTGCTGGCGGTGCGCGAACTGTCGGCTGCGTTTGCCCATGGTGGCTATCCGGTACGCCCATGGCTGGCGGCGGCCATGGCGGCCAGCCTGGTGGTCGCGACGGCGCTGCGGCCGGTGGTGCCCGATGACGTGCTGCCGGCAGCGCTGGCGCTCGTGCTGATCGCCAGCCGCGTGCTGGCGCTGGCGCGCCATGATCGTGCGGGGGCGCTCGGCGAGTGGGCCTTCAGCCTCGCCGGCGGCCTGTATCTCGGCGGCCTGCTGCGCTACCTGGTGCTGCTGCGCGACATCACCGCGCCGCTCGGCGCCGGATGGCTGCCGGCCGGGCTGATCGAGCCGGGCGCCGCCTGGCTGATCATGGTGATGGCGGTCACCTGGGGCTCGGATGCCTTTGCCTACTTCGCCGGGCACCGCTTCGGCCGCCATCGCATGACACCCGGCCTCAGCCCGAAGAAGACCTGGGAGGGCGCCATCGGTGGCTTCATCGGCGCGGTCGCGCTCGGGGGCTTCGTCACGCTGCTGTTCGGGCTGCCGGTCACGCCGCTCGCCGGAGCGTTGATCGGTGCAGTCGCTGGCATCGCCGGGCCGTTCGGCGATCTGGCCGAATCATTCGTCAAACGCCAGGTCGGATTGAAGGACGCTGGCTCGCTGATCCCCGGCCACGGCGGCATCCTCGATCGCATCGACAGCCTGCTGTTCGCCGCGCCGCTGGCGTACTACGCGATCATCTGGCACCTGCTCTAGCCCGGGGCATCCGACTGGTTCCCGGCAGCGTAGCCGATGGCGTCGGGCGACGACTGGCCCGCCAAACGATGCGCGTGAAGGGATCGACACATGGCACGTGATGCAATCGTCATCCGCGGTGCGCGGGAACACAATCTCAAGGGCGTGGATCTCGAATTGCCCCGCGATCGATTAGTGGTCCTGACCGGCGTCTCGGGCTCGGGCAAGTCGTCACTGGCGTTCGATACGCTGTATGCCGAGGGTCAGCGACGCTACGTCGAGTCGCTCTCGGCATACGCCCGGCAATTCCTTGGGCAGATGGAGAAGCCGCACGTCGACTACATCGGCGGCCTCTCGCCGGCGATCGCCATCGAGCAGAAGAGCGCCTCGAAAAACCCACGCTCGACCGTCGGCACGGTCACCGAAATCTACGATTACCTGCGCCTGATGTACGCCCGCATCGGCACGCCCCACTGTCATCAGTGTGGCCGCCCGGTGGGGGCGCAGAGCGCCGAGCAGATGGTCGACCGGGCGCTCTCCATCGCGCCGGGGACGCGCTTCATGGTGCTGGCGCCGCTGGTGCAGCAGCGCAAGGGCGAGTACCGCGAGGTGTTCGCCGAAGTGCGCGCGGCAGGTTTCGTGCGGGTGCGCGTCGATGGCGAGATCCGCGAGCTCGAACAGGAGATCAAGCTCAACAAGAAGGTCAAGCACACCATCGAGGTCGTGGTGGATCGCCTGGTGGCGCCGGCTGATGCCGCACCGGCCGAGGGGCACGGGCCGGCGCGCCCGCAGGGCCGTGCCGAGGCGGCGGCCGGCGATGCCCGCAGCGCCTACATCACGCGGCTCACCGACGCCATCGAGCAGGCGCTGCGCGTCGGCGAAGGGCTGGTGCTGATCAGCGTGCTGCCCAGCGAGGCCAGCGGCGTCGCCGCCGAGGAGTGGCTGATGAGCACGACGAACACCTGCACCCAGTGCAGCATCTCGTTCGCCGAGCTGACGCCGCAGGCGTTCTCGTTCAACAACCCGCAGGGCGCCTGCCCGGAATGCAGCGGCCTGGGGACGCGCCTCGAGGTCGATCCGGCGCTGCTCGTGCCCGACCCGGGCCGCACGCTGCATGATGGTGCCGTGCCGTACTGGGGCGAGCTGCGCAAGAAGCGCGAATCATGGATGTACCGCTGCCTGCTGGCGATCGCCGAACACTATCGCTTCGACCTCGATACCCCCTGGGAGGCGCTCGGCGCCGGGATTCATCACGTCATCATCCACGGCAGCGGCACGCAGCGCATCCGCTTCCGCTGGGGCGATGAGGATGGCGTGGCGCATGGCGAGGTGAGCCGCCCGTGGGAGGGCCTCGCCGGCGAGATCCGGCGACGCTATCACCAGACGGCCAGCGAGTGGTCGCGCGAGCATTACACGACATACATGTCGGAGCAGCCGTGCCCCCAGTGCCGCGGCGCACGGCTGCGCGCCGAATCCCGGGCGGTGACGATCGGCGGCACGGCCATTGATGCGCTGTGCCGCCAGAGCATCGTCGCAGTGCATCAGTGGGTCGGCGCGCTCGCCGATGGTACGGTCGCGCCACTCTCGCCATCCCAGCACACGATCGTCGCCGATGTCCTGCGCGAGATCCGCGAGCGCCTGGGCTTCCTGCTCAACGTCGGCCTGCACTACCTCACCCTCGACCGCCCGGCGCCGACGCTGTCGGGGGGCGAGGCGCAGCGCATTCGCCTGGCGTCGCAGATCGGCTCGGGATTGGTCGGGGTGATGTACATCCTCGACGAACCAAGCATCGGCCTGCACCAGCGCGACAACCGCAAACTGCTGCAGACGCTGCTGGCACTGCGCGACCTGGGCAACACGGTCATCGTCGTCGAGCACGACATCGAAACGATGCAGGCCGCCGACTGGCTGGTGGACTTCGGCCCGGGTGCGGGGGTGAAGGGCGGTACGGTGGTGGCTGCCGGTCCGCCTGATGTGGTGGCGCGCAATCCCGCATCGCTCACCGGCCGCTATCTGGCGGGAACGCTGAGCATCTCGATGCCTGACGTACGCGGCGCGGCGCAGGCAGCCGATGCCGCCGCAGCGCCACGGCGCGGCCGTCGCGCGGTGCGTCGCGCCACCGACGCCGAGCCGGCCTGGCTGCTGCTCGAGGGGGCGACGCTCAACAACCTGCGCGATGTGACGCTGCGCCTGCCGCTCGGCAGCTTCGTCGCCATCACCGGGGTGTCGGGCTCGGGCAAGTCGTCGCTGATCACCGAGACGCTGTATCCGGCGCTGGCGAATGCGCTGAACCGCGCACAGCTGCGCCCCGGGCCGTTCCGCGCGCTGCATGGCCTCGACTACCTCGACAAGGTGATCGAGATCGACCAGCAGCCGATCGGCCGCACGCCACGCTCGAATCCGGCGACGTATGTCAAGCTGTTCGACCTGATCCGTGAGCTGTTCGCCGGCACCAACGATGCCAGGCTGCGCGGCTATGATCAGGGCCGCTTCTCGTTCAACATGCATGGCGGGCGCTGCGAGGCGTGCGAGGGCAATGGCGAGAAGCGCATCGACATGCAGTTCCTCGCCGATGTCTGGGTGCGTTGCGATGTCTGCAAGGGCAAACGCTACAACCGCGAGACGCTCCAGGTGCGCTACAAGGGCAAGAGCATCGCCGATGTGCTCGAGATGGACGTCCAGACGGCCATCGAGTTCTTCGATGCGGTGCCGCGCATCCGTCGGCTGCTGCAGACCCTGCTCGACGTCGGGCTGGACTACCTGGCGCTGGGGCAGCCGGCGACGACGCTGTCGGGCGGCGAGGCGCAGCGCGTCAAGCTTTCGCGCGAGCTGGCGCGCACGGCGACGGGTTCGACGATCTACATCCTCGACGAGCCAACGACCGGCCTGCATTTCGCCGACGTGCAGCGGCTGCTCGACGTCCTGCACCGCCTGGTGGCCCAGGGCAATACCGTGGTCGTGATCGAGCACAACCTCGACGTCATCAAGACCGCCGACTGGGTGGTCGATGTGGGCCCGGAGGGTGGCGATGGCGGCGGCATGATCATCGCCAGCGGCACGCCCGAGGCGGTCAGCCGCGTCGCCGAATCACACACCGGCCAGTTTCTGCGCGAGCTGCTGGCCCGCGAGCTGGTCGCGGCCAGCTGATGCGGTCAGGGCGCGCCGCGTGGCACGGCGGTGTCGAGCACCTGGCGGAAGGCGCTCATGTCGGCGCGCAGATCGCTCAGGCGGCGCGTCACGTCGCTGGCGCCATCGCCGGCGCCGACCGCATCGGCGGTGCGCAGCCGGACGGTCTCGGCCAGGGTGTTCTCGAGGGTGGCGGCGATGTTCAGCAGCTGGGCATCGATCCGGTCGCGGAACGTCTGCAGCGCCGCCGCGTTGTCGTGCTTCTCGCGGCGCGCCGCCAGCGCCTGGCGCAGCTGCTCGGCGGTGTAGTCATCGCTGGTGCTGGCGAGCTGGCCTTCGAGCCGTGCGATGTCGCCGGCGATGGCGCGTACGTCGAGCAGCGCCAGATACCGCTCGATGATCTCGCCGCGCTCGGCGAGCTGCCAGGCGTCATCGACGAGCGCACCGGCCTGGCTGCTGATGGTGCCGAGCAGGCGGGCGAGCGGCGCGGCGCTGCCGGCGGCGCTCTCGGCGATGGCGTCGCGGCTGCGGCTGATCGCCGCGAGACGGGCGTTGAGCGGCGCACTGCCGAGCACGGGGCGGGGTGTCGGGCGCGGCGGCGCCACCGGCGCCGGCGCCCGCAGCAGGAGCAGCACCTGTGCGGCGTAGGCCAGCAGGCCCAGCGGCAGCAGCCACAGCGCCAGCGTCAGCCCGGCGATGCTGGCGACGCCGAGCGTGCCCAGGGCGATGGGGTCGAGCGCAGCGCGACGGATGAGTTCGGAGCGCGATGGCATGGCGGCACCTGCGGTGTGCCGCAGCCCGGCGCTGTGGCATACCCCAGTGTACCGCATCGGCGCCTGGTTGTGCAACCGCCGCGGCGCACGCCCGGCGCGCCGGCATGAACAGAAAGATCAGCGATGGATGCTGCGATCATCGAGATTGTGACCGACGGCGCCTGCAGCGGGAACCCGGGTCCGGGCGGCTGGGCGGTGCTGATCGGCCGCACTGGCCGCTGGGAGGAGCATGCGGGCGCCGAGCCGGCGACCACCAACAACTGCATGGAGTTGCGCGCCGCCATCGAAGGGCTGCGGCGCGTGCCGCCCGACGCGCGGGTGCGGCTGAGCAGCGACAGCCAGTACCTGCTGCATGGCATCACCCGCTGGATCGCCGGGTGGCGCGCCCGCGACTGGCGCACTACCAGTGGCTCGCCGGTCGAGCACCGCGAGCTGTGGCAGGAGCTGGACCAGCTCGCGGCGGAGCGCGTCGAGTGGCGCTATGTGCGCGGGCACGCCGGCCACCCGCTGAACGAGCGGGCGGACGCGCTGGCACAGGCGCAGGCGCGCCGGCTCGGCGCGACGCTGCCACCGACGCGCCCGGCGCCGGGACGACCGGCACCGGCTGGTACCAGCTATCTGAGCCTGGTCGGCGGGCGGCTGGCGCGGCATGCCAGCTGGGATGCATGCCGCACGCGGGTACACGGCGTCTCGGGCGCGCGCTTTCGCAAGTGTCAGTCTCGTGATGAGGAACGCGCGACGGTGCGCGCCTGGGGGCTCGGCGAGGCGGCGCTCGCGCGCCTCGATGGCGCGGCGGCGACGCCGCATGAGGAGGCGTGATGATCATTGCAGTGGGTGATCTGGTGTGGGACGTGCTGGTGCAGCCCGACGGCGTGCTTCAGCCGGGGGGTGATACGACCGGGCGGATCGAGCTCGCGCCGGGCGGCTCGGCAGCCAACGTGGCCGTCTGGGTCGCACGGGCCGGCGCCAGCGCGGGGTTCATCGGCAGCGTCGGGCGCGATGCCCTCGGCGATCTGATCATCGCCGACCTCGTCGCCGAGGGGGTTGCGGCGCACGTCAGCCGCACCGCCGAGCGGGGCACCGGCGTGATCCTGGCGCTGATCGCCGCCGACGGCCAGCGCAGCATGGTCACCAACCAGGGCGCGGATTTCTGCCTGCGCCCCGCCGACCTGCCGCACGCCGTGCTGCAGCAGTGCCGCCATGTCCACCTCACCGCCTGGTCGCTGTTCAGCGATCCGCCGCGGTCGGCGGCGCTCGCGGCGGCGCGGCTGGCGCGCGCGGCCGGGGCGAGCATCTCGTTCGATCCGGCGTCGTTCCAGATGATCGAGCACCTCGGTCGCGCTGCCTTCGATCAACTGATCGCCGACCTGCCGCTCGACATCGTCTTCCCCAATCGCGACGAGGCGCGCGTCCTGAGCGGCAGCGACGACCCGGCGACGATGGCGTTGCGGCTGCACGAGCAGTATCGTGGCGCGATCATCGCGCTCAAGCTCGACGCCGATGGCTGCATGGTCGTCGCCGACGGACAACTGCGCGCCACCCCGGCCAGCCCGCTGGCGCGGGCAGTCGACAGCACGGGGGCTGGCGATGCCTTTGACGGCGTGTTCCTCGCCTCGTATCTGGCCGACGGCGACCTGGAGCGCGCGGCACGGCGGGCCAACCACGCCGGCGCCTGGGTCGTCGCACGCGACGGCGCGCGCCCGGCGGTCGACCGCACGCGTGAGCAGTTCTGAGCCGCCAGCCTCGCTCAGGCGTTCCCCCACTGCCGCCGCATACAGGGAGTGAGAGTTGCCAGCAGGCTGCAACCCTCACTCCCAGCCCTTCATGCCTTCGTGTGAGCCCGTCGCTCCCGCCCCTTCGTGCCTTCGTGTGAGCCCGCCGCTCCCGCCCTTCGTGGCGTCGTGTGAGCCCGCCGCTCCCGCCCTTCGTGGCGTCGGGCGGGCCCGCCTCCCGTCGCCGCATTCGGGGGCGGTTGTTGGGATGAAGCATGAGGAGGGCAGTTCACGCCGGCATCACCTGAGGTAGCGCACCGCGGCGATGATCGCCAGGACGCACGCCAGCAGCACCGGCACACCGAGCAGCGGTGCCAGCATCAGGCCGCTCACCCCGATCGCCACGCCGACGGCAAGCTGCATGGTACGGCCGCGTTTGAGGCGCGTGACCCGATCGACCACGCGGCCGATGAGTTCGCCGGCGGCACTGCCGGCGATCGCGGCGATGAACAGGCCCAGAAACCCGGTGAACAGCGCGATCAGGCCGATGCCGAGATGGACGCCGAACGCGACACCGAAGGCGGCCAGGCTGCCGAGCAGCCAGTGGCTGGTATCGACCTGGTAGTTCGGCGGGCGCCGCGCGGTGCGGCAGTCGGGGCACAGCTGACCGACCGGGCTCAAGGTCGCGCAACTGCCGCAGATCGGCTGATCACACTGCGTGCAACGCAGGCCGGTGCTGCGCTCCGGATGCCGATAGCACGATTCCGTCATCACATCCGGCGCAGACACCGCCGGCTCATCGGTCGCAGCATCGATGCGACGCTGGCTGGGTGCCAGCGCCAGTCCTGCGGCGATCCACGCATCAGCCTGCGTCAGATCGGCCGCGATGGCCGGATCGTCGGGCGCCAGCGCCCGCGCCCGCACCAGATGCGCCCGCCGGTCGCGCAGGACGGCGGTGACGCCGGCGAGCGCGTGCCAGGCGGCGGCGTGCGCGGGCGATAGCTCGGTGGCGCGGCGGAATGCTGCACGGGCGGCGATGGTGTCGCCATCGCGTACAGCGGCGTGGCCGCGCGCGATCAGCAGCTCGGGAGCAGCATCGTTGGCATCGGTGGCATTCATGTGACGTGTGCTTTCCCCACGAGATCCAGCATCTCGGCGACGCGCGTCACCTTGATGCGCGGCCGGCCGGCCTCGGCGCCGCGCTCGCGCTCGTGCGCATCGAGCTTCCGCCAGTCGTCCCAGCCGAATGGCGTCACCTGCCGCCATTCGAGCAGCCGCTCGATCGCCGCCGGCGCGCGCTCCTCGGCACCACCGCGCGGCAGGTGTGGCAAATCGGCCAGCATGCTGGCCACCGTGGCGATCGAATCGGGCTTGTTGGTGCCGATCACTCCGGAGGGACCACGCTTGGCCCAGCCCACCACATACAGCCCGGCGATCGGCGCCCCGCCGGCGCCGTCGGTCACGCGGCCATCCACGTTGGGGATCACGGCGCGGCGCGCATCGAATGGCACGCCGGGCAACGGCACGCCACGATAGCCAATCGACCGCAGCACCATCCCGGCAGCGATCGTGTCGTACGCGCCAGTCCCCACCAGCGTCAGGTTGCCGGCGGCATCCGGCACCAGGGCATTGCGCTCGACCCGCACGCCACAGACCCGGCCAGCATCGCCGAGGACTTCGGTCGGCGAGGTGAGAAAACGCATCACGATGCGGCGTGGCTGGCCGGTCACGCCACGCTCTGCCAGCGCGTGCAGCGTGCGCACGTTGGCGGCAGCGACGCGGTTGCCGTCGAGCGTCGCTGCGCTGAGTGGGTCCAGCACCAGATCCGCCGGATCGATCACGATATCGACGCCGTCGAGCTCACCGAATTCGCGGATCTCGGCATTGGTGAATGCCGCCTGGGCCGGGCCACGCCGGCCCAGCACCACGACCTCGCGGACATGGCTGGTGCGCAAGGCCGCCAGCGCATGATCGGCGATGTCCGTCTGCGCGAGCTCGGCGACATCACGCACCAGGATGCGTGCGACATCCATCGCGACGTTGCCATTGCCCACCACCACCACGCGCTCGTGCGACAGATCCACGGCGAGGTCGCGGTAGTCGGGATGTCCGTTATACCAGCCGACGAACGCCGTCGCCGGCGCGCTGCCGTACAGCGCCTCGCCGGGGATCTCCATCTGCCGATCGCCCGGTGCGCCGACCGCCAGGATCGTCTGGTCGTAGTGACGCTGCAGATCGGCCAGCAGCACATCGCGGCCGACGGTCACGTTGCCGAAATAGCGCACCGGTGGCTGCTCGGCCAGTCGCTCGTAGATCCGCGTGACCGCCTTGATCGACTGATGGTCGGGGGCGACGCCGTCGCGCACCAGGCCGAAGGGCGTCGGCAGGCGATTGAACAGATCGATCGACGCGTGCAGCCCCGGCGACTTGAGCAGCGCCTCGACGGCGTAGAATGCCGCCGGACCAGCGCCGACGATGGCGATGCGGACGGGGGTGTCGGCAGATCCGAGTGTATGATCCATGACGTGTCGTTCCTCACGATCGCGAGCGAATCCCAACCACTGGCAGTGCCCCGATGCCACGGTGGTCGTCGCTGACCTCGCAGGTGTCCCGTGCACGCCGCGTCGCGTGCCGGCCGGCCGCCGACGCTAGATCGGCGGCCACGGTACGCTGCGGCGCGAGATCGGCCGCGGATACGTACCCCGGTCAATCAATCGGTCGAGACGCTGCCGGAACGCCTGGACTTCGGCAGCGTCGAGCAGGGTTTCGAAGGCGCGCAGCAGCGGGCCGCGGGCGGCGATGCGTTCGCGCAGTGCGACCAGGTCGGCGAGGACGTCGTCGGGCACGCGCTGCCCGGCGAAGTCCCACAAGACGGTGCGCAACTTGGGCTCGGCGTGGAAGCAGATGCCGTGATCGATCGACCACAGCCGGCCATCGCTGCCCTTGAGACAGTGGCCGCTCTTGCGATCGGCGTTGTTGGCGATCACGTCGAACGCGGCGATCCGCGCAAGCTCGGCCTCGTAGCCACCCTCGTCGCGCATGGTGAGCAGGTGGGCGTCGTCGTCGTTCGCGATGTACGCCTGGATCGTCCCGATGCCGTAGGGGCCTTCGCGCAGCACCGTCGGCGGCACCAGCATCCAGCCGAGATCATCGCTGAGCAGGAACGCGGCGAACTCGCGCCGACACAGCGTGCCGTCGGGAAAGTCCCACAGCGGCGCTTCGCCAAGCTGCGGTTTGTAGACTGCCGGCATGGAGCGCTCGTCGGCCGACACCTGCACCAGCAGCGCGTAGTTGCTGCTCCAGGGCAGCATGCCCTGGACGGCTAGCTCGCCGTTGGCCAGCAGCGCCAGGATCTCGCCGACGCTCAGTGGTGCCGCCGCATGATCCATCGCTGTGCCTCAATTCCGCTGCGGGCAGAAGTGCCCGGCGGCATCGATCGGCCGGCCACAGTTGCCACAGATCCGCCGCCCCCGCGCGACCACCATGGCTGCGTGCTCGCTCAGCGCACGCATCTGCTGCCGCGTCGCCGCGAACCGCGCCGTCGGCGTCTGGCCATCGGCGTCGCGGGTGCCCTGCAGGATCAGGACGACCATATCGCGCTCGCTGTCGTAGCCGATCCCCATCTGGGCGATGCGAAACCGCGCGTCCAACGGCATCTCGAGACTCATGTCGCTGGCGAGCAGCAGGTCGTCGCTGGCCGATAGCAACGGATCCTGGGTGGTGACATCCTCGATCACACGGTCGATCGCCTCGGCGAGCGCGCGGATCTGCTCCTTCTCGGCGATCAGCGAGACGAGCTCGCGACCGCGCCGCGCCTGAAGCCAGAAGACCCGTCGCCCGGGCTCACCGACGGCATTGGCGGTGATGCGCGTCACCGGATCGAGATCATAGGTGAACTTCGCCATGGCGGTGTCACGTCTCCATCCAGAACGATGATGTAGATTTAGGCGGCGCGGCGGCGGCGCCTTCCGCCGGGACGAGCTGGGCCAGGCTGCCGGTATCGTTATACGTGACGAGCCGGGGGCCGTGCGGCGTGAAGCGCAGTGCAGTCACCGAGCAGGTGGCGATCTCGAGGCGCTGGAACAGGTCGAGATGCATGCCGATGTAATAGGCGATCGCGAGCTTGATGATGTCGGCATGCGACACGACGGCGACCGTCTCGCGGGGATGCCGCGCCCGGATCACCTCGAGGTGCTGGATCATACGCTGCTGGGCCTCGCCGAGCGTCTCGCCGCCGGGAAAGCGCGTGCCGCTCGGGTAGTGCTGGACGCCCGGCCAGAGCTCGTGCCGCGCAAGCTGCGCCAGCTCGGCGCCTTGCCACTCGCCGTAGTCGACTTCCTGGATGCCGGGGACGAGCTGCAGCGCCAGCGCACGCGGCCCGGCGATGGCGGTCGCAGTCTCGACCGTGCGCTCGAGCGGGCTGGCATAGATCGCCGCGAGCGGTACGGCGGCCAGCCGCTCGGCGAGCGCGGCTGCCTGCGCACGCCCGGCTTCGTTCAGATGGACGCCGCGCAGCCGGCCGGCGAGCCGCCCGTGTACCCAGTCGTTCGCGCCGTGACGGATCAACAGCAAGGTGCTCACGCGACTTCCTCCCCCGCAGCAGTCGCCCCGCTGCGTCGTGTTCGTGAATACTATAACATATGCCGCCGTTGCTGTGCGACGCGGTACAATCATTGGCGCGCGGTGGCGTGATGGTGCCTGTGGCCGGAGCCGGGATGCCCGGAAGCGGGGCGGGTTCGGGGGTGGGGGGCATGCGCTGCCGATCCGTGGCACTCCGTTGCGGCGCGGCTCCCGCATGCGATGGTTCGGCGCGCGTGGATACACCAGTGATGTCCTGGCGGCGGAAGGGGCGGGGCGATGATGCGAGGCATGCGTCTGACACGGCGGCTCGGGATCGATCTGCTGACGGTGTGGCGCGCCGCCGGCCGGACGCTGGCCACGCTGCGCGATCGCCGGCTGCTGTGGCTGCTGCTCCTGCTGCTGGCGCTGCTCGGCGCCGCGGCGCGGCTGCCGCGCGACGAGTGGATCGACGTCGGGCGGGAGGACGGCCTCGGCAGCGATCTGCCGCTGGTGCAGGCGTTCCATGCCGCCGAACAGAGCGGCGCCGAACGCTTTCGCTGGAGCGGCGACCGCTCGGCGCTGATGTTGCCGGGCGCCGGCTGGCGGCCGATCCGGCTGATGGTGCGCACGCTCGGCCGCGATCCCGGATTGCCGACTGCGCCGACGCGGCTGGCCATCGAGGTGGGCGGGCGGGCGTTCGGCCCCCTGCTGCTCGGCGATGCGCCGCGCCGCCATCATGTCCTGCTGCCGCCGATGCGCCGCGATGATACCATCGTGCGGTTCGTCAGCGCCACGTTCCAGGCGCCCGGCGATCCGCGCGCGCTCGGGGTGCCGCTCGGCGACGTGGCGCTGCGGCTGGGCGCCGGCTGGCCGGCGCCGGCGGTGCTGGGCGGCTGGGCGGCGATCGTCGTGCTCGGCTGGCTGATCCTGCGCGGCTGTGGCGTTGCCCCGGGTGCCGCGTGGCGCACGAGCCTGCTGGCGCTGGGGCTGCTCGGCTGCGCCGTGATCCTCGATCCCCTGCGCGCCGCCGCCGCGATCATGCCGGCGCTGAGCGCGCTGGCGGGCGGCGCGATCCTGGCGCTGGCGCTCATCGGCCGCCCGGCGGTGCTGCGGGGCGCCCTGTGCCTGGCGCTGTGCGCCGCACCGCCGCTGGCGCTGCTGCACGCCGCCGCCGTGGCGCTGGCGGCCGCCGGCCTGTGGGCCGCGGCCATCGTGCTGCGCCACCACGCCGCCCGGATCTGGCTGACGCCCGGCCCGGCGGCCCGGCGCCGGCTGGTGCTGCTCGCGGTGGTGGTCTTCTGCCTGCGGCTGGGTGGCAAATGGTACCCCGCCGCGATGCCGGGCGACATCCAGTTTCACCTCAATCGTGCCGGCGAGGTGATCGCCGGCCAGCCGCTGCTGCGCTCGAATAACCGCGGCGTCGACTTCCCGTATCCGCCGGCGCTGTACCTGCTCGTCGCGCCGGCGACGCTGCTCGACCCGGGCCTGCGTGCGACGTTGCGGATCGTGGCGGCGCTCGGCGACGCGCTGGGCCCGCTGGTGCTGTACCAGATCGCGCAGCGCCTCGGGCTGGGCCGGCGGCGCGCCTGGTATGCCGCGTGGTTTGGCGCCGCGAATGGCGCCGCGATGATGGCCAACTGGTGGAACTTCTCGACCCATGCGGCGACGCAGCTGTGGCTGCTCGTGGCGGTCTGGCTGGTGACGTGTGCCTGGCCGGCGCTGCGGGGCGGCCGCTGGCCGGCCGGCTGGATCGCGCTGCTGACGCTGGCGCAGGTGCTGGTGGCGCTGGGGCACTTCGGCTTCTGGATCAATCTGGGCGTGCTGACGCTGGCCGGCCTCGGCATGCTGCCCGTCGCGGCCAGGCGCGACGCCGGCTGGCGCCGTGGCGCGGCACGCCTGGCGCTGAGCGCCGGCATCGCGCAGGTGCTGGCGCTCGCGCTGTTCTACAGCGCCTACGGCGGGCTGTTCGCCAGCCAACTGGCACAGGCGCGCCAGGGTGGGCTCGGCGCGCTGGCCGAGCAGGTCGGCGCCGAACGGGCGGTGCTGTGGGCCGACCTGTGGGACGCCGGGTTCCGCCAGCATCTGGGGCCGGTGACGCTGCCGGCGGCGCTGGCGGGCGGGCTCTGGCTGGCGCTGCGCCCACCCGATCGCTCCGGCCGGCGGCGGCTGGTGAGCGGCCTGCTGGCAGGCACGGCGCTGGTCGCGCTCTGCCTGGCGGCGCTGCCGTTCATCACCACCACCAGCCTGACGACGCGCTGGCTGTCGTTCAGCGTCTGGGCCGTAGCGCTCGGTGGCGGCGCGGTCGCCGCGGAGCTCTGGCGCCGGGGCCGCGCCGGCCGCTGGGCGGTGTGGGCCGCCGCCGCGGCCATCGCCTGGGGCAGCGCCGCGCTCTGGCTCGGCGCGCTCGCCTGGCGCATCCGCCCGCCCGAGCCGTTCTGAGCGCCGGCCCGGCCGCGCCGCGACACTCAGAATGGCAGATCGTCGGCCGCGTCATCCCCGACCACCAGGTCGAAGCGCGGGATCACCGCATCAAACAGCGTCTCATCGAGCGCCCGGAACCGGTAGCTGCCCTCCATCGCCCCGACGGGTGCCTGCAGGATGCAGAAGCTCTCGTACTCGTGCACCGCACCATGCGTCAGCGTCGGCTGCTCGCCGATCACGCCGTCACCCACCACTTCGGTCGGCGCGCCATCGCGCTCGTAGATCAGCCAGCGCCGCGACAACAGCTGCACCGTGCGGCGCGAGCTGTTTTCGATCCGCACCGCATACGTGAAGACATAGCGCCCTTCGGCCGGGCGCGAGTGCTCGGCGAGATAGGCCGGGCGCACCGACACGCGGATGCCGTGGGTCTCGCGATAATAGAATGGGCGTCTCATGACCTCCTCGCCATGGCGTCGATCGGCGTCGGTCCGTCTGCCGCGACCGGCGCATGTTGCCGATCACGAGTATACTAGGGATCAGGCAGGCATTGAGCAGGAGGCGGCGATGGTGCCGACGATGATCCGCCGCGTGGTCGTCGAGGATCTGACGATCGCATTGCACGAGCCATTCGGCATCGCCGGGGGCGCGCAGGACGTCGCGCGCAACCTGCTGGTGACGGTCGAGCTCGCCGATGGTACGCGCGGCTACGGCGAGGCGGCGCCATTCACCGCATTCAACGGCGATACGCTCGCCGGTGCCAGGGGCGCGCTTGCGCGGGCGCCGACGCTCGTCGAAGGCGCTGATGCCCGCGAGTGGCGCGCGATTGCCGCAGTGTTTGGCGGCGCGTGCCAGGCGTCCGGGTCGGCGCGCTGTGCGCTCGAGACGGCGGTGCTGGACGCGCTGACGCGGCAGATCGGCTTGCCGCTGTGGGCCTGGTTTGGCGGCGCCGGCCGCCGGCTGGTCACCGACATGACGATCACGACCGGCACGGCGGCGGCGGCCCATGCTGCGGCACTGGCGGTGACGGCGCGCGGCATCACGACGATCAAGCTGAAGGTCGGCGCCACAGAGCTCGCCGACGATCTGGAGCGCAGCATGGCGGTGCGCGCGGCGGCGCCAGGCGCGGCGCTCATCCTCGATGGCAACGGTGGCATGTCGGCCGACCGTGCGCTGCAGCTGCTCGCGCTGCTGCACGAACGTGGCATCGTGCCGGCGCTGTTCGAACAACCGGTGCCCGCCGCCGATCTCGATGGCCTGCGCCTCGTGAGCCGCCTCGGCGGCGTGCGCGTCGCTGCCGACGAGAGCGCCGACAGCGTGGCTGCCGTCTTCCAGATCGCCGCCACCCACGCCGCCCATGTCGTCAACATCAAGCTGATGAAATCGGGCATCGTCGAGGCGCTGGAGATGGTCGCGATCGCCCGGGCCGCCGGTCTGGGGCTGATGATCGGCGGCATGATCGAATCGCCGCTGGCGATGACGGCTTCGGCGTGCTTTGCCGCCGGGATCGGCGGCTTCGGCTTCGTCGACCTCGACACCCCGTTGTTCATGGCCGAAGAGCCGCTGGTGGGCGGCATGCGCTATGCCGGCGCGACGATCGACCTGTCGATGATCGTCGCCGGCCATGGCGTCGCGCCGCGCCGTGCCGGCCACTGACGGAGGGCGGGCAGCGCGATGACAGCACGGTACCGGGCACTGCGGCATCTGGTGGTGTGGCCGGCGGTGGCGCTGCTGCTGGCCGCCCTGGCGATCAATGGCTGGGCGCTGGTGCGACATGCCTGGACGATGCTGCGCTATCCCTATCCGGTGGATTACGGCGAGGGTCCGCTGCTGGCGCAGATCGCCGCGCTGGCGCATGGCGTGTCGCTCGCCGGGCTGTATGGCGATCCGGCCGCCCCGCCCTACCTGGTGGTCAACTACCCGCCGGTGTATCTGCTGGCCGCCTGGCTGGCCGGCGCGCTGGTCGGCGATCTGCTCATCGGCGGCCGGCTGGTGTCGCTGCTGGCGACGCTGGCGCTGGTGCCGGCGCTGGCGCTGCTGGCGCGGCCCGGCGGGCGTGGCATCTGGCTCAGCACGCTGCTCTGCCTGACCGCCGTCGGCCTGCCGATCGTGCGCGAATGGGGCGTGCTGCTGCGCGTCGATCTGCTGGGCATCGCGCTGGGGCTGTGGGCGCTGGTGGCGCTACGGATCGCGCTGGAGCGCGATCCCCAGGCCGGCTGGCGCGCGATGCTGCCCGTGGCGCTCGGCTTCGTCGCGAGCGGATTCGTCAAGCCGACGCTGCTGGCGGCGCCGGCGGCGGCGCTGCTGTGGCTGGTGTGGCGTCGATCCGCCGGCGCGCTCCGGCTGGCCGTGCTGACCGCCGGCATCGGTGGCGTGGCGCTCGGCGGCGCCATCGTCGGCACCGGCGGCGCCTTCTGGCTGCACGTGGTGACGGCAAACGCGAACGACTGGGAGCCGGCGCTCGCGCGCGGGTTCTGGGGCGAGCAGTACGCCATCCACGGCGCGCTGTGGTGGGCCGCGCTGCTCAGCGCCGCCGTCGCGCTGTCGCGGTACACCGGCCCCGCCACGCGCGAGCGCCTGCTGCTGCCGCTGTATTACACGCTGTTCGCCAGCATCAGCGCATTCGGCGTCGGCAAGGTTGGCGCGTATGCCAACTACTTCCTCGAACTGCTCCTCGGCATGGTCTGGCTCGTCGCCGCCACCGCCGGCGCCGCGGTCGCCACGCCGCAGAATCTGACGCGGCGCACGCTCGCCGGCGTGCTCACCGCCCTGTGCGCCGCCAGCCTGGCATGGCACGTGCCGCTCTGGAGCGCGCAGGCGCTCAAGCCGTACGGCCTCGTCGAAGGCCAGCGCGCGCCACGGCCGGTCTGGGCTGCCGCGGGCGGGCTGCGCGCCGACCTGCAGCGCGAGCAGCAGATCCTGGCGGCGCTCGGCCGCATCAACGCCGTGCTCGTCCCCGAGGTGCAGCGCGCCGGCGGCGCCATCCTGAGCGACATCCCCGGCATCGCGGCCCAGGCGGGCGTCCCGTCGCGGCTGCAGGTCTTCGAGCATCGCCAGCTGCTCGACGCGGGCCGATACGACCAGCGCCCGCTGCTGCGCGATCTGGCCAATGGCGCGGTGCCGCTGATCGTGCTGGACTACCTGGGCAACTGGCTCACGCCGGAGGTGCAGGCGGTGATCGTCGGCCGCTATGCGCAGGACGGCTCACGCGGCGCCTATGACCGGTACCTGCCGCTCGCGCCGGGCAACTGGCGCCCACACGCTGGCGCGCTGGGCGCGGCGATCGAGGTGCGCGCGGTGGCGCTCGCCGCCACCTCGGCCCAGCCGGGCGAACTGCTGCTGCTCGGCGTGCGGCTGGTGGCCATCGGGGCATCGCCGTGCGATAGCACCGCGTGTACGCTGGTCGCCGAATTGCACGACGACGCGGGCACCAGCGTCGCGCAGCAGGCCACCCCGCTGCTCTATGGCGCGCTCGCGCCGCGCGACTGGGGCGCCGACGGCGTGCAGCAACTGCTCACCCTGGCGCTCGGCCCGCAGATCGCGCCCGGGCGCTATACGCTGGCGCTGCGCCTCACGCCGGATGGCCCGGCGCACGACATCGCCACCATCACCGTCGCAGACGGCGACGGGCGCCTGCTGGGCGAGCAGGGGTACTTCGTCGCCGAGCCCATGCTGCGCGCCTGGGAGGCAGCCGGCGGGTATGCCGGGCTGGGCGATCCGCTCACGCCGCTGGTACCGTTCGCCGATCGCCAGCTGCAGTGCTTCGTGCGCGGGTGCCTGTCGCTGCGCGACGGCGCGGTCGGGCGCGAACCGCTCGGTCAGCTGGTGATGCTGGCCGAAGCTGCGCCACAGGCTGCGACCATCGATCCACAGCTGGCCGAGGCGTACCTGGCGCTCGGCGGCGCGCCCGGCCTCGGGCCGGTCCTCGGGCCGGCGTTCGTGCGCGGCGACCGCCTGGTGCAGTACACCCGCGATGCCCGTATCGAGCAGCCGCAGGCTGGCGGGCCGACGCGGCTCGGTGCGCTCGGCATCGAATACCTGCGGCTGGAGCCGGGCGCCCGCTACCGCTGGCCGGCGCCCTGAGCCCTGCCCGCCTCGTCCGCCCGGCGATCGCCGCGCCACTGCAGCCAGGCCAGCACCACCTGCAATGCCCAGCCGAGCATCGTCCAGACCACCACCGTATGGGCGACATCGTCGAACGCCTCGGCGATCGCGCCGACCGCCAGCCCGCTCAGCTGGCTCACGCCCATCACCAGCATCACGAAGACGCTCATCACGCGCCCGCGCAGGGCATCGGGCACCACCATCTGCAGCAGCGTGTTGGTCAGCGTCAGCGTCGTCACGCCGGCCCAGCCGACGGCAGCCAGCAGCACGGCGGCCGGCAGCACCTCGCGCATCAGCGCGAAGCCCGCCAGCAGCAGCGAGTAGCTCACCAGCGCGATCGTACGCACCGTCCGCCGCGGCATGCGATCCGCCCAGACGCTGATCATCGTCGCCGCCACCAGCGCCCCGGCGGCGTTGACCGATGCCAGCAGGCCGAAGACCCGGGCATCGCCCTGCAGGACGTCGCGGGCGAACGAGGGCAGCAGCGGAATGTAGGCCATGCAGAACACCGAGAAGATCGCCAGCTGCCCGAGCAGCAGCCGCACCTCGGGCGTCTGCCAGACATATGCCATGCCCTCGCGGAACTGGCCGGCCTGCCGTGGCGGCGCGGCGGCCCGTGGCACCAGCCGCATCGCCAGCAGGCTGCCGATCGTCGCGAGAAAGCTCAGGCCATTGAACAGGAAGGTGGGCGCCTCGCCGATCGCGGCCGCCACCACTCCGGCGATCGCCGGGCCGACGATGCGCGCGCCGTTGAACATCATCGAGTCGAGCGCGATCGCCCCGAGCAGGTCCTCGCGCCCGACCAGCTCGATGGTGAACGCCTGGCGCGCCGGTTGCTCGAAGGCCGACGCAGTGCCGCTCAGCAGCGCCAGGATCAGCACCTGCCACACCTGGACCGCGCCGGTCGCCGTCAGCAGCGCCAGCACCAGCGCGCTGGCCATCGCCGTCACCTGCGTCAGCAGCAACAACTCGCGCTTCGGCACCCGGTCGGCGACCGTGCCGGCGCCCAGCGTCAGCAGCAGCACGGGCAGCGACTGGGCCGCGGCGATCATGCCGAGCCAGAACGTCGAATCCGAGAGCCGCAGCACCAGCCAGCCCTGGGCGGTCGCCTGCATCCAGACACCGCAGACCGAGATCAGTTGGCCAATGAAGAGCAGCCGGTAGTTCCGGTGGGTGAGCGCGCGCAGCGCCGGTGGAACGCGGCGCGCCGCCGGGGAAGATGTCATCGCCAGAGCCTTTGTCGGAGCACGCGCGGACGGCGTGCAGATCGCGGCAGTATACCACCACCTGCCGCTGTCGGGGGGCACGATGGTATAATGGGCGTGGTGGCGCACGCTGCGCCCGGACACTGGCGAAGAGAGGATCAGGACAACCATGGCGACCAAGCAGTGGACGAAGCCGCCGGCGATGGCGATCGACCCGACGAAGCGCTACACCGCGACGATGACAACCTCGCGCGGTGCGATCACCATCGCACTCGAGGCGGCCGCTGCCCCGATCACGGTGAACAATTTCGTCTTCCTGGCGCGGCAGGGCTTTTACGATGGCGTCAAGTTCCATCGGGTCATCGCCGGCTTCGTCATCCAGGGCGGCGATCCCACCGGCACGGGGCGCGGCGGCCCCGGCTACACCTTCGGCGACGAGGTCGATCCGAAGACCAATCCCAACACGCATACGGCGTTCGCGCTCTCGATGGCCAATGCCGGGCCGGGCACCAACGGCAGCCAGTTCTTCATCACCCATGCGCCTCAGCCGCACCTGAACGGCCGCCACACGGTCTTCGGCCATGTGCTCGAGGGCAAGGACGTCGTGCTCGCCGTGCGCGCCGGCGATGAGATCCTGACCCTCACGATCGACGAGCAGTGAGCCGCCGTGGCTGATCGCAGTGGCGCCGGGCAGGCGCCGGCATTCGGCCCATGGGGTGCCGATGGCCTCGGCACGAGCGCGACGCGCCGTGCCCGCCTGCGGGTGGCGCCGTCGTACGGGCCACACAACGCGCTGTGGTACTTCGCCCGCGCCACCGGTGGCTACCTGCCGGTGGCGTGGCATGCGGCGATCATCATGGCGGCACGGCTGACGCCCGCGCTGGCCTGGAAGCGCCGGCTCTACCGGATGCTGGGCATGCGCGTCGGCGAACATGCGTCCGTCGGCTTCATGGTGATGATGGACATCTTCTTCCCCGGCGACATCACGCTCGGCGCCGACTGCATCATCGGCTACAACACCACCATCCTGTGTCACGAGTTCCTGCGCCACGAGTGGCGCCGCGGGCCGGTGTGGATCGGGCCCGACGTCATGATCGGTGCCAATTCGACGGTGCTGCCGGGGGTCGTCGTCGGTGCCGGTGCGACCGTGTCGGCGATGAGCCTGGTCAATCGCGACGTGCCGCCGGGCGCGATGGTCGGCGGGGTGCCGATCCGGTTGCTGCGCCCGGCCGGTGATCGGCCGGCAGGCGTGGCCGACGCATGAGTGCGCCGCGCGATCCCGGCATGGCTGGTGGCTGCGATCGCTTCGCCCGACGAACAAGAGGTCATGATGGCTGGACGGTTGCTCGACGACATGCTGGCACTGATCGTGCGCCGACCGGCGCTGCTGTGGCTGGCCGTGGTGGCCAATCTGCTGGGCGCGGTGATCGGCGGCATCTACTGGTACGGCCCGATGCTGCTGCGCTCGCCGTGGTGGTCGTGGGTCTTCATTCCGGATTGCCCGCTGGCCGCGCTGCTCGGCGCGATTGTGCTGCTGCTGTACCGCAGCGGTCGGGCGCCGCAGTGGCTGATCGCGCTCACGGCGTTCGCCTGCATCAAGTACGGTACGTGGACGATCCTGTTCTGGCTGCGGCAGTGGAGCGGCGCCGGCGCGGCGTACCCGGTGGAACTGCTGCTGTTCGTCACGCACATCGGCTTGCTCGCCGAGGGCGTGCTGTTCAGCCGCGCGATCGCACCGGCCCGGCCGGCCACCGGCGTGCTCGTCAGCCTGTTCTTCGTCGCCTCGGTGATCGTCGACTACGGACTGGGTTTCCATCCGCCGCTGGTGAGCCATGTCTCGCGAGCCGACGCATTCGCCGCCGCAGCGCTGCTCACGGCGCTGCTGAGCATCGCGCTGTGGCGCGCGACGCGCCGCCCGGCGCGCTGAGAGCGCCATGGTGCGCGCGTGCCGGCATCGCTGCGGACGGGGTGCGCGTGCATGAACGCCGTCAGCGGCGCCGAGCCGGTGTCTGCCGCCGGCTCACCGGGGTGCACCTGCCCGGCCTTCGCCGTGTGGCTCGCGCACCCATCCGCCCACAGGCCGCTGGGGTGCACCTGCCCGGCCCCGTCGTGCAGCCCTGGCGCCCTGCTTGACACGACCGGGAGATGCGGGTATAGTGCCGCTGTGTGCAGTTGAGGAACGCGATGCGCCAGCCGTCCGGCACCACGACGACGATTGCGACTACGACCACCCCGATCACTCGCATCGGGGTGCAGTTGCGCGACGGCTAGATCGATCCCGGTCTCACGCGTGACAGCGCCCCCCTCGTCGAGAGGTCGGGCGTTTTTTTGTTGATCCGTGTGAGCGCTATGCGCGACAGAAAGGGTGGGTATGTCGCTGCTGGTGATGAAGTTCGGTGGGACGTCGGTCGGCGATGCTGCGGCGATCCGCGCGTTGGGCGCGATCGTGGCGCAGCACCGCCAGGCATGGGACCAGGTAGCCGTCGTCGTGTCGGCGATGAGCGGGGTCACCGATCTGCTGCTGCGTGGTGCGCAGACAGCGGCGGCGGGTGATGCCGCGACCTTCGGCCAGATTGCCGCGACGCTGCGCGAGCGTCACCTCGTGGCGCATCGCGAACTGGCGGGCGACGCCGTCGTCGATCCGGCGATCGAGCGGTTCATCGACGAGTTCACCCTGCTGTGCCGCAGCGTGCTGGTGCTCGGCGAGGTCACGCCGCGCGCGCTTGATGCCATCGGCGGACTGGGCGAGCGCATGAGCGCGCGGCTGGTGGCCGGCGCGCTGCATGCCGCCGCGATCAGCGCCAGCGCCGTCGACGCCAGCGAGTGTGTCGTCACCACTGCCGAGTTCGGCGCGGCAGTGCCGATCTACCCGGCGACGCGCGAGCGCATCCGCGCGCGCATCGGGCCGCTGCTCGCCGCCGGCGTGGTGCCGGTGATCACTGGCTTCATCGGTGCCACCGAGCAGGGCGTCCAGACGACGCTCGGCCGCGGTGGCTCGGATTACAGCGGCGCGATCTTCGGCGCGGCCCTCGATGCCGACGAAGTGGCGATCTACACCGATGTCGATGGCGTCATGACGACCGATCCGCGGCTGACGCGCGAGGCGCGGATCATTCACACGCTGTCCTATGCCGAGATGGCCGAACTGGCTTACTTCGGCGCACGGGTGCTGCATCCGCGCACCATCCGCCCGGTGGTCGAGCGTGGCATCCCGCTGCGCATCCGCAACACGTTCAACGCCGGGCACCCCGGCACGCTGGTGGTGCGCGATGCCGTCGCCGACGGTCGCGCCGTCAAGGCGGTGACGTCGATCAAGCAGATGAGCCTGATCACCGTCGCTGGTCGCGGCATGATCGGCGTGCCGGGCGTGGCCGCCCGCACGTTCGGCGCGGTCGCCAGCGTCGGCGCCAATGTGCTGATGATCTCGCAGGCGTCCTCCGAGCAGAGCATCTGCTTCATCGTGCCGAGCCCGACGGTCGGCGCAGTCGTGGCGGCGCTCGAGGCCCATCTGCGCCAGGAGCTCGCCCGGCGCGACATCGAGCGGATCAACCCGCGCGACGACGTGGTGATCGTGACTGCCGTCGGCGCCGGCATGCATGAGACCCCCGGCGTGGCGAGCCTGGTCTTCGGCGCGCTGGCCGCCGAGCACATCAACGTCATCGCCATCGCACAGGGTTCGTCGGAATGCGCCATCAGCGTGGTCGTGACGGCACACGACGCCGATGCTGCCGTGCGCGCCGTCCATCGCCTGACGTGCTGAATGGGTGTCCCGGCAACCACCATCGGTCGCGCTGCGGGGCGTCAGGCGCCGGGCATGCCGGGTTTGAACGATACGAAGGGACGCACGATGACTGAGCGCAGGATTCCGGTCGCCATCCTGGGCGCGACCGGCGCGGTGGGCCAGCGGATGGTCCAACTGCTGGCCGACCATCCGTGGTTTGAGGTGGTGGCGCTCACCGGCAGCGAACGGACGATCGGGCGACCGTACGGCGAGCTGGTGCGCTGGGTGCTGGACGGCGCGCCCCCGCCGCGGCTGGCAGAACTGGTGGTGCAGTCGAGCGACACACCGCTCGATGTGGCCATCGCCCTGTCGGCGCTGCCGACCGACGTGGCACAGCGGGTGGAGCCGCTCTGGGCGGCGCAGGTGGCCGTCTGCTCGAATGCGAGCGCCTACCGCATGACCCCCGACGTGCCGCTGATCGTCCCGGAGGTCAACCCCGATCACCTGGGGCTGATCGCGCTGCAGCGCCGTCAGCGTGGCTGGCGCGGCTGCCTGGTGACCAACCCCAACTGCTCGGCGATCGGCGTGGTGATGGCGATGCGTCCGCTGCACGATGCGTTCGGCATCGAACGGGCTCATATCGCCACGCTGCAGGCGATCTCCGGTGCGGGCTACCCGGGTGTATCGTCGCTCGACATCATCGACAACATCATTCCCAACATCGCCGATGGCGGCGAGGAGCTCAAGATCGAGCAGGAGCCGCGCAAGCTGCTCGGCACGCTCGGCGCCACCGCGATCGATCCCGCTGCGCTGACGATCAGCGCCCAGGTGACGCGCGTTCCGGTGATCGATGGCCACACCGCGCTCCTGTCGCTCGGGTGCGCCCGCCGGCCGGATCCCGAGGACGCCATGGCGGTGCTCGAGGGCTTCGTGCCGCCGCCGCTGGTACGCGACCTGCCGAGCGCACCGCGTCCGGCGATCATCGTGCATCGCGCCGGCGATCGCCCACAGCCGCGCCGCGACCGGGACGCCGGCGCGGGCATGGCGGCCAGCGTGGGGCGGGTGCGCACCTGCCCGCTGCTCGATCTGCGGCTGGTCGTCCTGTCGCATAACACCATCCGTGGCGCCGCCGGCGGCGCCATCCTGAATGCCGAACTGCTGGTGGCAGCGGGCCTGCTGGCCTGATACCCCCGTGGGGGGCCGCTGATGCATGCGGTGATCAGGTTCACCCGCGGCGTCCCGCCGACCGAGGCTGGCCAGCGTGTCGCATCACACCATCCGTGGCGCCGCCGGCGGCGTCCTGCATGCCGAACTGCTGGTGGCGGCGGGCCTGCTGGCCTGCTGCCCCCGCGACAGCCTGTCGAATAGCCCGGGGCACGCCCATCGTGCCCCGCGAGGAGTCCGCTGATGCATGAGATGATCAGTTTCACCCGCGGCGTCCCGCCGACCGAGGCGTTTCCTACCGCGGCGCTGGCCGAGGCGCTGGCGTCGGCCGTCACCCGCGATCCGGCAATCGTCCTGCAGTACGGTCAGCAGCAGGGGTATCCGCCACTGCGTGCGCTGCTCGCCGAACGCCACGGCGTGCAGGCCGACGACATCCTGGTGGGCAACGGCTCGCTCCAGTTGCAGGACCTGGTGGCGTCGGTGCTGGTGCGCCCGGGCGATACGGTGCTCACCGAGCAGCCGAGCTACGACCGCGCCATCGCCACGTTTCGCCGCCGCGGCGCGCGCGTGATCGGCATTCCGCTCGGCGACGACGGCATCGATCTGACACGCTTCGCCGCCGAGGTCGCCCGCCAGACGCCGGCGTTCGTCTATCTGGTGCCGGATTTTCAGAACCCGGCCGGCATCACCACGTCGGCGGCACACCGGCGGGCGATCGTGGCGCTGGCCGAACAGCATGGTTTCTGGGTCATCGAGGACGTGCCCTACCGCTCGCTGCGCTACCGTGGCACCGACGAGCCGACGCTGCGCGAGCTGGGCGACTCGCGGGTGATCACGATGACCTCGTTCAGCAAGCTCCTCAGCCCGGGGCTGCGCGTCGGCTACATGATCGCACCGGCCGCCCTGATCGCGCGCGTCACCCGCGAAGGCGAGAACCAGTACCTCTCGCCCGTGCTGCCGACCCAGGCGGCGGTCGCGGAGGTGCTGCGTCAGGGCATGCTGGATGACAACATCGCGGCGCTGCGGACGCTCTACCGGCCACGCTGGCAGGCGATGCTGCAGGCGCTGGACCAGACGCTGCCGGGTGTGCCCCACAGCACGCCCGACGGTGGCTTCTTCGTCAGCCTGACGCTGCCGCCCGATGCCAATAGTGCCGACCTGGTCGGGCGGGCGCGCGCCGCCGGGCTGCTGCTCACCGATGGCCGGGCGTTCTTCGCCGAGCCGCTCGCCGATGCCACACCGGCTGGTGAGCGCTTCGTGCGCCTGCCGTTCTGTGCCGTGACGCCCGAACAGATCGCCGAGGGGGTTCGCCGCCTCGCGACGCTGGTGTGATGCGCTCCGTCGCACCATTGCCGCAGCACGCAGGCCGGGCAGCGCTGCCACGCGTCATGCCAGTCGATAGACGGAGCGTCAGCCACCGATGCATGATCCTGATCCAGCCCTGCGCACCACGATCTGGCTCGTGGCACTGCTGAACCTGGCCTATTTCGTGATCGAGTTCGCCGTAGCGCGCTCGATCGGCTCGGTCGCGCTCTTTGCCGACTCGATCGACTTCCTGGAAGATGCCGCGATCAACGCGCTCATTCTGGTCGCGCTCGGCTGGAGCGCACGGCACCGCGCGGCGCTCGGCATGGTGCTGGCGGGCATTCTGCTGGCTCCCGGAATCGCGACGGCCTGGACGGCCTTTCACAAACTGGTCGAACCTGTCCCGCCCGACGCCACGCTGCTGTCGGTCACCGGATTGGGCGCGCTCGCCATCAATCTGTTCTGCGCCCACCGGCTCGCCAGATTCCGCACGCGCAGCGGCAGCCTGACGCGTGCAGCGTTTCTCTCGGCACGCAACGACGCCCTCGCCAACCTCGGCATCATGGCCGCGGGCGTCGCGACGATCGTCACGCGCGCCGCCTGGCCCGACCTGGTGGTTGGCGTGGCAATCTTCGTGATGAATAGCGATGCCGCCTGGGACGTGTTCTCGGCGGCACGCGCCGAGCGCCGGGCCGCCGACAGCGGCTGATGCCATGCGGTCGCGGTGCGCTGCGGCCACGCCCGCCGGGTGGGTCGCGCCGTGGCGGACGACGTCCGGGGCAGTTTGGCCGGATCGACGGCGCAGCGCTTCTTGCGGGTGGTGGTCAGGATCGTGCGCTCCTTCGACTTGCCGCGCAGCGTGCGCACTGGGCGCCCCGCCTCCGAAGCGCGGTCGCTCGGCGCCGTGGTCGGCGGCTTGATACCAGGCCTGCCCGAGTCGCTCTTCAGGTGCGTGATCTCGTCGCACGGCTGCTGGGCTCTCGGCACACAGGGCGGCATTCCCGGCCGCAGGCGCCTCGACGACATGCAGCAGCCGGACAATGACCTGGCGCATGGCCGGGTCGGAGATGGTCATCCAGGTTGATGGTGGGGCGCTGCATACAATGGTAGTCTGCCAGCAGACACACCCACTGTCGCATGCGCACCCGGCCGACGTGGACCACCGGCCACCAGCCAGGCACGCCCACAACCGCATTGCACTCGCCGCCCAGCGGTTACTCTGGGCCTAGATGATGGCTTCCAGTGTACGCGACGCCTCGCTCGTGACTGCGATCACTGACGTTCGCAGACATCAGACGGATGATTACCTGCTTCAGATAGCTGCTATCGATCATCAATCGGGTATTCGATTATCGTAGGGCTTCAAGATTAAGATTTATTCAGAGCAGTGCCTGCACAATTACGTGAGCAGCATCTCCGTTACCAAAGATCGCAGGGCGATCAATCGGCGGTTGAAATGAGGTAACTGCAGCGATAATTCGTGATGCATTTGGTCCAACCAAAACACTCCAGCCCGCTTGCACCGTTTCAACCCATTCAGTTTCTTCTCGCAGGGTAACGCATGGTTTACCACACATGTAAGCTTCTTTTTGCAAACCACCAGAGTCTGTTGCAACAATACGTGCATGCCGTGTTAGTACAAGCATTTCCAGATAGCCTACTGGTTCAACGATACGCAGATTATCATGACGTATGATCGCTTGAATTGTTGGGTCAGCATGCATGCGTGCCTGCGTACGCGGATGTACCGGTAATACAACAGGTTCATCAACTGAAGACAATGCCATCAATATTTGCGCAAGATGTTCTGGCACATCAGTATTTGATGGGCGATGAATGGTTGCCAGGATATACTTGTTCGGTTCGAGAGACAATTCTTGCAAAATCGCCGTAGAGCGCTCAGCCAGTGGCGTGAACAGCATAATTGCATCATACATTGTATCGCCAACTAGCTCGACGCCCCGCGTAATGTTTTCGCGTCGCAGGTTTTCCACCGCTGTCGCAGTCGGGCAGAACAGCCAGTCAGCAACATGATCAGCCACAACGCGATTATGCTCTTCGGGCATGCTTCGATTGAACGAGCGCAACCCCGCCTCGACATGAGCAATGGGAACACCAAGTTTCACCGCGGCCAATGCTCCAGCCAACGTCGAGTTGGTATCGCCGTAGACGAGCACCCGGTCGGGGCGCCGGTCGAGCAGAATCTCTTCGATGCCAGCGAGCATCGCACCGGTCTGCTTGCCATGACTCCCCGAGCCGACTCCAAGATTGACCTCAGGCGCCGGGATGCCAAGTTGATCAAAGAATACCTGTGACATTGCATGATCATAGTGCTGTCCGGTATGGATGATCGTCTCATTGATTCCAGCATCACGAAATACTCGACAAACTGGAGCAGCTTTGATGAACTGCGGACGTGCTCCAAGGACGGTGACAATTTTCATAATACTCTCTTGATTTGTAGTGTATCTGTGCCACAAAAGTCTGGATACGCTGTTGTTTATGAAGTTTGGGCAATATGATTCCTAGTGGAGAATTTATACAGTATATACGCTAATATACATACCACTGCTGGCTCTACAGGAACCATGATATTACTCAGGAATGACGTTGATACAGGTCGAATATAAAACGCAATATATGTGATCAACGCATATACTATCGGATGTGTCGGAAGACGTGATACATACGCATGAATAGTCCATAGTACACCACCAAACATCAGCGATGAAATAATAATACCCGATAGACCAAAATTAGCATACATCTCCGTCCAGAACATCGCTGGAGCTGAACCAACTACATTTTCACGAACACCACCCCCATATACTGTTGCAAAATTCCAGATATATTGAGATACAAATACGCTGAGTCTGAAGTGTTCAAACGGCAATATACCTCCAGGATTTGGCAAGCTTAGACCATACAGGTAGTCAAGATCGTTTGGAAATATTATCACATAAAAATATGCTGCTTCAGGAGTTCCAGCCAGCAGTCGTTCAACAACCAATCGAACTGTTGAAACAATATCTGTTTTTGCGATGATTGCAAATATATACAACAAGAATGGCATTACTACAAATAAACCAGCTGTTATGACGCGAAAACTGATTAGTGTATTTTTACTGAGCATATATACAAATAGTACGCTCGAAAAATATATTGGAAATGCACTTCGAGTAAAATTCATGACTGTTGCAAACGATGATAAGATGAACGCAATAATAAACACAAACAGATATTTTTTGCGTGAAGTCATAACTAATGCCGCGAGAGTAGCATAACTAAGAAATGGTGTGATATGCGTTGTGAAAAATTGATACCTCCACGCACCAGTCAATGCATTCGTGGCATTACTACGCGACAATGCGATATCTGCTTCATTTCCATATTGCAAATACTCAAATAGCGCGATTGATGGTACATTTTGTATATAAATCAGTAATGCAATTCCAGATATAAAACACAAAATAATGACAGCAACGATCGACACATCCATATTTTTATTTATTGATTTCTTAGTAGATATATCAATTTTAAGTATATATTTTGCTATAACAATTCCAACAGCCACAAGAATCAAAGAAACAGCACTATAAAACCACGTTAATATGATAATAGACGAATTAGTTACGTTAATCCAAGCTGCTGAACTGACAAACTCAAACACCATGAATGGAAACCCTGCATAGCTTAAAATCAAATAACTCCAGAAAAACACCATAGGAATACTTGGTTTGAATAGCGATATTCCTGATGCGTATAAAAGAACACCAAGCACGCTAATACTCAGGATATACGCAAATAAAAACAACCATTGATCAGTAATATTTGTTATAAACATATATGTTCCTCAGTTACTATCGTGAACAACACAGCTGTAATACCTGTATGATTACTCGATCTCGATATTTCGGCACCACTGTATCAATACTTACGTGTGTCAGATTCTCTGTTTATCTCATTGAATGTAGCAAATAACATCTTGTTCTACAGTCAATAATCGTGTATTTTCTGCTATACATATACCGAGTGATGTGTGACTATATATATTATTTCAATACATCACATATCGTACTTGCATGTTACACAGTTGAGGAAGCTAATCCTGGAGACAACTATCGCAAGAATTGCATCCGGTCAGCCACTGTGCAGTGGATCATCTCGAAGATTGGCACGTGCCAAGCACGCAGGAGTCAGGGCCGAGGGGGCAGACGCCTTGTGAGCCATCCGACACGATACTCATTCGATCGCCCCGGAAGCGCACCCCAGCGACTCCACCACCGACACGCCGCGCGCATCATAGCATATCTCCCGATGGTCAATGACAACCCAGTGCTGACACATCCTCGCGAGATACCACGTGCCACGGCATCATTTCAGGCAGCCCCGACCAACGGCTGCGCGTCGGCGGTTCCGCGCCTGGCGCAGGCGCGGCTACCCGCCGCTGCGGTGGGCAGAACTGGTTGAGCAGGCGCTGTCCGCCAGATCACTGATGAGTGCTGGATAGACGCGTCACGCTCTGGTTCGTGCTGATCGGTGACGGCGGTCAGGCGCTTGAACCGCAACACGGCCCATGGCAGCGATGCGGCCCGGCCCCCGTCCTGCACGACCGCGAGGTCATCACGGTGGTGTTGATTGTGGATACGTGGTCCCATGGTCACGCAGCACATGCACTCAGCGTCCCCAGCCACGATCACCCCAGTCTGTTCCCACATCTGCCTGCACCGGGGCATTCACGGGCGCCGCAGTGTTCCTGGGACGCTGAGCGATCAGATCCGGCGCGTGCTGACCCATTCCTGGAGGTCGGCTGATCGATCCGGACGAGCGCGCTCGTCTGGGCGACGGTTCCCCCATCCCGCTCGCGACAGACATGCGTATCAGCCGGACCGAAACCCATGATCACGCGCCAGGCTACGTTATTTGGATTGCGCGTGCACGTCACCATCACGCCGCGCGGCGTGCCTGATACATGGCTGCCCACGTCTGCCGCCGTACATGACAGCCAGGCAATGCCCGCCCTGTTCGACCAGGCGCGTGATCGTGCCGGTATCGGCGATCGTTCACAACCCGACGGCACCTGTGCTGGCGGCGCGCAACGTCGTGGTGGACACACCACCGCGGCGCGGCAGTGTGTAACATGCACCTTGGCTCTCCCCGCATTCTGGCACCAGTTCAATATGCTGTCCGCCGTGTTTGATATCCAGCGCCCGCATGCACGCTCGCTCAAGAGTACAGTATGCCACATCAGCACGCGCGTGATCACTACTACACTTTTCGTCGTAACTCAGCCGCTTATACAGTTCTGCACACGCTGAACCCTGAATGAGCGTCATTTGATGATTCGGTAAGATCTTAACGAGCGTACTACGTCACTTATATGCCATTCTTTCAGTATTATTAGCATAATACTGTATACTGCAGCAGATATCACACATTGTATCGTAATATTGATAATATTATTGCCAAAGTCAGGTATATTACCAGAAACGATCATCATCATACTACAAGCAGCAAATATCCGACCGATACTGATCCACGGTATGGAAACTGTAATATATTTCGTAGAATAATAACTAATAAAACCTGTAATTATAATAACGGCGATTAATGTTGCTATTGCCGATCCAAAATATCCTAATGACGGAATTAATGCAATATTGAGTAGTATATTGCATATACTACCAACAAAAAATATTTTGAGTAGTAAATCAGTTCGGTTATTCAAAATAATACCTCGTTGCGCAATCCATTGAATTCCCATAAATAATGCACTGCTCGCAATGAATGGATAAATTATTGCACCTTCTACATATTCTGGAGCAAGTAATAATGTAGAGAGTTGAGAACTAATAATTACGAGACCAATAACTGATGGTATTCCAATAATCAAATATGTTCGCAATAACGCATTTATGATACGTTCTGTTGATGTTTTACCCTCTTTTTCCCATACAGATACAATAAGTGGAGCTGATGATTGAGATACCAGTGTTCCTATTAAACTAATTATTGTCCACGATATTGTGTAATTTACTGCATAGATACCAAGCTCTTTCGATCCTTGAAATGCATTCAAGATAAATCGATCACTAATATCGAGTATTGTATAAAATATCATTGTTGGCATAATGGGTAGTCCAAAACTAATTAAATCGCGAGCATATTCGCGTCTGAAGTGATTTAGTCTAGGTATAGTTCGATAACAAGTTTTATATGCAAAAAATATAATAACTCCTTGGGCAACAATTGATCCAATAATCAATCCAATAATAGCACCATTAAGTATATAACTGATCATAATTCCAATTATTGGCACAGAAATAGTGCTTATAGTCGTAAAAACACTATATTGACCTATTTTTCGCTGAGCTCGGAGTGTTTGTAATGGTAAATCAACAATACTTGAAGTTATTAACACAAATGGAACAAGAATTAGCAAATACAGCAAAGTGTCATCGATATATGCCTTAGTCAGTGTAATAAACAGCCATACAATCAAACTCATTGTGATTGATGATAATAACGTAACTGCCAGCATAGAGTCAGTAAGTACATGTGTTTCTTGTTTTATCTCAGCTTGCGCATAAAACCGTATGACTGTAACATTAATCCACGAACCGACAAATGTTTGTAAGAATGTGAGAACTGACATTGCAAATACATATTTACCATATAACTCAGCATCAAAAAAGCGAGTCAGTAGTGGTACAATCAGGAAACCTGCAAATGCGCGAATCAGCGTTGCGGGAATATATTTTATAGTATCGCTTACGATATTTTTTTGATGATTCCCCATGCTCATATCTTCACCTTTTAGATCTCGATATCATCAGCATCCAAAACCATTGACACCGACTCAACGAGATGAAAGCTGGCAAACTGCTGGTGATAACAAACCAATATCACTCGGTCCGGCAGCCACTGGAAGCGAGCACATGGGCAGACGATCATCAGCATGGAGAGAGGTACCCGGCGCATCGTCAAGGCTAATCCAGTCCACACTAGACTACACGAGCCCTAAATCCAGGCTTTGCCACCGCAGTGTGCGCAGCATTCCTATCATATGGGGACGGCCAATCGTCACCACAAACAAGCATTCGACGCACCACGAGAGACATGTAGCGACTTGGCCATTTGGTTCTTGCGCGGCATCGTGATGGTGGCTTTAGGCAGCATACGGCCGAAGAAGCCGGAGTTTTGGAGTAACTCACGGCTTTCCGGGAGCAAATATGGCGTCGTACCGACAAATAGCTTCTTGTACGACGAACCCTCGATCATATCGCTCGAGCAGGAGGTCGTGGCACATCGGCCGGACAACACGACGATCTTCACGGTGTGGTCATGTACCTTGCCGCGTCAGTAGTCTTTCTATTCACCTGCGTCTTTGGGGTGCGGGACGTGTCGCCCGGTACCATGCGCAGCCACCGACGCATCACATAGCCAGGGTGATTGGGCAGCGCGACGACGAGACGAACCTGCACAAGCATGGTCTCGGCACGACAAACACCGATGCAGGTAGACCGATCGCCCGGCACGCATGGTCATCCCCGCGTGGACGCGCATGCTCGATCAGCGGCGATGGCACCTCGCCGAGACGTGCATGCCCTTTGCTGATGAGCACCTGTCGCATGAATGCATCTCCCTGTCATTGTATACACGCTGATCAACGGCCAGCGTGTGCCAGCTGCTGCAAGACGGCGACGATGCGCTCGGCAGCTCGTCCATCCCAGTACGCGGGAACGCGGTGTTCGCCGCGGGGGCGCGCCAGTTGCGCATGAATGACCGGTTCCAGCGCGTCAATCGCACCACTGAACAAGACATTGGTGCCCTCGTCGACCGTCACCGGCCGCTCGGTGTTGGCCCGAACCGTCACACACGGTACACCCAGCCAGGTCGTCTCTTCCTGGACGCCGCCAGAGTCGGTCAGAACAAGCGCAGCGTGCGACTCCAGCGCAGTGAAGTCCAGGTAGCTCAGTGGCTCAAGCAGAAGCGGCGCCGGATGCGCAGCGCGATCCGACCCCACCTGATTCAGGCGCGCCCGGGTGCGTGGGTGTACGGGAAACACAACCTGTATGGTTGCAGCCAGGCGCTGAAGCAGCGCCATCAACGCGCGCAACCGTGCATCATCATCAACATTCGCCGGCCGATGCAATGTCACCAGCACATAACGATCAATTTGGTGTTGACGCTGCAGTGTTTCCCATCGGGAAGCGGCTTTTGGCAGGAGATGGACAAGCGTATCGATCATCGTGTTGCCAACAAAGTGTATCCGTGCGGGATCGATGCCCTCACGGGCAAGGTTTACCGCGCCCGAGGGTTCGCTCGTGAACAATACATCGGATAGGTGATCAGTCACCACACGATTGATTTCCTCGGGCATCGCACGATCGAACGAGCGCAATCCTGCTTCAACATGCGCAATCTTGACACCGAGTTTAGCCGCCACGAGCGAGCACGCGACCGTCGAATTGACATCGCCCGGGACCAGAATCCAGTCAGGGCGATGCTGCAGGACAATTGGCTCGAAGCGCTGCATGATCTGAGCTGTCTGCTGCGCGTGAGATCCTGACCCAACCTCCAGGTTGATCGCCGGTCGCGGCAGATCAAGCTCATCGAAGAACACCTGGGACATATTGGCATCGTAATGCTGGCCGGTATGCACCAGCACATGATCAAACTGCTCAGGATATCGCGCCAGAACACGAGCAACTGGCGCGATCTTCATGAAGTTGGGGCGGGCGCCCACGACAGAGAGCAGTTTCATGATCACTCACCACTACATGCCATATCGGCGCAGCAACATCAGTCAGTGAAGAACGCGCGCAACACCTCAACCACCCGCTCTTGCTGTGCCGACGTGAGCTCCGGATACACCGGGATCGCCAGCGTCTGCTGCGCGGCCTGCTCGCTGTGCACAAAGTCACCGGTGTGATAGCCAAGATCGGCGAAGCATTCCTGGAGGTGCATCGGCAGGGGGTAGTACACCTCGCTGCCGATCTGGTGCGCCTTGAGTGCCGCCATCAGGTCGTCGCGGCGCGCTGTACGGACGATGAACTGATTGTAGATGTGCCGTCCGTTGCCGGCATCATATGGCACATCGAGCGGAATGTCTGCGGCGGCGAGCAACTCGCGGTAGCGCGCTGCATTCGCCTGACGGCCGGCCGTCCAGTCATCGAGATACGTCAGCTTGACGCGCAGCACCGCCGCCTGGATCGCATCGAGGCGAAAGTTGCCGCCGACGAGGCGATGAAAATACTTGGGCTTCGCGCCATGGCCGCGCAGCAGGCGCACGCGCTCGGCGAGCTGCGCATCGTTGGTCGTCACCATGCCGCCGTCGCCGAAACCGCCGAGGTTCTTCGACGGGAAGAAGCTGAAGCAGCCGATGTGCCCGATCGATCCGGCGCGACGGCCACGATACTCCGCACCGATGGCCTGGGCTGCGTCCTCGATCACCGCCAGGTGATGGCGCTCCGCGATCGCCATGATCGGATCCATGTCGGCCATCTGACCAAACAGGTGCACCGGCATGATCGCGCGGGTACGCGGCGTGATCGCCGCCTCGATGCGCGAGGGATCGATGTTGTAGGTACGCGGATCGATGTCGACGAAGACCGGCCGTGCGCCGAGGCGCACGAGCGACCCTGCCGTCGCAAAGAACGTGTAGGGCGTCGTGATCACCTCGTCGCCGACGCCGATGCCGAGCGCCATCAACGCCACGAGCAGCGCATCCGTCCCCGACGAGACGCCGATGCCCCAGGCACAGCCCGAGTATGCCGCCACCTCGCGCTCGAGCGCCTCGACTTCCGGACCGAGGATGAACACCTGCGACTCAATCACGCGATCGAGCGCTGCATGCACCTCATCGCGAATACCTGCATACTGAGCGTGCAGATCCAGCAGCGGCACCGCCGGCGCCGCGATCGATGGGCTCGTCATCCCGTCACTCCCTTGCTTCCAACGACTGATCCTCTGGCCAGTCAAGGCAGCGCACCACGCCATCGCGTAGCTCGTACCGCCAGCCACTCTCGCGACAGACCGCAGCCGAATCGGCGCCAAAGTCCAATCGATGGCCGTGGCGGCTCATCCATCCACGCTGGCGCGCCGGCACGCCGAGCATCAGCGCATAGTCGGGGACATCGCCACGCACCACGGCACCGGCACCGATGAACGCGTAGCGGCCGATGGTTGCGCCACACACGATCGTCGCATTCGCACCAATGGTCGCGCCACGCCGGACGAGCGTCGCGAGATACTCCGCGCGACGGACGATCTGCGAACGCGGGTTGATGACGTTGGTGAAGACGCATGATGGGCCGCAGAACACATCATCTTCCAATGTCACTCCGGCGTAAACCGAGACATTGTTCTGGATCTTGACGTTGTTCCCGATGGTGACACCGCTGGCGACCAGCACGTTCTGCCCGAGAATGCAGTTGGCGCCGATGGTCACATGCGGCATGATATGGCAAAAGTGCCAGATCTTTGTGTTCTGGCCAATGGCACATGGCTGATCGACGTATGCGCTCGGGTGCGCACTGTAGCCCGGCGACCCGGCTGATCCGGCAGTCATCACGATCGCTCCTGTGGGATGACACCAGCGAGCGGCACAACGCCGCCGTGGCGTAGCGACTCGCCGGCGGCGTGCAGCACCTGCAGCACCCGCACGCCGCTCGCACCGTCGGTAAGTGGCGTCACGCGTGTCGCGACGGCATCAAGAAACGCGGCACACTCGCGGCGCAGCGGCTCGTCGTCGGCAAACGGCACCGAGACGCCTGTGCCACGGATCGGAACCGGATTGCCATCCTGCCAGTCGACGCGCTGGTCATACAGCAGCAACTGCTTGTTCACATCATCGAAGCTGGCCATCTTGTGCGTGCCGATGACGACCAGACGCTGCTCCTTGTACGGATGCAGCCAGGAGACGTGAATGTGTGCGCCGATGCCGGATGCAAACCGCAGATTGGTCACCGTGACGTCGGCGATGCCAGCCTGCAGATACGCGCCGCCGGTCGATGCGACATCAGTCGGCGCTGCTCCGACAAGGCGCAGGATCACCGCGATGTCATGCGGCGCAAAACTCCACAGGATATTCTCTTCACGACGAATCTTGCCGAAGCTCAGCCGGTTGGAATACAGGTACTGCAGCGCGCCAAGCTCACCCTGATCGATCAACTGGCGCAGCCGGACGATCGCCGGATGATACTCGAGGACGTGGCCGACGAACAGGATGCGCCGCTGTTCGGCGGCGACCCGCACGATGTCCAGCCCGTCGGCATACTGCAGCGCGAGGGGCTTCTCGACGAACACGTCCTTGCCGGTGCGCAGCGCGGCAACCGCGATGCGGTGGTGGGTCTCGGCCGGGGTCGCGATGACGACCGCATCGATCGCAGCATCAGCGAGCACGGCGTCGACATCGGCGGTGACGCGGGCGTCGGGCGCGAGCTGCCGCGCCGTCGCACGACCGGCCTCCGATGGATCACAGACGGTGTCAAGCACACCCAGCTGATGAAACACCCGAACCAGATTCTTGCCCCAGTAGCCGCAGCCGATCACTGCCACGCGCGTCATCATGTCCTCCGAGCTGCTGCGTTGGTCATGCCGCATGTGCCCCGCCGCTCAACCAGATGCCGAGGCGTCGCAGCTTCAGCCGTGCGAGTGCTGCCGTGAGCCAATCGAACGGCGTGCGTCGCAGCAGCCGCGCCAGCGCCAGCTCGGTGATGCCCAGGATCGCGCCGAGCATCACGCCGATCGCCAGCACGAGCAGCAGCCGGATCTCGGTGCTGCGCTCATCAGGAATGAAGGCCGGCGAGCCGAGCCGCACCTCGCTGTTGGCGGCCGTGCGCGCCAACCGCAGCTCGGCCACCTTGTTGTTCACCGTCGTCGCGGTAGTCCGCGCGAGATCACGGGCGGCCGTCAGTCGCTTGATCTCGGCATCGGCCGCCTCAAACTCGGCGCGCAGGCTGCCGATGCCCTGCCAGGCTGCTTCAACACCCGGATCACCGGGGAACGTGCCGCTCGCGATCGCGGTATCGGCATCGACAATCGCCTGATCAAGGACCGTGATGCGCGCATCCAGCGATGCGATCAGCGCGTCGACGCCAGCACGCTGCGCGGCGACTGGCGCGACGATGTCTGACTGTGCATCGAGCACCAGCTGCAGCGACACACCCGCTCCACCAGGGATGGGAGCGACAATCGGGCTGGCGACGGTTCCCGGACTGGCGGGTGCAAATTGTGGCTCAGTGGTCGTCGGAATGGCGACCGCGCGTCCTGCCCGCTCGGTGAGTGCGATCAGCGCGATCTGTGTGCTGACCGGATCGACGCCGGGCGCAGCGAGCTGGTCGCGCAGCCCTCCGGCAGCAATCCGCACGTCGCGGATCGCAAACAGCGCACGGCGGTAGAGATCGAGTTGCACCAGGGACATCTGCATCGCAACCTCGGCGTTCGCCACACGGATCGCGAGCTGGTCGCGCTGGCTCGTGGCGAGCGCCTGCTCGAGCACTGCCTGCGCGGCACGCAGCCCCTCGTCGGCGCGCACGGCATCTGCCTCGACGGCGGTGATCAGCTCGCCCGGAACCTGACCGTAGATAGCGTTGACCTGCTCGACGTAGATTTCGGCCCAGCGGTTGGCGATCTCGTACGACAGCGTCGCATCGGGCGTCGCGACCGTGATGTACAGAATGTCGGCCTGGGCATTGCGTTCGGTGGCGATCTCGCCATTGACGTTGCGCAGCAGCTCGGCGGGGACGCGCAGGGCTGGAGGCATGCGCTCGCCGAACTCGGCGATGATCTGCTCGGCGATCGTGGTGCTGTCGACCAGCTGCACCAGCGAGTTGCGCCGCGTCGCCGAGGTGAGCGCCGACAGGTCCAGCGGCGTCTCGGTGAGATAGCGCGCCTCGAACTTGATGTCGCTGGTCACGCGCGCGATGACGACCTCTGAGGCGGCTTCGAAGGGCGCTGGGCTGACCGCCCGGTACGCGAGGAACGGCGCGGCGACCAGCGCCACCATGACGAGCATCACTGCGGCGAGGTAGCGCCAGTAGCGCGCGATCGCAAGAACGTAGTGCAGCGTACCATCAGACTCGGCTGCCGCTGACGGCACCGATCCGTCCGCGTGATCTCGCTCCATCAACCTTGCTCCCTGACATTCAACGATGCGCAGCCCGTTCGAACCACCGAGCGTGCTCCGACGGCGCAGATTATAGCACATGGACCGCACTGGCTCAACGCGTGGCATCGCGGGCGCCCGGGCGGATGGGGCACACGCGGCTGCCGAGCGCCAGCGGGATGCGCCGTGGTATAATCCGGCACGATACGAGCTGTGGGGGACGTGTGATGCCTTCCAAGCCGCCGAGCATCTCGGCGTTTTTCCCGGCGTACAACGATGGCGGCACCATCGGCAGCCTGGTGGTGACGACGCTGAAGACGCTGGCCGAGGTCACCGATGACTACGAGGTCTTCGTGGTCGAGAATGGCAGCACCGACTATACCGTCGAGGTGCTCGAGGAGCTGGCTCGGCAGTCCGGGCACTTCCACTACTATGCCCACCGCGAGCCGCTGGGCTATGGCGGCGCGCTGCGTGTCGGCTTCGCCCGCGCGACGCGCGATCTGGTGTTCTACACCGACGGCGATGCGCAGTACGATCCCCGCGAGCTGAAGCAGTTGCTGGCGGCGCTCACGCCCGATGTCGCGGTGGTCAATGGCTGGAAGATCGACCGGAGCGATCCGCTGCATCGGGTGATCATCGGCCGGGTGTATCACCATGTGGTGAAGTTCCTGTTCGGCTTCCGGCTGCGCGATGTCGATTGCGACTTCCGCCTGATCCGCCGTGATGCGCTCGCCACGATCGATCTGGAATCCGACAGCGGCACGATCTGCCTCGAGCTCGTCAAGAAGCTGCAGGACGCGGGCCATCGCTTCGCCGAGGTGCCGGTGCATCACTACCATCGCACCTACGGCCAGAGCCAGTTCTTCAACCTGCCACGCCTGTGGCGCACTGGCGTCCAGCTGATCGCGCTGTGGTGGAAGCTGGTCGTCCGGCGCGAACATCTGCGGCCCCGCGGCCGGCAGGAGCACTCGTGAATAGCGCGATGCACTATCGCGGCGCCGATGTGCTGATCACCGGCGGGCTGGGCTTCATCGGCTCGAACCTGGCGCACCGCCTGGTGGCTGCCGGGGCGCGCGTGACGCTGGTCGACTCGCTGATTCCGCACTATGGCGGCAACCTGCGCAATATCCACGGCATCGAGCAGCAGGTCACGGTGAATATCGCCGATGTGCGCGACAGCTACTCGATGGCCTATCTGGTGCAGGGTCGCGATGTCCTGTTCAATCTGGCGGGCCAGACGGCGCATCTCGACTCGATGACCGACCCCTTCGCCGATCTCGATATCAATTGTCGGGCGCAACTCACCATCCTCGAGGCGGCGCGCCAGCACAACCCGCGGCTGAAGATTGTCTACGCCTCGACGCGCCAGATCTATGGCAAACCCGAGTACCTGCCGGTCGATGAGCGCCATCTGCTGCGGCCCACCGATGTCAATGGCATCAACAAAATGGCCGGCGAGTGGTATCACATCCTGTACCATAATGTCTATGGCATCCGCGCCTGCGCGCTGCGGCTGACCAACACGATCGGTCCACGGATGCGCGTGCGGGACGCGCGCCAGACGTTTCTCGGCATCTGGCTGCGACGCATCATCGACGGTGAGACGATCGATGTGTTTGGTGACGGCACCCAGTTGCGCGACTTTACGTATGTCGATGATGCCGTCGAGGCGCTGCTGCTGGCTGGTACTGCGCCGGCGGCCGACGGCCAGGTGTTCAATCTTGGTGCCGACGAGACGATCAGCCTGGCCGAGTTGGCGGCGCTGCTGGTCGAGCTCGCCGGCCGGGGGCAGTATCGGCTGGTAGCATTCCCGCCAGAGCGCAAGGTGATCGACATTGGCGATTACTATGCTGATTATCGTCTGATCCGCGAGCGGCTGGGCTGGCGGCCAGCGGTGACGCTGCGCGAGGGGTTGATGCGCACGCTGGCATTCTATCGCCACGAACGCGGGCATTACTGGTGAGGCGGCGATGACGTCAACGATCGAAGTGCCATTCGGCGACCTGCGGCGCCAGCACGCGGCGCTCGCCACGGCCATGCATGCGGCGGCGGCGCGCGTCATCGCGAGCGGCTGGTATGTCCTGGGCCCGGAGGTGCGGGCATTCGAGGCGGCGTTTGCGGCGGCGTGTGGTGTGTCCGACTGCGTCGGCGTGGCCAACGGCACCGAGGCGCTGCAACTCGCGCTGGCGGCGCTGGGCGTCACCGCGGGCGACGACGTGATCACGGTGGCGAATGCGTCGATCTACCAGACGATCGCGACGCTGGCGCTCGGCGCGCGGCCGGTGTACGTCGATGTCGATCCGGCCACGCTGACGATGGACCCGGCCGCGCTGGCGGCGGCGTTCACGCCGCGCACGCGGGCGGTGATCGCGGTGCACCTGTACGGCCAGATGGCCGACATGGCCGCGATCCTCGACGTGGCGCAGCGCCATGGCGTGCCGGTCGTCGAAGATGCCGCACAGGCGCATGTGGCGCGCTGGCATGGCCGGCCGGCCGGCAGTTACGGCGCCTGCGGCTGTTTCAGCTTCTACCCGACCAAAAACCTGGGTGCGCTGGGCGATGGCGGCGCCGTGGTCACCGATGATGCAGCGCTGGCGGCGCGGCTGCGGCGGCTGCGTCAGTATGGCTGGGAGCGCAAGTACGAGACGCGCGATGCCAATGGGATGAACTCGCGACTTGATGAGCTACAGGCGGCGGTGCTGCACGCCAAACTGCCGTACCTGACGGCGTGGACGGAGCGCCGGCGAGCGATTGCGGCGCGCTACACTGTGGCGCTGGCGGACACCGGGCTGACCGTGCCGACGGCACATCCGGCCGCATATCACGTCTACCACCTGTATGTCGTGCGCCATCCACGGCGCGATGCCCTGATGGCGACGCTGCGCCAGGCCGGCATCGGCTGTGAGATCCACTACCCGGCGCCGGCATATGCCCAGCCGGCCTACCGCCAACTGGCACCGGCGCATGCCCCCCACACCGATGACGCCGCGCGCCAGGTGCTCTCGCTGCCGCTGTTCCCGGAGTTGACCGACGATGAGGTGGCGGCAGTGATCGCGGCAACCCGCACAGCCTGTGCGGCGCTCGCCTGAGATGCCCCGCCGCGTGGCGTGGCCCCGGCCGCCCCGCCATTCTATGGTAGCATGGGTGCGGCGATGAGCCGACAGGCACGACCGGAGGGAGCGCATCGTGAGTACTGAGCCGCGGATCCTCTTCGCCATCTCGGATACCGGCGGTGGCCATCGCTCGGGCGCGGTCGCCATCGCCGCCGCCATCGCGCGGCTCGTCGGCGATCGGGTGAGCTGCCACATCGTCGATCTGCTCACCAGCACCGGCCTGCCGGTCGTGCGCGACGCGCCCGATCTCTATGATCAGCTGTCGACCCGTTGGCTGCCGGTCTTCAATGCGCTATTCCGCGCGACCGACGGCCGGCGGCGCGTCGATGTGCTGTCGCAGATGGTCTATCTCGGGGCGCACCGCAACATCCTGCGCGTGCTCGAAGAGATCCGCCCGACGCTGGTGGTCTCGGTACATCCGCTGTCGAATCGGCTGATCGCCAGCACGCGCCGGGCCTACCGGCTCTCGTTCCGCTTCATCACGGTCGTCACCGACCTGGTGAGCCTGCATGCGGCCTGGGCCGATCCGGCCGCCGAGCTGTGCATCGTCCCGACCGACGAGGCGCATCGGCGGCAGCGCGCGGCGGGTCTGGCACCCGAGCGCCTGCTCACGACGGGGTTCCCAGTGCACCCCAAGTTCACCGAATACGCGCACAGCCAGGCGGCGGCCCGCGCGCAGCTCGGCGTCGCGGCCGCCCCGTTCACCGTGCTGCTCACCAGCGGCGGCGTGGGCTCGGGCAATCTGGGCGCGACGGTGCGGGCCATCGCGGCGGCAGCACCCGATGTGCAGCTGCTCGTCGTCACCGGGCGCAACGCGGCGCTGCGCAGCGAACTGGAGGGCGCCGGCCTGGGCGCAGACGTGCACATCTACGGCTTCGTCGACAACATGGAAGCACTGATGGCCGCGGCCGATCTGGTCGTCACCAAGGCCGGGCCCGGCACGTTGATGGAAGCGCTGGTGATGCGGCGCCCAGTGCTGGTGACCCAGGCCGTCGGGCTGCAGGAGCATGGCAACATCGACTTCGTGGTGGACCGGAACCTGGGGCGATTCTGCCCGGGCATCGCCCAGGTGATCGAGGCGATCGCCGAGCTGCGCCAGCCGGACGCCTACGCCGCGAGCGTGGCGGCGCTCGCCGACGCGGTGCCGCGCGACGGCGCCTTCGCCATCGCGCGGGTGCTGCTCGAGCAACTGGCGCTGGATCCCCCCGAGCTCAGCCGGCCGCCGCTGCTGTACCGGATGATCGGCGCACGACGGCGCAGCCGCGGCGAACCGCGCCCGACGATGCGGCACACGCTCGGCGCACGCCTCCGCCGCATCCGTCCGTTCCTCCGCTGGCGGTGGCGGCGCCCACCGCAGGAGTGAGCGCCGGCGGCGCGGCTCAGTCGTGGGGCAACTCGGGGTGCTGGATGAGCGCCGCGAGTTGCCCCAGGTGAATCCCCTCGTGGAACAGCATGATGTGCAGCGCATCGCGCACGGTGTAGCAGAGCAGCGGCACGCCCGGGATGCCGATGCCCTGACTGCCGATGTCGCGCTCGGCGCAGCGTGCCACCAGCGCCACGATCTGCTGCTGGCGGCCGAAGAAACGGTCGCGGACGCGCACGCCATCCGGCAGCGCGGTGGGCGTCAGCGTGCGGGGCGCGCGCAGCGCCGCCCCCGAGCCCACCAGCAGTTCCATCGCGCGCCGGACGCCCCAGCCGGTGAGCGACGGCAGCAGCGGCACACGCTCGAACAGCGACGGGCTGCGGCCAGCCAGGCGCGCCTCGATCGGCCGGATGATCGCGTCGTTCACCAGGGTGAGGTGCTCGAAGACCTGGGCTGCGCTCCATTCGGCCGGATCTGGCTTCCACTCCAGTTGCGCCGGCGTGAGGGGCTGCACCATCGTGCGGATGCGCTCGGTCGCCTGTGAGAGCGCATCGCCGAGCTGGCCGAGTCGGAGATCGGAGGGTCGCAATGTCATCGGTCGCTCATCCTCACCGTATCGGACGCTCAGCGCACGCCGAGCAGAAGATCGATCGTCAGTTGGTCGAGGCGTTCGTAGGCCAATCCGCGCGCGCCGAGCGCCGCCCGGTCGAACGGGTGCGCCTTGAGCGCCGCCGCCCGGGCTGCGGTGTAGGCACCCTGAAACGGTGCCATCGCGCCGTCATCGGCGTGGATCTCGGCCAGCAGCGCCTGGATGTCGGCATCGGCATTGAATTGGGCGGCGCGCTCCTTGAGGATGAGATAGGTGCGCATGCAGCCGCGGGCGAACTCGCGCACGCCGGCGGCATCTTCGGTGCGAAAGGCATGCGCGTCGAAGTGCCGGCTCCCCGCATAGCCGACATCTTCGAGGAACTTGACGAGCAGGAAGGCCTGCTTGATGTTCACCGAGCCAAAGCGCAGGTCCTGATCGTAGCGCCCCGGCACCTGGTCGTTCAGGTCGATGTGAAACAGCTTGCCCGCCTCCCAGGCCTGGGCGACCGCATGCAGCACGTTCAGCCCGGCCATCGTCTCGTGGGCCACCTCGGGGTTCAGGCCGACCATCCCGGGATGGTCGAGCGTCGCGATGAAGCCCAGCGCGGCACCGACGGTGGCGAGGAAGATGTCGCCGCGCGGCTCGTTCGGTTTGGGCTCGAGGGCGAAGCGCAGCGCATACCCCTGATCACGGACATACGCGCACAGGAAGTTGATCGCCTCGCGGAAGCGCTTGATCGCCTCCGCCGGGTTCTTGGTGGCATCGCTCTCGCTGCCCTCGCGCCCACCCCAGAACACATAGGTCGTCGCGCCACACTCGACGCCCAGGTCGATAGCGTGCATCGTCTTCTGGAGCGCATAGGCGCGCACCCGCGGATCATTCGCCGTGAACGCGCCGTCCTTGAATGCCGGATCGCTGAACAGATTGGTGGTCGCCATCGGCACCACCAGGCCGGTCGCCGCGAGTGCCGCGCGGAACTCCCGCACGATGCGCTCGCGCTCGGCCGGCGACGCGTCGATCGGCACCAGATCGTTATCGTGGAAGTTGACGCCCCAGGCACCGACGTCGGCCAGCAGATGAACCGCCGCGACCGGCGACAGCGGCGCGCGCACCGGCTCGCCGAACGGATCACGCCCGACGTTGCCGACCGTCCACAGGCCAAACGTGAAACGATGCTCCGCACGCGGCACATAGGCATCAGCCATGGTCGTCCCCTTTCGTGGATGGCGCTACGGCAGCACGCCGCGCTGCGACCATCCGCCGTCGATCATCATCGTGTGGCCATTGACCATCGCGGCCTGCGGCGTGCACAGAAACGCCACGGCGTCGGCGACGTCCTGCGGCACGCCGACGCGCCCGGTCGGCACGAGCGCGTCCCACTCGGCCTGGTAGTCGGGCTGGCCCGCGAGGTTGCGTTCGTTGAGCGTGGCGCCGATGCCGATGGCATTGACCGTGATGCCATGGCGCCCGAGCTCGCCGCCGAGCGTAGCCGCCAGATGGCGCAGCGCGGCCTTGGTGACGCCGTAGGCGGCCAGGCCCGGGCAGGCGACGACGCCAGTGACCGAGGACGAGAAGATGATCCGCCCGCCCTGCTGCTGGGCGACGAAGGCGCGCGCCGCCGCCTGGGCGGCGAAGAACGCACCTTTGAGGTTGAGGTCGGCCACCAGATCCCAGTGCTCCTCGGTGGTCTCGAGAAAGGGCGCCGCCACCGTGACGCCGGCATTGGCCACGAGGATGTCGAGCCGGCCGAACTGCCCGAGGGCGAGCTCGACCAGCCGCTGATGGGCGGCGACCTGCCGCAGATCGGCCTCGCAGACGACCACGCGGCCACCATCGGCGCGGATGCGCGCGGCGAGCGCATCGGCCCGGCCGGCCTCGCCGTAGTGTGTCGCCACGATGGCACAGCCGCGGGCCGCCAGCGTCGTGGCGATTGCCGCACCGATCTCGCGGCTGGCGGCGCTCACGATGGCGACCCGTCCGGCGAACGTCATGGTGCGATCACTTCTGGAACGCGGCGTCGAACGCCACCGCGCTCGGCGGGAAGTCGTTGCGCTTGACCAGCGCGCAGGCCTCGGCGGCGCCAAATTCGCGATCCATGCCGCTGTCCTCCCATTCGACCGACAGCGGACCCTGGTAGCCGATGCGCGTCAGCGCGCGGAAGATCGGATCCCACTTCGCATCGCCATGGCCAGGCGAGACGAAGTCCCAGCCGCGGCGGGCATCGCCGAAGTTCAGGTGCGAGCCGAGGATGCTGGTGCGGCCATCGAGGGTGACCCGGCTGTCCTTCACGTGGACGTGATAGATGCGATCGGCGAAGGTCTGGATGAACGCGACCGGATCGACGAACTGATGGATCAGGTGGCTCGGATCGAAGTTGATGCCGAATGCCGGCCGTCGGCCGATCGCCGCCAGCGCTTTCTCGGTCGTGACGATGTCATAGGCGATCTCGGTCGGATGGACCTCGAGCGCGAAACGCACGCCGACCTCGTCGAAGACGTCGAGGATCGGGTTCCAGCGCGCGGCGAAGTCGGCGTAGCCGGCCTCGATGGTCGCCGGGTCGTTGGGCGGGAAGGAGTAGATCAGCGGCCAGATGGCCGAGCCGGTGAAGCCGTTGACTACCGGCACGCCGAACGCGGCGGCGGCGCGGGCGGTGTGCTGCATCTCGGCGGCGGCGCGCTGCCGCACGCCCTCGGGATCGCCGTCGCCCCAGACGTGGGGCGGCAGGATGCCCTTGTGGCGGCCGTCGATGACATCGCAGACCGCCTGGCCGACCAGGTGATTGCTGATGGCAAAGCACTGCAGCCCGTGGCGCTCGAGCAGCGCCCGCTTCTCGCGCAGATACGCGTCCGACTCGAGCGCCTTCGTGACTTCGAAGTGATCGCCCCAGCAGGCCAGTTCCAGCCCGTCGTAGCCGAAGCTCTTCGCTTTGGCGGCGAGCACCTCGAGCGGCAGATCGGCCCACTGGCCGGTGAACAGAGTGACTGGGCGTCCCATCGGCTGACCTCGCTTGCTGATGCCGGCGTGCGGCACGATGCCTCAATACTCGGGCTCGACCCACTGCTTGCTGCCGGCCGAGCGCTCGACGGCGTCGAGCACTGCCTGGCAGCGCAGGCCATCTTCGAAGGTGGGCTGTGGCGCGGCGCCGGCGGCGATGCCGTGCAGCAGGTCGCGCACACCGTGGGTGAACGTATGCTCCCAGCCGATGATGTGCCCCGCCGGCCACCACGCGCTCATGTAGGGGTGCACGCCGCCATTGGTCACCAGCACGTTGCGGAAGCCGGCCACGTCGCCCTGCTCGTCCTCGAGCAGCACATTCAGCTCGTTCATGCGCTCGAGGTTGAACACCAGGCTGCCCTTGCTGCCGTTGATCTCGAAGGAGTTGAAGTTGGCCCGCCCCTTGCCGAAGCGCGTCACCTCGAAGGTGCCGACGGCGCCATTGGCGAAGCGCGCGAGGAACAGCGCGGCATCATCGACGGTGACATCGCCCAGCTGTGCGCCGGCCGTCGCGCCCAGGCCGGCGTCCGAGGCGGCCAGCACCGGCCGGCGCTTGATGAACGTCTCGGTCAGGCCGGTGACCTCGCTGATCTCGCCCACCAGCATGCGCGCCAGATCGATGATGTGCGCGCCCAGATCGCCCAGCGTGCCGGCGCCGGCCTGGTCCTTCTGCAGGCGCCACACCAGCGGAAACGCCGGATCCATGATCCAGTCCTGCAGGTAGACGGCACGCCAGTGATAGATGGTGCCGAGCCGCCCGGACTGGATGAGCTGCTGGGCGAGCTGCACCGCCGGCACGCGCCGGTAGTTGAAGTTGACCATGCCGACGACGCCGTTGCGGGTGACGGCGTCGAGCATCGCGCGCGCTTCGGCCAGGGTGTTGGCCAGCGGCTTCTCGCAGAACACGTGCTTGCCGTGTTCGGCGGCGGCGATCGAGATGGCGGCATGCGAGTCGCCCGGCGTCGAGACATCGACCAGGCCGATGTCGTCGCGGGCGACCAGCGCGCGCCAGTCGGTCTCGATGCCCTCCCAGCCGAACTGCGCCGCCGCCGCGCGCACGCCGGCCTCGTCGCGGCCGCACAGCGCACGCATCACCGGCCGCAGCGGGACGTCGGGGAAGAAGCTGGCGACCTGGCGGTACGCATTCGAGTGCGACTTGCCCATGAACTTGTAGCCGACCAGACCGACGCCGATCGTCTGTGTCATGATGGTGCTCCTCATCTCAGCAGCCTACGGTCCCGGATGGCGCGGCTGCCGTCGGGCGTGCGGCGGTTCGCCGCGACACACGCCTCACGGCTCACCGCCGTCGTCGAGTGCGGTGATCTCGAGCAGATTGCCGAACGGATCGCGACAGAACAGCCGCGGCCGACCCTGGATGACCGGATCGCCCGGCTGCCAGGCGACGTGGTGGCGCTCGAACTGCTGCGTGATGGCCGCCAGGTCGGCACAGCGCAGGCATGCGTGCCGCCCGCCGCCGTCGCCATCGTCGGCGGCGTAGAGGTGCAGTTCGCCGGTGCCGATGTGAAACCAGACGACGTCGGCACCGGCGAGGCCGGCTGGCAGCGGGCACTCGCGCAGCCCGAGCACGGCACCGTAGAAGTGCCGCGCGGCGGCGCCCGATGCCGCGCCGGCCGGGCGTGGCAGGCTGACGTGATGGATGCCGAGCAGCGTCATCGCATGCCCCCCCGGATCGTCGGCGCCGCAGCATCATGCGGCCCCCGCAACGCGATCGCGACTGCCGCCGAGTATAGCGGATGCCGCTGGTGGTGTCAATGAAATGCATGGCGCAATGATGCGCCCGGACGGCGTGTGCCGTCGTCGGGGGTGGGCGGGGCCGCACGGCCGTTCGCCGCGCCATGTGTGCCGCCCCGCGCCGGCAGGTGCCCGGCCGCAGCGTGCCGCGCGCCATCGATGGCGCCGCAGGGCGGGCCGCGACGCTGTACCCCGGCATGCGCCGACGCCCCGCCGGCGCCGGTGACCGCATCGATGCGCCCGCGCGGTCATCCCGGCCCGGGCATGTGGCGGGAGTTGCGCCGGACGCCGCATCAGGTCGGGCGTCGCATCTCGCCCAGCCGGCGCACCACCGCCGGATCGCGGTGGTCGAAGAAGCTGCTGGTCCGGGTGTCCAGCAACGCGATCGCGGCCATGTCCTCGGGCTGGAGAGCGAAATCGAAGATGGCGAGATTCTCCGCGATCCGCTCCGGACGCACTGACTTCGGAATGGCGACGACACCACGCTGGGTCAACCAGCGCAGGATGATCTGTGCGACGCTTCGATCATACGCGAGTGCGATCGATTGCAGCAGTTCGTTGCCGAACATGTTGTTCCGCCCTGCCGCAAATGGCGCCCATGCTTCCATCTGCACCGTATGCTCCTCGAGAAAGCGATGCATGTCGATCTGCTGCTGAAATGGATGTGTCTCGATCTGATTGACAGCCGGAACCACCTGGTGGTGCACCATCAGGTCAACCAATCGATCCGGAGGGAAATTGCTCACACCAATCGCGCGAATCCGGCCCTCTCGATACAGCGCCTCCATAGCGCGCCAGGCGCCGTACACGTCGCCAAATGGCTGGTGGATCAGGTAGAGATCCAGATACTCCACGCCCAGCCGCTGCATCGAGCGTTCACAGGCCTCCCTGGTGCGTTCCTCGCCGGCGTCGTGAATCCAGAGCTTGGTCGTGATGAACAGTTCTTCACGCGCCAGGCCGCTCCGTCGCATGGCCTGGCCCACCGCCGCCTCATTGCCGTATGATGCTGCCGTATCGATGAGCCGATACCCGGCGCGGAGCGCGTGCAGGACGCTCTGCTCACACGTTGCGGCGTCATTCATCTGAAAGACGCCGAACCCGAGGATCGGCATGGATACGCCGTTATTCAATGTCACTGAAGGAACCGTCGACATATTCCATCCTCGCTGTCGTCATCCTTGCCATGATGCCGTCATCAGGGCGTTCGCTGCTGCGCCTGCGCGGCGCACCGGGAGCCACGCGCCGCCGATCATTCGGGCGTGCGTGGCGCCGCGCCATGCGCGGCGTGCCAGGCACGCGCGATCGGAGCCGATGCCACCAGTATCGCGTGGGAATCGCGGCAGGCGATAGGAGCATGCTGGCGGATCATTGTACAATCCTGCATGAGCGCCCGGCATGGCAAGAGGTTCGATGGATTCACCACCTGCCCGACAGGCATGGCACGATATGCGGCGGCGGCAGGCCGCGCTCGACGAGCTCAGCGCGCGCATCGCGTGGGCCACCAGCGCCGACGATCGGGTCGAGCCGCTCCGTGGCCTGCAACTCCTGCGCGCGTCGTCGCCGACCGCGCTCCGCCACGGCGTCGTCGCGCCGGCATGCTGCGTCATCGCCCAGGGCCGCAAGGAGATCCTCCTCGGACGATCACGGTACACCTACGACCCGGCACGGTATCTGCTGACGACGATCGACGTGCCGGTTGCCAGCCAGATCCTCGACGCATCGCACGAACGGCCGTATCTCAGCGTTCGCCTGCAGCTCGACCCGATGCTCGTGAGCGCCGTGCTGCTCGAGTGCGATCTGCCGGTGTGCGCGCTCCAGCCCGCCGCGCAGGCGATCGGCGTCAGCCCGCTGGACACGGACCTGCTGGATGTGATGGTGCGGCTGGTCAGGCTGATCGACGATCCCGCCGAAGCGCGCGTGCTCGCGCCGCTGGTCACGCGCGAGCTCATCGCCCGCCTGTTGATGGGGACACAGGGCGATCGTCTCCGGCATATGGCGATGGCGGGAGGGTTCACCCATCGCATCGCGCGTGCGGTCGGCCTGCTGCGGAGCGACGTCCGCCGGCCGCTGCGCATGGCGCACATCGCCGAGGAACTCGGCATGAGCGTCTCGAGCCTGCACCATCAGTTCAAGGCCGTGACCGCGATGAGCCCGCTGCAGTACCAGAAGCGGCTGCGGCTCCAGGAAGCCCGGCGGCTGATGCTCGGCGAGCAGCTCGACGCCGCCAGCGCCGGCGCACGCGTGGGCTACGATGACGCGTCACAGTTCAGCCGGGACTACAAGCGCCTGTTCGGCCGCCCGCCCGCGCGCGATATCGGGCATCTGCGCGCGGCGAAACACGACGGGCGGCAGGCGGCACCGCCATGAGCCGATGCTGCGCGTGCAGGCCGATGCCGGGCCGGGACGGCGCCACGCCCGGCGGGGCCATGCCGGGTTCGCCATGGCCCGCGGCGAACACCCCGGCCCCATCGCCTGGCCGCGATCACGCCGCGCCCGCCGATGGCCGTGGCATGCCGGCGCGGCGCGACCGGACAGCCGACACCAGCGCGACAGGAGGTTCGTGATGCCCAACGCTCTGCAGGGCGTGCTGCCGATCGTGGCTGCGCCCTTCACGCCCGCTGGCGCCCTCGACGAGGATAGCCTGCAGGCCCTGGTACGGCACCTGCTGGGCACCGGGGCCGCCGGCCTGACGCTGTTCGGGCTGGCGACCGAATGCTCCAAGCTGACCGACGACGAACGGCGCCGGATGCAGGCCATCCTGCTGGCGGAGACCAGCCGAAGTGCGACGGTCGCGGGGATCATCTCGATCACCGATCATAGCTGGGAGGTCGCGACCATGCGCGCGCGGGCCGCCGAGGCACAGGGCGCCGACGCACTGATGCTGCTGCCGCCCTTCTTCCTCGCACCGGGCGACGACGCGATCCTCGACCACATCCGCCGGGTGGTCGGCAGCGTGCAGATCCCGGTGATCGTGCAGTACGCCCCGGCGCAGACCGGCGTGCGGATCGGGCCAGAGCTGTTCGTGCGCCTGCGGGACGACCTGCCCAACCTCAGCGCCATCAAGGTCGAGACGCAGCCGCCCGGCCGCTATCTGAGCAGCCTGATCGAGCGCTCCGGCGGCCGGCTGCAGGCGCTGGTCGGCTATGCCGGCATCCAACTGCCGGACGCGCTGGCGCGCGGTGCAGCGGGCGTCCAGCCGGGCTGCTCGGTCGCCGAAATCTACGTGGCGCTGGATCGCATGTTCTGTGCCGGCGACCGCGCGGCGATGCATGCGCTTCACGCTCGCCTGCTGCCCTACATCGGCTACTGGATGCAGGGGGTCGAGCTCATCATCCGGGCGGAGAAACACATCCTCGCCCGCCGCGGCCTGATCGCCAGCGCCTACTGCCGTCATCCAACCTACGCGCTCGATGCGCACGAACTGGCGCAGATCGAGCAGTGTCTGGCGGAGTTTGCTGCGTTTCTGGCGCGGCGGCCCGACAGCCGCCGACCGCACGCCGGGTCGGTCGGGGAGTGTGTTGCGGACGGCGACGCCGGCCCGACCGCGGGGGCGCGGGCGCTGCTGACACCATCAGAGTGACTGCAGATACGCCCAGACGCCCGATGGCAGCACCGGTTCTGCCACGGTGTCAGGCTGCTCCGCATCTGCCGGTGCGACGTCACCGCCGTGGGGCAGCGCTGCCTCCGGGGCGATGATGGCGAACGGGAAGCTGAGCTCGTGACGCACGTCCTGCTGGCGAAACACATATCGACGCAGTTGTCCGTGCAGGTCGTATTCCCGATCGAGTTCGCGCACGAGCGCAAGCGTGAGCTCGTCGATGACGCATCTGCCGTCGACGATGGTCGCCAGCCGACAATTGACGAGTGACTGCGAGATGAACGTCTGATCGAGCTGGTATCGTGCAAATGCAATGTCGATCAAGCGCAATAAGACGAATTTGTGTCCCATTGATTCGTAGAGATGGCAGATCTTCCGGAACGCCAGCCGAGCTCGCGCATGCGAGTAGATCTGACCTTCGATCCGGACCAGATGTCCGGGTGCTGTGTTACTCATGCGCAATGCTCCTGATCATGACGTGGAGTCAAGCATCGACGAACAGGTCAATCCGGCTGTAAAAACACATGACTGCGATAACTGAACGATGCTCGCCGGATGCGGAGTATACGACACATCTGCACTGAGTTTCCCAGGAAACGGCATTCCATGCATCACGGCGGCGCTTCACCACTACTGGCCACTGATCATCTACCAGACATCCGAGAGAATCACCAGATATGATACTGCTGATCTGTTCGACGATCGTGGCCTGACTATAACACGCGGAAGAATGCGACGCCAGTGCAGGATGATCATGGACGCCACGATGATGTCGCCATGCCGATGACTCTACACGATGTCAGGTCCATTGTCAAGTCGTCATCTTACGAATTTCGGGCGATCGGCGGCGATTCTGATGGCGATTATGACACACGATACCGCTTTCGAGTATCAGTAGTGATCATCGCATGCGATTGACTGACCGGTTGCATCATCACATCCGCAACTCACCATCGACGAGTGGCGACATGCATCAACTATCGCACATTCGCCAGCATCATCGTGACGTCGTGCAGCCGCCACGATCGCCCGGGCATCCCGCAGCATCGCGTCGATCGCGGATCAGCCGCCGGCCAGCGCATGCGCATCCGGCCATGAGATGCGTCCGCGCACGCGAATGGGGCGCGCGGCGACAGCAGTGCCGCCGCCCGTCCCACTGCGCAGCGCAGGAGCGGGGCGCCCGGCGCGCGCACCGCCGCTCGCGGGACGCCGCGTGGATCATCGTGTCATCGCAGGAGCACCCCACCAGCCGGGGGGGGCCAAGCATGCGTTGTCAGGCTGCCGTGGCGCTGCCGCCTGACGCCGGTAGCGGCGCTGGGGCGGCGGGCGCAGGCACAGCGCGTCGTCCCGGCGGTCGCGATTCCGCCAGGCGCGGACGACGGCCACCGCCTCGGCTTCCGGCACGCCCCAGTTCATGCCGGCGGGCGTGAGCCGTGCGCTCACCCGGTGCTGCCAGGCGCGCTCCACCGTGCCGCTGCCCACCGGCAACCCGCGGGCGCGGGTGGTACCGGGCTGTGGTGAGCAACGAATCGTACCTCCCTCTGGCGGAGCGCCCAACGCGCTGTCAATGCCTGCCTGCACCCACCAGCCGGCCACGCTTGACACCACCCAGGTGCTGTAGTAGTGTCATGACGGGCGTCAGCCCGGGCGAAGAGCACGGCACCGCACCCGCAATGGCGTTCGCCGTGGAGAAAGCTGGCGATCCATGCCCACCACCCTGAGCGACGTCGCCGCGCACGCGGGCGTCTCGCTGGCAACCGCCTCACGCGTCCTCAACGGCAGCCAGCGCGGCGTCTCGGCGATCCTGCGCGAGCGGGTCCACCAGGCAGCGCAGGTGCTGGAGTACGTGCCCAACGCCCACGCCCAGGCGCTGGTCCGCTCGCGCACATCGATCGTCGGCGTCATCGTCCACGACGTGAGCGACCCATACTTTTCGGAGATCGTGCGCGGCATCCAGCATGTCGCCAGCAGCGCCGGACAGTTGGTAGTGCTCTGCAACAGCTACCGCGACCCGACGCGTGAGCTCGAGTATCTGGCGCTGCTGCGCGCGCAGCGCGTGCAGGCGATCGTCCTGGCGGGCAGTGGGATCGACGATGAGACCTACCGCGGGCATCTGTGCAGCCACATCGAGGCATTCACCCGCGACGGCGGCCACGCGGCGTTCATCGGCCGGCACGCAATCGACGGCGATGCGGTCATCCCCGACAACCCGGGGGGTGGGCGGGCGGTGGCGCGCACCCTGCTGGAACTGGGGCACCGGCACATCGGCGTGATCAAGGGACCGACGCTGATCACCAGCACCGGCGACCGGTTCGACGGATTTCGCGTCGAGCTCGAGCGCGCCGGCCTGGCGCTCGGCGATGCGTATGTCGTCGAGGCCGACTTCAGCCGTGAGGGCGGCGAGTGGGCGGCCGGCCTGCTGCTCGACCGGCACCCCGGGCTGACGGCGATGTTTGCGCTGAACGACGCGATGGCGCTGGGCGCGCTCGGCGCGCTGCGGCGGCGCGGCATCAGCGTCCCACGCCAGATCTCACTGGTCGGCTTCGACGACATCCCGCTGGCGCGCGACGTGACGCCATCGCTGACGACGGTGCACGTCCCGATGCAGGAGTTGGGCGCGCGGGCGATGGCGCTGGCGCTCGACACCACGCTGCGGCCGCCCCAGGTCGTCCATCTGCCTACGGCGATCGTGCTGCGCGGCAGCACCGGCCCGGTGCCGGCATGAGCGCGGCAGCGCCATTCACGCATGCCATGGCGCTGGGCCTGTTCGCCCGGATCGTCGCCGGCTGGGCGGAGCGGCTCGACAAGCACGGCGCCCGCGCCTGGCTCGACGGCATCCCCAACCATGCCGACGCCGGCGGCAGTTACGAGGCAGTGACGCGCATACTGTGGGCAGTGGGCGGCTGGCTCTCGCAGCCCGGGCGCCCGTCGGTCATCAGCCGGGCCGGCGCGTCCTACGATCTCGCCGCGCTGCTCGAGCGCGCGATCAGAGCCGGGACTGATCCGGCATCACCGGCGTACTGGGGCGTGCCGGTGCAGCCGGGCGCTTACGACCAGCGCACCGTCGAGGCGGGCCAGGTGGCCTTCAGCCTGTGGCAGAGCCGCGCCCACGCCCGGGATCACTGGGACACCACGACGCGCGGCCAGGTAATCGCCTGGCTCGCGGCGTGCGGTGCGCCGCCTGCGGCCTGGCACAACAACCGGGCACTGTTCTGGGTGCTCAATCACGCGTCCCGCGCCGCGCCCGGCGCCCCCCACGACCGCGCAGTCATCGCGTCGGGGCTGACGTATCTCGACCGGGTTGCGGTCGACGAGTGGTACGACGATGCGGCACAGCGCGGCGAGCGCCACTTCGACGATGACAACTGGTGGGTCTTCACCACGCACGAACTGGCGTGGATCGAGACCGACGGCGCCAGCGATCCGGCGCGCGCCGACTGGTTCGCCGCCGACGGTGCCTATCCCGAGTACGGTCGGTCGCTGGCGTACAAGTTCGCCCGCCTGGCGGCGCCGCTGTGGGCCTGGCGCCATGGCCTGTGGCCGCACGGCGCCGGCATGCTGCGCCGGCTGGTCGGGCGCCACCTGCGCTGGTACATCGATCGCGGCGCACTACGCGCCGATGGCAGCATCCGGCAGTCGCTCACCGCCCAGGGCAGCCCGGCGATCATCGAGCCCTACATCTCCACCGGCGCAGTCTACTGGGCGATGCTGGCGTTCGGCGCACTGTGGGCGCTGCCCGACGACGACCCGTTCTGGCACGAGCCGGAAGCCCCGCTGCCGGTCGAGCGCGGCGATATGCTCATCCGCATCGCCCCGGCTGGCTGGCTGCTGGTCGGCCAGCACGCCGGCGGCGCGGTCCATCGCTACAACGCCGGCAGCCAGGGCTCCGACGACGCCAGCTATGGCAAGTTCCTGTATGCCAGCGATGCGGCGTTCAATCCCGGGCGCGCCGATGGCATGGCGACGCCCGACTCGATGCTGTGCCCGCGCTATCGCCAGAGTGTCGGCGGTGCGTCGCATGCCATCGATACCGTGATCGTCGTCGCCGGGGCCTGGCATCTGCGCATCCATCACATCTGGCCGGCACAGGGCGTGGCGGTCGGCGCCGTCGAGGGCGCGAGCACGCTCGGCTTCGACCACGGCGCCGCGCCGCGGCTGGGCAGCGACGCGCCCGCGGGCCTGGAGTGGGCCGCCGTGGCCGGCCGGGTCGTCGCCATCCGGCGCATCCGCGGCTACAGCAGCCAGCAACGCGCTGCCGCATGGCGCGGACGCCACGACGTGCATGCAATCTATGGTGATTATGTCGTGCCGCTACTACACATCGACCGGGCGGCGCCGGCGCATCAGGCGATCTGCGTGGTGTACACCGGCCCGCTGGCAGGCTGGGATGCGGCGGTGTGTGCGGCGATGCAGCCCGCCATCGCCTGCAGCGCCGAGGGCGCCATGACGATCGACTGGCATGGCCGGCGGATCCACGTGCCAGCGCCGCCCGGCCAGCCGGCATAGGAGCAGCCCATGGAACGGCTCCACATCGCGATACCGCCAGACATCGCCGCCGAACTGTGCCTCGATGCGGCGCTGCAGCCCCTGCGCGGCCGGCTCCTCATCGACGCATGGCATGGCCCGGGCCGGCCGGACCAGGCGGCCATTGCGCGTGCGGCAGCCGATGCGACGATCATCATGACCGGCTGGGGGACGCCACCGCTGACGATGCTGGACGACTGGCACCCCACCCGGTCGCCACTGCGGCTGATCGTCCACACGGCCGGCACGATCAAGGCGCTGGTGCCGCGCGCGGCCCTCGAACGCGGCCTGGCCGTCACGACCGCCAACCTGTCGCTGGCCGAAGCGGTGGCCGAATTCACCGTCGGCCTGATGATCACCGCCCGGCGCAACCTGTTCATGGTGATGCGGCGGGCCGCCCGCGGCGAGGCGGCGGTGCCGCTGGCATCACAACGCGAGCTACGCGGCTGCACCGTCGGCATCATCGGCGCCAGCGCCATCGGCCGGCGCGTACTGCACCTGCTGCGGGCGCTCGGCGTGCGCTGCCTGCTCGCCGACCCATTCTGCGATGCCGCGACGGCCCGCACCCTGGGCGCCGAGCACTGCAGCCTCGATGCGCTGCTCGAGCGCTGCGAGATCGTCAGCCTGCACGCACCAATCACACCGGCGACGGTCGGCATGCTCGGTGCGGCGCAGTTCGCCCGCATGCGCGATGGTGCGCTATTCATCAACACCGCCCGCGGCGTGCTGATCGACCACGATGCCCTGCTCGCCGAGTTGCGCCGCGGCCGGCTGCTGGCCGTGCTGGACGTCACCGATCCTGTCGAGCCGCTGCCGCCCGATTCGCCGTTCCTGCAGCTTGAGCACTGTGTCGTCCTGCCACATATGGCAGCCGTCACCCAGGAGGCGCGCGAGCGCCAGAGCGCGATGGCCGTCGCCGAGATCGGGCGCTGGCTCGCCGGCGAGCCGCTGGCCTGGCAGGTGGTGCCGGCACACTGGGACCAGATCGCCTGACGGCGCCGCACCGGCCGCGCCGGCACGACCACAGGGGGAATGATGCTGTTTCGCTCGATCGTCGACATGCGCGAGCCTGGCGCGCTGATCACCCGGCTGCGCCGCCGTCGTATCCGGCAGTTCCTCGGGCTGCTGGAACGCGTGCCACGCCCGCTGCACATCCTCGACGTCGGTGGAACCCAGTTCTTCTGGGACATGCTGGGCGTCACACCGGATGCCTCGTTGCAGATCACATTGCTGAATACCGTGCCGTACCCGTGCGACAGGCCCTATTTCACCCAACTGGTCGGCGATGGATGTGCGATGCCACAGTTCGCCGACGGCGCGTTCGATGTCGTGTTCTCGAACTCGGTGATCGAGCACGTCGGGAGCTTCGCCGCCCAGCAGCGCATGGCCGCCGAGATCCAGCGCGTCGGGCGAAGGTTCTTCGTCCAGACGCCCAACTATGGCTTTCCACTGGAGCCGCACTTCTTCTTTCCCGGCTTCCACTATCTGCCGATCGAGGCGCGCACGTGGCTGGTGCAGCGCTTTGCGCTGGGCTGGTATCCGCGCATGCCGGATCACGCCGCCGCACGGCGCGAGGTGTCCGCCATCCGGCTGCTGCGCCGCCATGAGCTGCAGGCGCTGTTCCCCGCCGCGACGATCGCCGACGAGCGTGCCGGCCCGCTCACGGTCTCCCTGATCGCGCTGGGCGGCTGGTGAACCGGCCCATGGCGCGCCCGCGCCCGGCGACGAAGCGCCGGCTCACCAACGGGCGAGAGGGTGGTCCGGCGCGTACTCGATCAGATCCCAGCGGTTGCCGTACAGATCGGCGAAGACCGCGACCAGACCATACGGCATGGTCTGGGGCTCGCGCACGACGGTGACGCCCCGCGCGCGCCAGGCGCGATAATCGCGCCAGAAGTCATCGGTGCGCAGGAACAGGAACACGCGCCCCGCCGCCTGGTCGCCGATGCGCTCGGCTTGCGCGGGCGTCGCGGCACGCGCCAGCAGCACCAGCGTGCCACCGCCCGGCGGCGCCACCAGCACCCAGCGTTTGCCCTGGTCGGGCTGCTCCCGGTCTTCGATCAGCGTGAAGCCGAAGCAGCCGGTGTAGAACGCGATCGCCTCGTCGTAGTCGCGGACGATGAGCGCAATGTGAATCAGGCTGGCGGGCATCGGGCACCTCGTGGGCGGCACGGCTGCTGTCATCTTACCAGAGCCGCGACATCCCATGCACCGGCCCGCGCCGCCCGGCACCGCGCAGGCCCTGCGGGGGGCGGTTGTGGGATCCCGCGGCGAGCCTGGCCAGCGGCGGCGCCGTGCACCCGCGCCCTGGCCGGGCATCCCGCAACCCCGGGGCGCGCGCCGGCTGCTGCTGTGGAACACCCTGTCGCCGCACTGGCGATCACCCTGGGCACCCGCAAGGGGTGCCCCTACGGGATCACCCGCACGGCGGGGGCAACCCGTGGGTCGCCCGTGGGGTCATGCTGGGCGCACGCGCCGCCCGGGTCCGCGGGCCTCTGGCCCGCACCCTCCTCCCGCGCCCGCCCGACACCGCGCAGGCCCACGGATCGGAGCAATGCCGTGATCGCGCACATCGCTGCCTGGTGTCGCGATCATCGCATCATGACGCGTTCATCCGACGTTATTCAAGACAATGCTCAGCATCACCAGCGACAGCAGACGGCAACTGCTACTTGACAATTCCGGGCATGGAGTGATAGGCTGCGCGCGTCGCCACGGGTTTGTCAGAGCAGACAAGGAGGTCCGCGCGTCCCGCGAAGCCGATTCGGCGCCCACCTGATCACTCGGGCGTGTCGCAAGACCGCACAGGCAACGATGCCGAGCGCACCTGGCCAGTGATGGTGCTGACCAGCAGGCGCGTATGAACAGGAGCCCAGGCCCATGAGTCAGAAGAAGCTCAACCGCCGCGACTTTCTCCGGTACGGTCTCGCCGCCGCGAGCGGCCTTGCGCTCTCGGCATGCACCGGCGCCGCCGCCCCCGGCGGCTCGGCCCCCAGCGCGGGCGAACCCACCACCGCGCCTGCCGATGCCTCGGAGGCACCGCCGCAGAGCGAGGGGAAGACGATCAGCTATTGGACCTTCTGGAACCAGTACGCCAACGCCGTCAAGGTCTTCGAGTCCACCCTGCAGTCTCTCGTCGCACCGAACAAGGTCGAGATCAAGACCGGCGTCCAGGCCGAAGAGGTGTTCCTGACCGCCGTCGCCGCGGGCACGCCGCCCGATGTCGGCACCGGGCACCACTACATCGACTACATGTCGAAGGGCCAGGCGGTCGAGATCGACAGCTATGTCGCGCTCAGCAGCGTCCTGAAGCCCGACAACTTCTCGCCGGCCGCATGGGGTGGCCAGTTCTACCGCGGCAAGCACTATGGCGTCTCGGGCATCGAGGCATTCGTGCGCCGTGGCCTGAACTACAACGAGCGGCTGGTGACGGCCGCCGGCCTCGATCCCGAGAAGCCGCCGGTCACCTGGGATGAGATGCTCATCTGGCACAAGGCGCTCACGACCTTCGACAGCGCCGGCAACCTGACGCAGATCGGCTACGATCCGACCGACGCCGAGGGCGGGCTGTTCGCCACCTCCGATGGCAGCTTCATCCCGGACTCCTGGGGCTTCAAGTGGTTCGACGTCAAGAGCCAGACCTTCAACATCGACAACCCGCAGATGGCCGAAGGGATGGAGACGCTCGCCGAGTTTGTCCGCATCATCGGGCCCGACAACCTGACGGGCATGCGTTCGGTCGAGGGGCAGGGTTCGTGGGGTGGCTCGTTCAACGCCGAAGTGCAGGCGATGATCGTCGAGGGCTACTGGCATCCGGGCGAGACGGTCCAGGAGAAGCCCGAGGTCGCCAAGCTCAACCGCGCAAGCTGGATCCCGGTGCCCGAGAGCCGCCGTGGCGCGAAAGTCCAGCAGGGCGGTGGCCACATGGTCCTGTTCTACAAGGGCGCCAAGAACGGTCCCGAGGTGGCCTGGCCGGTCGCCGAGTTCCTCAACTCGAAGGAGCACTGCGATCCGGTGTTCAGCTCCGTCGGCTGGCTGCCCGACTACAAGCCGTACCTGGCGACGGTCGACGCGTCGGGCTACCCCGGCCTGGACTTCTACCTCAAGTCGGTCACCGAGGCCACCGAGTGGAACTACCCGCTGTGGTGCGAGATCGAGACCTTCGTGGGCAATCAGTACAACGCATACTTCGAGAAGGTCTACCGCGATGAGATGACTGCGGCCGATGCGGCTGCGGCATTGCAGGCAGACGCCGAGAAGGAATGGCGCGAGGCTGGATTCGCCGGCTAGTCCGCATGGGCGCCGCGATGCCGGATCACGGCGCCCATGTTGCGGTATGCGGTACGGGTACGCCCCCCCCACAATGAGGTGATGTATGGCGGTCGTGTCCTCTCGATGGCCTCGTCTTTCGCGCATGCAACGCCACGATCTGTTCTACGGAGTGCTCTTCGCATCGCCGTGGCTGATCGGCTTCGTGCTCTGGACCGTCTATCCAATCATTTCATCGCTATACTACAGCTTCACGCGCTATGATTTGCTTCAGCCACCACAGTTCATCGGCCTGACCAACTATATCAACCTCACGACCGACGATGATTTCTTTCTGGTCATTCAAAACACCTTATGGTGGGTAGTCCTGAGCTCGCCAATTGGCGTCGCCTCTGCGTTTCTGATGGCTGTCCTGCTGAACTCCCGGATCATCGCCCGATCAGCCTTTCGAGCGATCTTTTTCTTTCCATCGATCGTGCCAATCATCGTCGTGTCATCAGTATGGGCGTTCGTATTGAACATTCAGTACGGCGCAATCAATGCGACACTCCGCGCACTCGAGCTTCCAACAATTCCATTCCTGTCAAATCCTACCGTCGTCAAACCAACCTTGCTGTTGATTCACATGTGGATGCAAGGTGGTGCGATGGTGATTTTCCTGGCGACACTACAAGAGGTGCCACGTGAGCTCTATGAAGCTGCCACGATGGATGGCGCCGGCAGTTGGAGTCGATTCTGGAGCATCACGCTGCCGATGTGCAGCCCAGTGATCCTGTTCAACATGGTCATGGCATTCATCGGCGGTTTCCAGAACTTTGCGCTGCCATGGCTGCTGACGCAGGGCGGGCCGAACCGGTCGACCGAGTTCTTCGCCGTCTTCCTGTACCGGAACGCATTTCAATACCTGCGCATGGGCAAAGCATCGGCGCTGGCATGGATCCTGTTCATCGTCATCGTCATCTTCACAGTCATGCTGTTCCGTTCATCGGCACGGTGGGTGTATTACCGCAGTGAATGAGAGGAGACGCTGATGGCAGCCGAGGCACTCACCGGAGACACGACCACGCGCCGGCGGCGTGCGATCCACCCGGCCGAGATCGCTGGGACGATCGTGCGCTACATCCTCCTGATCGGGCTGGCGCTTACGTTCCTGTTGCCGTTCTACTGGATGGCCTCATCGGCGATGAAAGACGACAACCAGGTCTTCACGGTGCCGCCACGCTGGATCCCCAACCCCGCATACGTCGGCAATTTCCTGAGCGCGTGGCAAGTCCAGGATTTCAACCTGTTCACCTTCAATACAGTCGTCAAATACGCCATTCCATCGACGATCGGCACCGTTCTCTCGTCGGCGCTGGTCGCCTACTCATTCTCGCGCATTCGCTGGCCCGGGCGCGATCTGCTGTTTGCCATCTGCCTGGCGACGATGATGATCCCGTTTCAAGTGCGATTGGTGCCACTCTTCATCATCTTCAAAGACCTGGACTGGATCAACACCTATCTCCCGCTCGTCGTGCCAGCATTCTTCGGCAATGCCTTCTTCATCTTCATGCTACGACAGTTCTTTCGCTCGATTCCCACCGAGCTATCAGAGGCTGCCGTCATCGATGGCGCCAACGAATTTCAGGTCCTGGTGCGCATCATCCTGCCGCTGGCCCGGCCCGCCCTGACGGTAGTCGCGCTGTTCGCCTTCATGGATGCCTGGAACGACTACCTGGGACCGCTGATCTACATCAACAACGAGCCAGAGTGGACGCTGGCACTGGCGATTCAGCGCATGGGCCGGGCGATGACCGAGGTCGGCGCATCAGCCAACGCCTACCCGTACCTGATGGCCGTCAGCACCATCGTGACGATGCCCATCCTGCTGATCTTCTTCTTCGCCCAGCGATCATTCATCGAAGGGATCTCGTTGTCGGGACTGAAGGGATAGCACGTGGCGCAACGACCGCGCCGGCGGCGGCCGGATGACTCACCTCCCTCGACGTTCCGCCAGCGGCCGCGCACGCCGCGCGTGACGCGGCAGCCGCACACCTACCGGGGATTCCAGCGCGGGGTGAACCTGCTCGCCGCCGCCATCGAGCCGACGCTCGGCCCGCTGCCGCGGATCACCGCCGTCGAGCCGGTCGGGCCGCCGCCGCACCTGCCGGAGTTGCTCGACAGCGGCGGGCTGATCGCGCGCCGCTTCCTGCAACTGCGCGAGCGCGACGCCGACGTCGGGGCGATGTTCCTGCGCCAGATGCTCTGGCGGCTGCACGAGCGCGTCGGCGACGGCACGGCCACCGCCGCGGTGCTGTTCCGGTCGCTGTACGGCCAGGGGGTACGGCATGTCGTGGCCGGCGGCGATGCCATGCGGCTGCGCCGGGCGCTCGAGCACGGCATGGCGCTGGTGCTCGGCGCCTTGCAGGCGCAGGCCCGGCCGCTCGCCAGCCAGGCAGACATCGCACAGCTGGCGCTGGGGCTGTGCCACGATCCGCCGCTGGCCGAGGCGCTGGCCGACATCCTCGAGACCGTCGGCCAGCACGGGCCGGTCGACATCCGCACCGGGCGCAGCCAGGGCATCGAGCGGCAGTACATCGTCGGCAGCTGGTATCGCAGCCGGCCGCTCTCCGAGTGGCAGCTAGCCGGCGCGCTGGCGCGCCGGATCGAGGTCACCACGCCAGCGATCGTCGTGAGCGACCTCGATCTCGATGACCCGGCCGACCTGCTGCCGCTGCTGCGGCTGGCCGAGCGCGAGCAGATCGGCAGCCTGCTGCTGCTCGCGCGCCAGGCGTCCAGCGCCAGCCTCGGCATGCTGAGCGCCGCCGCTCAGGCGCCCGCGCCGTGCCGCGTGCTGGCGGTGAAGGCGCCCGACGCGCTCACCGGCCAGGACGCGATGCTCGACGACCTGGCGCTGCTCACCGGCGCGCGCGTGCTGCGGCGCGCCGCCGGCGACTCGCTGCGGCGCATCCGCGCCGGCGATCTCGGCCACGCCCGTCGCGCCTGGTCCGACGACGAATACATCGGCATCATCGGCGGGCGCGGCCCGGCGGCCGCCGTGCGCACGCACCTGTCGCGCCTGCGCGACGCCCATGGGCGTGCCGAGCAGGCCGACGTGCGGCGGCAGCTCGGCGAGCGCATCGGCAAGCTGCAGGGCGGCAGCGCCGTGCTGTGGGTCGGCGGGCTGGGCCCGGCCGACATCGCCGAGCGGCGTGAGCGCGCCAGCCGGACGCTCACTGCCGTACGGGCTACCATCGGGCGGGGCGTGGTGCCGGGCGGCGGCGCGGCGCTGCTCGCGTGCGCCATGCCGCTGCGGCAACGCGCGGCGCAGGCCACCGACGCCGACGAGCGCGCCGCATGGCAGATGCTGGCGCGCGCGCTCGAGACGCCCGCGCGGGCGATCATCCGCAACGCCGGATACGATCCGGTGCCGCCGCTGCACGCCATCGCCCAGGCCGGCGCAGGCTACGGGTTCGACGTGCGCAGCGGGCAGGTCGTCGACATGCGCGCCGCCGGAATCATCGATCCGGTGGGCGTCACCCATGCGATGCTGCACAGCGCCATCGCCAGCGCCGCGCTGGCGCTGACGGTCGACGTGCTGGTACATCAGCGCATGCCTGAGCTATCATTCGAGCCATGACGCAGGACGATGATGCCGGGCAGCGACCGTGCTGCACCCCGGCGACCGACCGATGAGGAGTATCGTATGACCAGCCAAACCGTACGCTGGGCGGTCGTCGGCACGAGCGACTTCGCGCTCGACTGGATCGCCCGTGGCATCAGCCTGAGCAGCAACGCCACCGTCGCGGCAATCGTGAGCCGCGATGCCGCCCGCGGTGCCGCGGCGGCGCAGCGGTTCGGCGCCGGACACACCTTTCCGTCGATCGACGCGATCGACACGACGGTGGTCGATGGCGTCTTCCTGGTGCTCCCGGCGGCCCTGCATGCCGAATACGCCATCGCGGCCGCCCGTCGCGGCCTGCACGTCATCAGCGAAAAACCGATGGCCCCCAGCGTCGCCGACTGCCGCCGCATGATCGATGCCGCACGCGCCGCCGGCGTCGTGCTGGCGGTCGCCCACTGCATGGAATGGACGGCGCCGATGGTCCAGGCGCGGGCGCTGCTGGCGCAGGGCGCCATCGGCGAGGTGGTGACGGCGGGCATCTCGGCATCGTTCACCGCCACGCCGGACCCGACCTGGCAGCACGACGACATGCCGCAGCGCGGCGCCGGGGCGCTGGTCGACATGGGGGTCCACGCCGTGGACGGCATCACGCGCCTGCTCGGCCCGGTGCGGCGCGTGGCGGCGCTGTCGGGCACGCGCCTGCCGGCATACGCCGGCGACCGCAGCGCGACCCTGCTGCTCGACTTTGCCTCGGGCGTGCACGGCGTGCTGCAGTCGCACTACACCTGCTACCAGAATGGCCTCGAGCTGCAGGGGACGGAGGGCAGGATCTGGAGCAGCGAGTGGTGGGGGCGCGAATTCGCCGGCACCCTGCATCTGCAGCGCGGCGACGAGGTGACCACCTGGCAGCTGCCGCGGGTGAACGTCTACGTTCCCCAGATCGAGCATGTCTCGCAGTGTGTGCTGAGCGGCGCGACGCCGGTGATCTCGGGCGAGCGCGGCATGGCGAACATGGCGGTGATCGAGGCCGGCTTGCTGGCGGCGCGCGGTGGCGGCTGGGTCGATGTGCCGGCTGGTCAGTGAGGATGGCGATGCGTGGTGGCGCTGATGCAGCATCGCCGGTGATCTATGGCCTGGCGGCGGCGCCGGCCGGGGAGCGGCGCCCGGCGCTGGCGTTTGCCGCCCGCAGCGACGGCCTGCTGCGCTCCGACGCCGGGGCCGCCGGCTGGCGCCCGGCGCTCGACGCGCTGGCGCTCACCGCACCGCTCCCTGCGACCGGCGTCGCGCTCAGCGGCGACACGGTGTTCGTCGGCGTGCCGGGTGGCGTGCTGGTCTCGCGCGATGCGGGCAGCACCTGGGAGCCCGCGCCGTTCCCCGATCCGCCGCCGTTCATCACGGCGCTCGCGTGCTCGCCGGCGTTCGCCGGCGACGGCACCGCGTTCGCCGCGACTGCCGAGGATGGCGTGGCGCTGACCTACGACGGCGGGCGGCACTGGCGCGCCTGGAACATCGGCCTGTTCGATGCGGCGGTGCTATGCCTGGCGGTGTCGCCGCAGTTCGCGCAGGATCGGCTCGTGCTGGCCGGCGGCGAGAGCGGGCTGTTCGTCAGCGCCAACGGCGGGCGCCGCTGGGAGGAATGCGCGCTGCCGCATGCCGATGCGGCGGTGCTGTGCCTGGCGTGCGCGCCGGGCGCCGGCGCCGCGCCGCTGCTCATCGTCGGCACCGCCGACCACGGGCTGGCGCTGTCGCACGACCGCGGCGGCCGCTGGACGACGCCGGCGACGCCGCCCGGCGCGGTGAATGCGGTGCTCGCCGCCGCGGCCCCCGACGGCGCGTGCCGGCTGTTGGCGCTGTTCGACGATGTGCCGTATGTCTCGGCCGATGCCGGCAGCACGTGGCAGCGCAGCGGCATGCACGACGACGTGGTGGCGCTGGCGGCACCGGCCGGCCTGGCAGCCGATGCGCCGCTGCTGCTCGGCCTGGCCGATGGCCGCATCGTGCGCACCACCATGCTGCCGGCCGATCACCGCTGAGCGCGCACGGCACTCGTGGCTCCGGGTCGCGATCGACGCGCAGCAGCGCGCTGCTGCGCGTCGTGGGCTGCCAGTGCCGTGCGCATACCGATTACCAACCCGGCGCATCAGGGGCCGGCGAAGACAACCCGGAATCCCACATCTCTGCCGCCGGCGCTGCTGGACTGATCTGACTCGGCGCATGCCGCATATCGCGAGCGGCGGAGGAACGAACCGCCTCGCACAGCGATGAGTCGACCGCCAGTGCCGTCCTGCTCAACATACTCTGCGACGTTGCCCGCCATGTCGTGCGCACCGTACGGACTGGCGCCTGCCGGGTAGCTGCCCACTGCCATCGCGCGACCCACAGGCCCGGTTCCAGGGTAGTAGTTCGCCCGTGTCGTGTCCGGCGGCTGGCTGCCCCACGGATAGACCCGCCTGTCGCCGCCTTGGCATGCGCGTAGCCACTGCGCTGCCGTCGGCAGCGTGCCGCTCACCCACTGCGCGTAACGTCGTGCATTGTCACGAGTTACGCATACAACCGGATGATTGGCATACGCCACATCGTCATAGTTGCATGCCGTCAGCGGCGGCAGACATACTCCGGCGGTCACACATGCACGGAACTGCGCGTTGGTCACCTCGGTGCGCCCGATGCGAAATGCCGGCATGCCATTGCCAGCCGGCACTGCCACGGTAGGCGGCGCGTCGAGTGGCAGACTGCCGAACGTGTTCACCGCGGCGAGCGCACGGCTCGGCCAGATGTAGTAAAACACCGTCCACCACGTGCCGGAGCCGCTCGCCGGCGCGACGAACCGCCCGCGGAACCCGTCCTGGTCGTACACCTCCACCATCGCGCCCGAGCCCGCTAATGCTGGCGCGCCCGCGCTGTCGTGCGCGCTACGATTAAACACCGCAAACGTCGAGCGACCAGTCTGCACTCGGCTCACGTGGATGAGCTCCGGCCCCAGCCCCCTGGCAACCTGCAGATGCAGCAATGCCCACGGGAATCGCGTCAGCGAGCCGCGCTGCCACGGTTCGACACGGTACATGCCGCTGCCCTGCGGCACCCACAGAAACGCGTCCAGATCGGCGGGCGCGGCGCCCCAACTGAGCACAATGCGCAGCTCACCAGCGGACGGCTGGGTCACCAACGCAGTGCGCGGCGTGGCGCGCTGGCCGGCGCGCAG
>JAGWYG010000072.1 GCA_018969485.1 Chloroflexota bacterium
GCCAGCGAGGTGCGCCTGCTCGAGCCGGGCGGCCACGATGAATGGAGCATCGCCGACACCGATGCCACGACGCTGACGATCGAGCTACCAGTCCAGCGCCCCGACGTCGTCGTGCCCGTCGTGGAATTGTTCCTGAGGTGATATGGCTCACGATTCGATCGGCTACCTCGGCATTGATGCCGGCGGCAGCAAGACGCTGGTGATGATCGCCGACCGCCACGGACACCTGCTGGGCGTCGGCCGGGCCGGCCCGGGCAACTGGGAGTCGGTCGGCCTCGACGGGGCGCTCGCCTGCTACGAGCAGGGTGTGGCCGAGGCGCTGCGCAGCGCCGGCATGCCGCGGTCACGGCTGGCCGCCGCCGGCTATGCGCTGGCGGGCGTCGACTGGCCGAGCGACGAGCGGCGGCTGGACGGCGTGGTGGAGCGGCTGGGCATCCCTGGGCCGCGGATCATCGTCAACGACACGCTGGCGGCGCTGCGCGCCGGCAGCCGTGATGGAACCGGGATCGTGGTGATCTGCGGCACCGGCTCGACGGTCGCCGGGCGGTCGCCGGACGGCTCCAGCTTCCGCACCTTCGGCCTGGGCCCGCTGTGGGGCGATCACGGTGGCGCCGGCGGGCTGGTGGTCGCGGCGCTGCGCGCACTGGCGCTCCATCACTACGGCCGGCTGCCGGCGACGGGCCTGGCGCCGCGCCTGCTCGGCGCGCTGGGCGCCGCCGACGTCCTCGAGCTGGCGGAGCGCATCTCCCGCGAGGAGATCGCCCAGCCGGGCGGCGAGCTGGCGCATCTGGTGATCGCGGCGGCGGCCGACGGCGACGCGGTGGCCTGCGCCATCGTGCGCGAGGCGGGCGCCGAGCTGGGCGCCAATGCCGCCGCCGTGGCGCGGCGCCTCGGCCTGCACACCAGCGCGTGTGAGGTCGTCCTGGCGGGTGGTGTGCTGACGGCGGGGTGCGCGCCGCTGCTGGCGGCCTTCGCTGAGGCATTGCACCAGGTGGCGCCACAGGCGCGCCCGCTGGTGCTGGCGTCGCCGCCGGCGCTCGGCAGCGTGCTGCTGGCGCTCGATGCGGCCGGGTTGCCCGCCGATGCCGCCGTGCGGCAGCGGCTCGCCGGGGAGATTCGTGCGTGGCTCGCCTGACCTCACGCCTCGCCGTCGGCGTCCTGGCGCTGCTCTTGCTGGCATGCGCCGCACCGCGCCCGGCGGCGACGCCGACGCTGGCGCCGAGCGCGACGCCGACGCTGGCGCCCAGCGCGACGCCGCTGCCTCGTGCGACGCCGACGCCGGTGCCCAGCGCGACGCCCGCACCGCGCCGGCAGTTCACCATCTGGGCGGTGGTGCCCGAATCCCGCCAGGCCGCGTTCGGCGGCTGGATGCGCGACGCCGCCCATCTGGCGGACATCGAGCTGTCCATCGTGATGCGCAGCGCCGACGGCCTGGCGACCGATGTGGCTGCCGCGCGGCTCACCAGCATCGCGCTGCCGGACGCATTCTACGGCGATCAGGATGATCTGGCGCTGCTGCTGGCGGCCGGGGTGATCGACCGGAGCGCCGACAGCATCGACGATGCGCGCCTGCTGCCGGCGGCGCGCGAAGCGACCGCCCGCGACGGCGTGCGCTGGGGGACGCCGCTGGCGGCGCATGGCGCGCTGGTGCTGCTCACCAATCGGGCGCTCAGCGACGCCGCGCCGACGACCGTCGCGGACCTGATCGCCGCGGCTGCGCCGTTCCGCGACCGCGACCAGGCCGGGCTGGTGGCGGGCTGGGCCGAGGCGCGCTGGTTCACCGCGCTGCTCGCCGCAACTGGTGGGGCGGCGCTCGATGATCCGGCGGCGCTGGGGCGTGCGCTCGACCTGCTGGCGGCGCTGCGCGCCGTCGGCCCGGCGACGCCGATGACCTACGTCCAGGGCCTGGAGCTGTTCCGCGCCGGCGATGCGCCGTTCGCCTTCGATGGCGACTGGGCGCTCGACACGTTGCGGGCCGTCGATCCGCCGCTCGACCTGGCCTATGCGCCGCTGCCGGACGATGCTGCCGGACGGCCGCTGGTCGGCGTGCTCACCATCCAGGCGCTGATGCTGCGCGCCGGATTGCCGCCGGACGACCGCACGACGCTCGGGCGGTTCGCCACGCTGCTGCTCAGCGAACCGCTGCAGCGCCGCATCGCCGGCGATTTCGGCATGCTTCCGGCGCTCGCCGGGCTGGCGACGCCCGACGCGCTGCCCGACGATGCCGCGCTGCGGGCGGCGGCGCGCACCGCCGCGCTGGCGCCCGGCATCCCGCCCGACGGCGCGGTGCGCTGCCGCTGGGAGCTCGTCGAACAGGCGCTGCCGGCCTTCCTGCTCGAGCAGGTCAGCCGCGACGATACGATCACCCGCGTCATCGAGGACGCCCGCCGCTGCGCGAATGCCCGGTGACCTGCCATCACTGCAGCCCGGCGAGCCACCCCAGCAGCGCCGTCGACACCTCGTCGGCACACTCTTCGTGCGGCAGGTGGCCGACGTCGTGGAACACCTCGAGGCGGGCAGCCGGGATGCGCTGCGCGATCTGCCGGCCGTGATCGACCGGGAAGACGGTGTCGCGGTCGCCCCATAGCAGCAGCGTCGGACACGCGATCTGCTCCAGCGCCGTCGGCACCGGCACGCTGCCGTCCTTGGGCGAACGTGCCTGCCAGACCTGCGCCGCCGCGGTGCCGCGGACGGTCAGCGGCGCCGCATAGCCGGCCGCGGCCTCGGCGGTGAGCCACTCGTGGCGCACGCTGAGGGCGCGCAGCCCGGTGCTGACCAGCCCCGGCGCCAGCAGGTAGAACGACAGGGCCTGCCCGACCAGCGGCAGCGCCGCCAGCGCCCCGATCGGCGGCCGCGTCAGCGCCAGGGCTTCCGGGCAGATCGCCGCCAGCGCCGTCACGCGCTCGGGAGCCAGCAGCGCCAGCTGCAGCGCCACCCGGCCGCCGAATGAATGCCCGACCAGCGCGAAGCGCGGCAATGCCAGCGCATCGGCCACCCCCAGCACGATCCTGGCCTGCTGGTCGGTGGCATAGACGGCCGCCGCGGGCCGCGCCGACGCGCCGTATCCCAGCAGATCCACCGCGATGGCGCGATACCCCGCGGCGCCCAGGGCGGCGATCTGCGCACGCCATGTGAAGGTCGATGCGGCGAAGCCATGCACCAGCATCACCGCCGGCGCGGCGTCCGGGCCGGTATCGCTGAAATGCACCTCATGCCCGTCGATCGTCACGAACCCACCGGTGGGTGCCAGTTCGCGCGGCGTCAGGCGCTCGCGCAGCGGCGTCAGCAGCACGGGCGCCGCGAGCAGCGCCGCCGGGGTCAACAGCAGTGGCCAGATCATCGGGTGCCTCCGCTCAACTGGCGCGGCTCGCGCAGCCGCGTCAGCACGACGACGGCGGTGATCGCGAGGATTGCGCCGACGCCGAATGTCGCCTGGTAGCCGAATGTGACGATCATGCCGCTTCCCAGCAGCGGCAGAAACGCGCCGATGCCCAGGATGGTGTTGGCGACGCCGAGATACGTCGCCCGCTCGGCCTCGGGCGATACCTCGATCAGATAGGTCATCGCTGCGATCATCACCCCATCGTTGCCGGCGCCACTGCACAGCGCCACCAGCGCCAGCGCACCGGTCAGTAGTGCCGGCGGCGTGGCAGGCTGCGCGACCAGCGGAATGAGCACCATCAGCACCGGCGCCAGCATCATCAGGCTGCCGGCCAGCAGCAGCAGCCGCCGGTTGCCGTGCCGGTCGGCCACCCGCCCCCACACCACGTTCGACAGCGCCGCCGCCAGCGCCCAGGTGGCGACCAGGACGCCCGCCACGCCGGGCGACAGGCCGAGCACCTCGGTGGCGTAGATGATGTAGAACGGCTCGGCGATCTGCCCGGAGCGCACCAGGATGCGCGCGGCGATGAACAGCCGGTAGTCGCGGCTGTCGCGCAGGATCTGCGGCGCCCGCCGCACGATGTCGCGCACATCGCGGTGCGCTGCGGTCACGTGCGAAGGGGGCTCGCGCACCATGCCGAAACTGGCGATGCCGATGGTGAACCCGACCAGGCTGAGCGCCCCCAGCAGCGCGAAGTTGTACGGAAACGCGAGCGGCGCGTGCTCGCCCAGCAGCCAGCGGACGAACGTACCGCCGATGACGAATGCGACCAGCCCGCCGACGAGCTGCCGCGTGCCGAAGAATGCGCCACGCCGTCGTAGCGGGATGACCTTGGCCACAACTTCCTGGAACGAGAGCGTCGTCACGCCGCCGCCGAAGTTGAAGACGACGTAGCAGGCGATGATCAGCGCCAGCGCCCACTGGTGCGGCACCACGGCGGCCGCCAGCGTGGCGCCGATGAATGCGCACTGGGCGAGCAGCCGGATCACCCCGGCGCGCCGGTAGAGTGGCAGGCGATACGGCTGCGCCTGCACACGGCCAGCCACCAGTAGCTGCGGCAGCAGGTAGCCCACATTCTGGATGACCGGCATCAGGCCGACCAGCGCGATCGAGCCGCCGAGCTGGCGCACGAGCAGCGACAGCACCAGCGATGGGCTGCTGATCACCTCGCCGATGCCGAATGCGATGCCATTGAGCAGCCCGAGCCGGTAATTCCGCCGGTCGGTCGCGGGTTGCCCGCCATCGGCGGGGGTCGTGACCGTCATCGGTGGGCACATTCGGCCACGCGGCAGCCTGCGGCACCGCCGCCCGGCTCAGCGCGTCGCATCATCGTGGCGGAACGGCGCGAAGCGCGGCAGCAGCGCCGGCGGTACCAGGCCACGCACATGGGTTCCCTCGCCATCATGGCGCTCGTCATCGATCACGCCGCGCTGATGCCACAGCGCCAGCACATCGTTGTGGCGGTACGGAATGAACGCACTCAGCGCGTTCATCGCGTGCGCGAGCTCGCGTTCGATCCGCGCGCGTAGCCCATCCATCCCCTCGGCGCTGACTGCCGAGACCGGCAGCGCGTCTTCGGGCAGGCCGAGCGCGGCGATCCGCTCGCCGAGCGCCTGCCGCGCCGCCTCGTCGAGCCGGTCGATCTTGTTCAGCACCGTGATCATCGGCTGCTGCGTCGCCCCGAGCTCCTCGAGCGTCTGCAGCACGATCTCGGCCTGCTGGGCGGCGTTGCCGTGGGTGACGTCGACGACGTGCAGCAGCACGTCGGCTTCGCCGATCTCCTCGAGCGTGGCGCGAAACGCGACCACCAGTTGCGTCGGCAGCTTCTGGATGAAGCCGACGGTGTCGGTGAGCAGGACCTGCCGCCCGCCCGGCAGCACGATCTGGCGCGTCGTCGGATCGAGTGTGGCGAACAGCCGGTCCTCAGCGCGCACATCGGCGCTGGCCAGCGTGTTCATCAGCGTCGACTTGCCGGCGTTGGTGTAGCCCACCAGCGCGACGATCGGGATGCCGCTGCGCCGCCGCCGCTCGCGGTAGAGCTCGCGCTGGCGGTGCAACTCGTCGATCTGCTGCTCGAGCCAGGCGATCCGCCGCCCGATCAGGCGCCGGTCGACTTCGAGTTGTGTCTCGCCCGGGCCGCGCAGGCCGACGACCCCGCCGGCCGATCCGCCGCCGCCGCCCGCCTGGCGCTCGAGGTGTGTCCACTGCCGGCGCAGCCGCGGCAGCAGGTACTTGTACTGCGCCAGTTCGACCTGGATGCGCCCTTCGTGCGTGCGGGCGTGCGTGGCGAAAATGTCGAGGATCAGGCCGGTGCGGTCGAGCACGCGCGTCTTCAGCGCCTCCTCGAGATTGCGCGTCTGCCCCGGCGTGAGCTCGTCGTCGAAGACGATCAGGTCGGCGCGGTTCTCGGCGCAGAGCGCCCGGATCTCTTCGACCTTCCCCGGGCCGACATAATGTCGGGGGAACGGTTGCTTGAGGCGCTGTGCCGTGCGGGCGACCACATCGAGGCCGGCGGTGTCGCACAGCAGCGCGAGCTCGTCGAGCGAATCGCCGGCCGACCAGCGATTGCGTCCATCGGTGAACTCGGCGCCGACGAGCAGCGCGCGCTCGCGCGGCGGTCGGGTTTCGTGGAGTCGGCGGCGTGCGCCGACGGGTTTCACAGGCTCCGTAGTTGACCTCCCTGATCGCGTCGCGGGTGGCGCGACGCACGATGCGTCCAGTATAGCGTGCGGCCCGCTGCACTGCAACCCGGCGGTGATGGGCGCCGCCGCTGCGCCGTCTCGCCGGGAATGCCGCTCCGGCGTGCTGGCCTGGGACGGCCGGGCGGTGGATGTGTGGCGCGCGGCGACGGAGCAGCGCATCGCCAGACCCCGTTCCCGCGCCGCACGGGAGCGCAGCACCCGTCGGCGTGCGGTGACGCGCTCCGGCGCCTGGCCACGGTAGTGCGCCAGCGTCGCCACCGGGCCAGCGTCACTCGCCGCGCCGCGGGGCGTGGTGGCCGGCGGCGCATGCCCACGCCCCGGCGCGACAGCGCGTCACTCGCCGCAGCGTGGCCGCCACTCCGCGCCACCACACCACCCACGACGATGCGCTGCGGATCGGGCAGCGCCGTGATCTGCGCCAGCGCCAACTGCTCGGTCGCCTCGGCCACCACGCGCTGCGCCGCCGGGTGGTCGCCGAAGAGCACATCGAGCCGGTCGGTCGTCAGGCCGCGGCGCGGTCGCCAGACCGCCGATGGCGACGCCGTCGCAGCCCGGCTCCGACGCCACGACCGGCGTCGCGCGCCCGGTCACGGCGTGGCCGCGCATCACTCGCTGAGGCTCTGCAGCGCGGCCGCCAGACCGCCGATGGCGACGCTGTCGAAGCCCAGTTCCGACGCCACGACCGGCGTCGCGTGCCCGATCACGGCGTGGCAGGCGTAGGTCGGCACGCGCCGCCGCACTGCATCGAGGAACGCCACGCCGCCGCACTGCATCAAGGAACGCCGCGCCATCACACCACCCACGACGATGCGCTGCGGATCGGGCAGCACCGTGATCTGCGCCAGCGTCAGCGCCAACTGCTCGGTCGCCTCGGCCACGACGCGCTGCGCCGCCGGGTGGTCGCCGAAGAGCACATCGAGCCGGTCGGTCGTCAGGCCGCGGCGCCACGGCGTGGCCGCGCATCACTCGCTGAGGCTCTGCAGCGCGGCCGCCAGACCGCCGATGGCGACGCTGTCGAAGCCCAGTTCCGACGCCACGATCGGCGTCGCGTGCCCGATCACGGCGTGGCCGGCGTAGGTCGGCACGCGCCGCCGCACTGCATCGAGGAACGCCGCGCCGCCACTCCGCGCCACCACACCACCCACGACGATGCGCTGCGGATCGAGCAGCGCCGTGATCTGCGCCAGCGTCAGCGCCAACTGCTCGGTCGCCTCGGCCACGACGCGCTGCGCCGCCGGATGGTCGCCGAAGATCACATCGAGCCGGTCGGTCGTCAGGCCGAGCGCCGCGGCGCGGCGCAGCAGGCCACCGATCGACAGCACGTGCTCGAGCGTCGCCGGCTCGCCGGCCGCGCCGACCGTCGCGATGGCGGCATGGCCGATCTCGCCAGCCGTGGTGTTTGCGCCGCGGTACAGGTGCCCATTCAGCACCAGGCCGCCACCGACGCCCGTGCTGAGGTGCAGGTAGAACAAGTGCCGGATGTCGTGCCCGGCGCCGAACAGCGCCTCGGCCAGCGCGATGAGATTGGCATCGTTATCGACGATGATTGCGGCGCCGAAGGCCTGCTCGAGGCGCTCGCGCAGCGGAAAACGCTCCCAGCCGGGGGTGCGCGGCGCGAGCACCACCTCGCCGCGCGCGGTATCGATCGGGCCGCCGAATCCGGCACCGACGCGCACCAGCCGCTCGGCGGCACCCGGCTGCGACGCCAGCAGGGCCTGCCCGAGCGCGATCGCCTCGTCGACCAGCCGTGGGCTGCGCTCGCTGGTGTCACGGTGCAGGCTGACGTACCGCCCCGCATGCAGATCGACGAGTGCGGCACGCACACCATAGCCGCCGATGTCGAGCCCGAGGGCGTAGCCCTGCTGCCCCAGGACGCCCCAGTTGTCATGGCCCAGACGGGCCTCGACCAGCGCTTTCGGATCGGTCATCGGGGTGCTCCTTTCGCGGGGGCGCACGGTATCGCGATGCCAGACTGCGTCGGCGCCCGCCCGGTGCCACAGTATAGCACAGCACCCGGCGGAGTGCGCCGCACCTCACACGGCCGGCGGCCGCTGCGCCTCGACCCACGCGACCTGCTGCTGCTCCGAGGTCACCACGCCGTCGAGCAGCGCAGCGCGCAGGCCGCGGAGGATCGCGCCGATCGCGGGACCGCTGGCGCCGCTGAGCTCGCGCACGGCCCTGCCGTCGAGGTCGGGGCGTATGTGCCGCCAGCGCTCCAGGTAGTCGCCGAGGTGCCGTCGCACGGTCGTGGCATCGTCGGCGAGCGCCGCGACGCGCACGGCGAGGGGCGTCACGTCGTCGAGCCGCTGGACCACCACGCTCGGCGGCAGGGTCGCGTCATCGAGCGACCGGCAGATCGCCGGCAGCCGGGCGAGATCGAGCAGCAGTCGCGTGATCGCGGTGCTCGGCTGAAACGTGCTGATGATGTCGGCGATCACGCTGGATTCGAGGCCGTAGACGCACAGCGCCAGCGCCACCTGCGAGGGTGGCGTGTCGACCAGGGCCGCGCGCCGCGCGCGCTCGAGCCGCTCGCCGAGCCCGTCGGGCAGCCGATAGCCCGCGAGCAGCCGCCCGGGCACGCCGAGGGCAGCGAGTTGCTTCAGCGCATGCTCGGGGGCGGCCTCGTCGAAGATCAGGCACAGCTCGCGCGCGATGCGCTGTGGCGTGGTGCGGCGGAAGATCTCGTGCTCGAGCGCATCGTCGATCAGGCTGGCGGTGCGCGGCTCGATCACGAAGCCCAGCCGCCCGGCCAGCCGCGCCGCGCGCAGGATGCGCGTCGGATCGTCGATGAAGCTGAGATTATGCAACACCCGGATGATGCCGCGCTGGATGTCGCCCCGCCCGCCGAAGAAGTCGTAGAGGCGCCCATAGCGCGTGGGATTGAGACAGATCGCCAGCGTGTTGATGGTGAAATCCCGCCGATGCAGATCGTGACGCAACGACGCCGCCTCGACATCGGGCAACGCCGACGGCCGCTCGTAGAACTCGCTGCGCGCCATGACGAAGTCGAGGCTGAGCGGTGCGATGAGCTCGCCGGCGCGCGCGCCGACGCAGGCCGGCAGCCGGGTCAGCTCGAGGGTGGCAGTGCCGAACTGCGGATGGCTGCGCACGCTGCCGCGCCAGGCGTCGGCCAGATCGTGCGCCAGCCCGATCGCATCGCCCTCGACGACCAGATCGAGATCGGCGCAGGGCCGGCCGAGCAGCATGTCGCGGACGCTGCCGCCGACGACGTGCAGCGTGCGCTGATGCGCCTCGGCGATCCGGCCGGCCTCGCGGATGAGCGCCAGCCGCGTCGGATCGAGCCAGGCTTCCAGCGCCTCGGCGGCATCGGCGTGGCCGTTGGTGTCGCCGGGCCGGCCGTACTCGAGGGCGCGCAGCACGTCGGCCCGCGTGATGATGCCGCACAGGACGCCGTCGGCGTCGACTACCAGGATGCGCCCGCCATCGTCGATGCGTCGGCCCTCGGCGGCGAGGGCACGACGGACCTCGCCGAGCGTGGCGTCGCCGGTGATGGTGGGCGGCCCGTGCCAGAGATAGCGCTCGAGCGGCGCATCGTGCAGCCCGTGACGCCGGGCATGGTCGAGGTCGCGCCGCACGATCATGCCGCGCGGCCGCCCGGCGGCATCGATCACCGGCAGGGCGCCATGGCCGTAGCGCGTCATCAACTCGGCGGCCTGCGCGACGCTGGCATCGATCGGCGCGCTGTGGACGCGCCGCGTCATCAGATCGGCGGCGGTCAGCGCCGGCTCGATCAGGGCATCGAGCCGCGCCCGTATCTCGTCGCAGACTGCCGCCGCCGCGCGATCGGCGACGAATGCGGCCGCCGCGGCGGGATGTCCGCCGCCGCCGAATTGCTGCGCCAGCATGCCGGCGTCGAGCGCCCGGGCGTCGCTGCGCACGACGATCTGGGTGCCCGATCCGGCGATGCCACATGCGAGGATGACGACGGCCGGCGCGTACAGATCGCGCAGCCGGTGTGCCAGTGGCGAGACCTCGGGGATCGGGCCGGTGAGCTCGGCCCAGGCCAGCGCGACGCTCCAGCCCCGGATCTCTTCGACGACAAGCTGCTGCTCGAGTTGGTGGAACGCCCGCTCCTGGCCCTGGCTGAGTGGGCGCCGGATGTATTCGCCGATGGCGGTGATGCGCGCGCCCTGGCGTAGCAGCCATGCGGCACAGGCGACATCGGCCTCGCGGGTGGCTGGGACCGTCAGGCAGTCGGTGTCGGCGTAGATGCCGAGCAGCAGCAGCGTCGCCTCGATCGGGCTGAGCGTCGCGCCGGCGTCGATCAGGCGCCGTACCAGCATGGTGGTCGTGGCGCCGACATCCTCGATGATCGCGTCTTCGTGCGGCGCGAGGTCGCGCTCGAGATGGTGGTGGTCGATGATGGTGGTCGGCAGGGGCGGCGTACGGGCAAATGCTGCCGGCAGCCGTGCGGTGTCGACCAGGATCACGCGGCTGATCGGCGCGTCGTCGGCAAGCTGGCTGACGAATGGCAACTGCTCGGCGTGGAGCGCCAGATATTCATCGACCGAGTCGGTGAGCTGTCGTGCCAGCAGCGCGACAGCGCCGCCGTAGAGCCGGGCGGCTGCCAACTGCGCCGCGACCGCATCGAAGTCACTGTTGCTGTGGCTGAGGATGACGATCACGCGGCCTCGTTTCCGGATGGTCGGGCGCTACTGCCGGCGAGCGGCGTGGCGGATGGCCGTAGTATATACCAACCATGCGCGGCCTGCCGACACGATCGGGGAGACCATGCTCGATATCTGCGACCTGACGCGGCGCTATGGCGCCGTCACGGCACTCGATGCCGTCTCGCTGCACGTGCCTGATGCGACGATCGTGGCGGTGCTCGGCGGATCCGGGTGTGGCAAGAGCACCTTGCTGCGCCTGGTGGCTGGCCTGGAACCGCCCGATGGCGGCAGCATCGGCTTCCGCGGCCGACCGCTGGCGGGCGTGCCGCCGCATCTGCGCCAGATCGGCATGGTCTTCCAGGACTATGCGCTGTTTCCGCACCTGGATGTGGCGGGGAATGTGGCATTCGGCCTGCACGAGCGGCGCCTGACGCCCGCAGCGCGCACGGCGCGCGTCGCCACGTTGCTGGATCTGGTCGGGCTGGCGGGGTATGGGCCGCGCCAGATCGCGACGCTCTCGGGTGGTGAGCGGCAGCGCGTGGCGCTGGCGCGCTGCCTCGCGCCGCAGCCGGCGCTGGTGCTGCTCGATGAGCCGCTGGCTGCGCTCGACCGCACGCTGCGCGACCGGCTGGTGGGCGAACTGGCTACGGTGCTGCGGCGCGTCGGCGTGAGCGCGCTGTATGTGACCCATGATCAGGACGAGGCGTTTGGCCTGGCGGACCGGCTGGTGATCATGGAACGCGGCCGGGTGCTCCAGACGGGCGCGCCGGAGTTGGTGTACGGCCAGCCGGCCAGCGTGGCGGTGGCGCGCTTTCTCGGTCAGCGCAATCTGCTGCCGGCGCGGGTGCGCTCGGCGGAGGGCGCCCGGGGCGTGGTGCGCAGTGCGCTGGGTGATCATGTGCTGCCGCTGCCGCCGGGTAGCCGTGTGGGCGATCACGTGACGTGCATCGTGCGCGCGGAGGGGATCACGTGGCACGATGGGGTGGTGGGCGGCAGCCTGCCGGCCCGCGTGCTGCAGCGACGCTTCGCGGGCAGCCGCGTCGCGCTCGAGGTCGCGCTGACCGACGCCGGGCTGACGCTCGGGTGCGAGCTGTCCGGCATCGCCGCGCCCGCCGTCGGCGCAGTCGGCTGGGTCAGCATCCATCCCGCTGCACTGTGGTGTTGCCCGGCCGAGCCCGGTTCCGCGCCCACACCAGACCCGTGAGCGCCCCACGGGTGCCAGGCCGGGCGTGCTCACACGAGCCATGCGCCGACGAGCAGGCTGACCAGGCCACCGGCCAGCGAGCTCAGCAGATTGACCGCATCGTTGTGCAGTCCCGGCACACCCCGCAACCGCGACAGCGGTGCGCCATGCGCATCGCGCGGCCGTTCGGTGGGGCCGCCGGGGCCGGCGTAGCTGGCCTGCAGCGTGGCGCCCAGCAGGCTGTCGCCCAGGCTGCCGGCCACGCCGCCGAGCAGCGCGACAACCACCAGCCAGCCATCGGGCGGCCGGCCCTGCGCCAGCGGCCAGAGCGCCGCCAGCACGCCGATGAACCCCGCGCCGGCGAGCGTCGCCGCCATGCCGTAGCCGCTGATCGCCCCCGAGGTGCCGGCGCTCACCGGCGCCAGGCCGATGATCAGGCGCGGCGGCGCCGGGTCGAGCATGCCGATCTCGGTGGCCCAGGTGTCGGCCGTGACGGTCGCCATGACGCCGAGGAACGCCCAGAAGAGCGCCGCGGGCTCGCCGCCCAGCCCATACGCCAGCGCCAGCAGCGCGCCCGGGCCGCCATTCGCCAGAACCTGCCCGAGATCGCGGCGGCCGCCCTTCTCGAAGCGCGCGCCGGCGGCGCGTTGCTTGGTCGCCCGGCGCCAGCGCGTCAGCGCGCTCGACGACACGAAGAAGCCGATCAGCAGGCCGCCCCACACCCATCCGCCCATGCCGAACGTGATGGTGCCGACGAGTACCGCGCCGGCCCAGCCGCCCGGCGCCAGCGAGCCGCGCCACCAGGCCAGCCCGCCGATCGCCAGGCTGGCGAGCGCACCGAGCAGGATGCGCCATCCGTCGATCATGCCGCCCCCTCCGTTCCATCGCACGGCATCGGTGGTCTCCCGTACCATCCTAGCACAGGCGCGGCCCATGACCGGCGTGCGACACCACGCCGGGTTCGGTTGTATACTGTGGCTGGTGCCATTCCAGCGATCGAGGCCTGTCGTGCCGTACCCGATCTTCGACCGTTCCCGCCTGCGTCTGCGACCGCTCGCCGAGCGCCAGCATGATATGACTGCCGATGACGTCGTCGCGCTCGACGGCGCATCGCCGTGGTGTGATGATCCGGCGCTGCCGCGGCTGGCCACGCGCATCCGTGCGGCACGGGCGGCCGGCCGGCCAGTGATCCTGATCATGGGCGCCCACCCGATCAAACTGGGGTTGTCGCGCGTGCTCGTCGCGCTCATCGGGCAGGGCGACATCAGCCACGTGGCGCTCAACGGCGCCGGCATGATTCACGACTACGAGCTCGCGACGATCGGCGCCACCACCGAGAGCGTGGCGCGCTACATCCACGATGGCCAGTTCGGCCTGTGGCGCGAGACCGGCCAGCTCAACGCGCTGATCAGCGCCGCCGCCGCCGAAGGCCTGGGCATCGGCGAGGCGGTCGGCCGGGCGTTGCAGCACGCCGCGCCCCCCTGGCTCGACCTCAGCCTGCTCGCCGCCGGCTTTCGCCACGGCGTGCCGGTCACGGTGCATCTCAGCATCGGCCAGGACATCATTCACCAGCATCCCGATGCCGACGGCGCGGCCTACGGCGCCGCGTCATACACCGATTTCCTGGTGTTCACCCACGCGGTCGCGCAGCTCGAGGGCGGTGTGCTGCTCAACGTCGGCAGCGCGGTGATGGGCCCCGAGGTCTACCTCAAGGCGCTCGCGATGGCGCGCAACGTCGCCGCGCAGGAGGGGCGCCGCATCGCGCGCTTCACCACCGGCGTGTTCGATCTGGTGCCGTTGCCCGACGAACGCCAGCGCGAAGCTGCGAAAGATGACCCGGCGTATTACTATCGGCCATTCAAGACGATCCTGGTGCGCACTGTGCGCGATGGCGGCGAGAGCCACTATGTCTGTGGTGATCACCGGGCCACGCTGCCGACGCTGTACCGCCTGCTGCACACGGGGGCGCGCGATGGAACGTGACCGACTGGCGACCCTGCTCGATCGCTGCAGTCGCCTGCGCGCGGTGGTGATCGGCGATATCTTCCTCGATCGCTACCTCGAGATCGATGAGTCGCTGTGTGAGCGCTCGCTCGAGACCGGCCTGGCGGCGCACCAGGTGACGGCGGTGCAGGCTGCGCCGGGAGCGGCCGGCACCATCACCGCGAACCTGCGCGCGCTGGGGATGACGGTTCAGCTGGTCGGTGTGGTGGGCGACGACGGCGATGGCTATGAGCTGCGCCAGGGGCTGACGCGGCTGGGCGCGAGCCTCGACGGCCTGATCACCGTGCCCGAGCGCCGCACGCCGACGTACATCAAGCCGATCGTGCGGGGCGGCGCCGGCGATGTGCCACGCGAGCTGGAGCGCCTCGACGTGCGCAGCCGCACGCCGCTGCCGGCCGGCATCAGCGAGCAGCTCATCGCGCGCCTGAAGCGCATGATGATGTCGGCCGACGTCATCTACGTCGCCGATCAGGTGCCCGAGCCGGGTGCCGGCGTGATCACCGAGGCGGTCCGCGAGGCGCTGACCAGGCTGGCGGCCCGCTCGCCCCGCCTGCCGGTGCTGGTCGACTCGCGCGCCAACATCCATCTGTTCCGCGGCCTCATCCTCAAACCAAATCTGGCCGAGGCCAGCGCCACCTTCGCGCCCGAGGCGATCGGCGACGATCCGCTCGAGCGCGCACGCCACGCCGCGCTCGAGGTGGCGCGGCACAGCGGCCGCGTCGCGTTCGTCACGCTGGGCGGCGACGGCATGATGGTGGCCAGCGACGGTGCGGCGCGCCATGTGCCGGCGCCACCGGTGTATCAGCCGATCGACATCGTCGGCGCCGGCGATAGCGCGATGGCGGCGATCGGCGCGGCGCTGGCGAGCGGCGCCCATCCGCTCGAGGCGGCGCAGTTGGGCAATCTGGCAGCGGCGGTGACCATCCGCAAGCTCGGCACGACGGGCACCGCGAGCGCCGCCGAGATCCTCGCGCGCTGGGATGCCGCGTGATGCGCGCGGCGCTGCTGGTCGAAACGCGCCGGACGGCGCCGCAGCGGCCACGGCTGGCGGCGCTCGATTTCGACGGGACGCTGTCGCTGGTGCGCGCCGGATGGCAGCAGACGATGGCGCACATGCTGCTGGCGGCGCTCGATGCCGCCGGCGATGTCGCGCCGCGGCGGGCGGCGCTGGTCGCGGCGATGATCGAGCGGACGACCGGCCGGCCGACGCTGGAGCAGATGGCCTGGCTGGTCGCGCGGCTCGGCCGGCTTGGGGCGGCATCGCCGGACGCCGCCGTCTGGAAGGCGCGGTACCTGGCGGCGCTGCAGCACACGATCGATGCGCGCCTGGCCGAGCTGCGCGCCGGCACGCGCGACCGTGCCTCGCTGATGGTTCCGGGAGCCGCGGCGTTCGTCGACTGGCTGCGGCATGCCGGGGTGGCGCTGGCGCTGGTGAGCGGCACCGACCGTGCGGCTGTGCTCGCCGAGGCACAGGCGCTGGGCCTGGCCGACAGCTTCGAACTGGGCATCTGGGCGCCCGACGGCGCTGCCGGCGGGTTTTCGAAGGCGGCGATCCTCGCCGGGCTGCTGGAGCGCACTGCCGTGGCCCCGGCGCAGCTGCTGGTGGTCGGCGATGGCGCGGTCGAACTTGATGCCGCGCGCGGGCTGGGCGCCCATAGCCTGGCGCTGGCGCTCGACGAGCAGCGCGGTGGCGTCGACGCACGCCGCCGCCGGCAGCACCGCGCCCGCGATGCTGCCGTCATCGTCGCGGACCTGACGCCACGGCCGGCGCTGGCCGCGGCGCTGGGTCTCGCCGACGTGCAGTTGCCTCAATCACGGCCGGTGCGCGCCCGCCGGCCGGTATAGCGCGCGTGGGCGCTGCGCGTCGCCCCGTCAGGCGGCACGGCCCGCCGGGCCGCGCCGCTGCCTCAATCGCGACCCACGAGCGCCTGCAGATCGTCGTCGGTGAGCGGTTCGCCACTATCGATGCCGAACTGACCGGCATAGAACGTGTACTCGCAGCGCAGCGCCCGGGCGATCGTCGCGGCCCGCCGGAAGCCGTGCCGCTCGCCGGGGAATGCGAGATACGCGCTGCGGACGCCACGGGCGCGCAATGCCGCGACCAGCCGCTCGGTCTGGTCGGGCGGTACGATGGCGTCATCGAGCCCCTGGAAGAAGATCACCGGCGCGCGGATCGCGGCGGCGTGGTATAGCGGCGAGCGCGCACGGTAGCGCTCGGCGGCGGCTGGATACGGGCCGATCAGCTGGTCGGTGTAGTGCGCCTCGTATTTGTGCGTGTCCTGGGCCAGCGCCGCCAGGTCGCTGATGCCGTAGGAGCTCGCCCCGACATGGAAGACATCGGTGAAGGCCAGGGCGCTGAGCGCGGTGAACCCGCCCGCGCTGCCGCCGGCAATCGCCAGGCGCGCCGGATCGACCAGCCCGGCGTGCACCAGCGCGCGGGCGCCGGCACAAGCATCGGCGACATCGGCGATGCCCCACGCGCCCCGCAGGCGCTCGCGATAGGCCCGGCCGAAGCTGGTGCTGCCAGCATAGTTGACGTCCAGCACCGCAAATCCGCGCGTCGTCCAGTACTGGGTGGCGAGGCGCAGGTGTGGCGTGGCGCACAGTGTCGGACCGCCGTGCACCAGCACCAGCAGCGGCGGCCGGCTGTCGGCCGGGGCGCGCCAGCCGGGCAGGTGCGGCCGATAGAAGAACCCGTGCGCCAGCGTGCCGTCGTCGGCTGCGAAGCTGCGTGGCTCAGCGCAGCTGATGATGGCAGCATCGCAGGGCAGCGGCGCCGGCGGGCGCAGATACACCCAGGAGCCGGTGTCGATGTCGAGGCGCGCCACGCCCGGCAGGCTGACGGGCGTGCTCACGATCGCCCACGCGCTGCGGCCATGCACCTGGACCTGGTCGATCGTGACCCACGGTGTCTCGAAGGGCTGCACGCCACCGTCAGGCGTCACGCGGCCGAGCAACCAGCGGCCGTGGTGCATCCAGCTGCAGATCAGCGCGCCATCGTCGGCCCAGCCATAGCTCGACAGGCCCACATTCCACAGCGGGGGCGCAAACTCGGCGTCGCACGGCGCCAGCGGCAGCGCCCCGGCGGGCGACCAGCGATACAGATTGAGCCAGCCGCTCCGCTCGGCTACCAAGTGCAGGACCCCGGCGGGCGACCAGGTCGGTTGGGCGGCAGCGTCGCCGACGCCACCGGCCACCTGGCGTGCGTCGTGCGGCTGGCCGGCGGCATCGAGCGTCGCCAGCCAGACGGCGGCGGCGTCCCACGGCATGTGCGGATCGTGCCACGCCAGCCACGCCAGCCGGTCGCCTGCCGGGCTCGGCCGCGGCGCCGCGTAGAAATCTGCGCCGCTCACCAGCGTGTGGGGCACGCCACCCGTCAGCGGCAGCGACGCGATGCTGTGCTGCACTGCGCCAGCGGGCGCATGGATCTCGTGGATGAACAGCAGCCGCCGATGGCGCGGGTCGACCACCAGATCGCCGTAGCGGTGCCGCGTCTCGCCGTCGGACGGCGTGAGCGCCACCGGCGCCGCGCCGGGGTCCAGGCGATAGATCCGCTGGTCGGCATCGTTGACGAACCAGATGACATCCTCGTGGACGGCGTAGGCGTTGCCGCCATATTCGTACAGCCGCGTGCGCACGCTGAAGCCCGCCGGCGTCCGGTCGGCCGGCACGGCGCCGGGCCGATGGCACACGACCACGCTGCGCCCGCCGTCGTCGGGGCGGCTCTCGCACCAGTACGCCGTCGGGCCGTCGAGGCGCAGTTGCTCGAGGCGTACGCTGGCCGTCGCGACATGCTCGGCCGACAGCGGCGAGCGCCAGGCGCCGTATGGCGCCTGCTGCAGGGCTTCTGCCATCACTCCTCAATGCAGGCGCGGGCGGCGCCCCAGACACCGCCGCGCCCACCGCCGGCCAGGCGCATCAGCGCAGATGCCAGGCCACCTTGCGCACCCCGGTGATGATATCGTCGAGGTCTTCCTCGCTGTAGAACGGCCCCACGCCGATGCCGACCGCGCGCGCCAGCAGGTCCTCGGTCCGCGGGCACATGCCCATCTCGTAGCGCACCGGCTCGGGGAATGCCTCGCGGCAGTGAAACGGACAGCCACCGGCGATCGTCCACTGGTTGAGGATCTGGCGCGCCGCATACACCGGCTGACCGCCGTACACCTTGGCCGCCGGCACACCCTCGGCCTGCAGCGCCTGCACCAGCGCCGTCGCCCGTTCGGCATCATCGGCGTACAGCAAGACGCCGAGCGCATGACGGTCGCGCTGCGGCACGCGCGGCGGCAGCGTCAGCCCGTCGATCTCGCCGAGCGCTTCGCGCACGATGCCGGTATTGCGCTCGATTCGTTCGAGGATCGGCGTCAGCTTCGCCACCTGACACTGCAGGATCGCGCCGGTGATCTCGTTCATCCGCAGGTTCTCGCCGATCACCGGCTGGCCGCCGTAGTTGTCGCGCACGCCGGCGTGGGACGTCCAGAACTGGCCACCCTGATCGGAGTAGATCGCCGCCCGCCGGAAGGCCTCGTCATCGCTGGTGACCAGCGCGCCGCCCTCACCGCTGGTGATGTTCTTCTCAAGCTGGAAACTGAAGCAGCCGACATCGCCGATCGTGCCGACGTGGCGCCCGCCGTAGTAGCTGCCACACGACTGCGCGGCGTCCTCGATGACGCGCAGCCCGTGACGGCGCGCGAACGCCATGATCGGGTCCATGTCGGCGCACACGCCGTTGAGATGCACCGGCATGATCGCCCGCGTCCGCGGCGTCAGCCGCCGCTCGAGGTCTGCCGGGTCGAGCTGCATGTATTCATCGACCTCGACGAAGATCGGCCGGGCGCGCGCCGCGACGATCGCGCCGACCGACGCGATGAACGTCACCGCCGGCACCAGCACGTCGTCGCCGGGGCCGATGCCCAGCCCGGCCAGGCCCAGCCGCAGTGCGGCAGTGCCGCTGCTGGCGCCGAGGACGTGTGGCACGCCGAGGAATGTGGCGAATCCCTGCTCGAACGCCGCGACCTTGAATAACGGCCGCGGGCCGTAGTAGCGGAACAGCGACTGGCTGTCGAGCACCTCGAGTACGGCCTGCTTCTCGTCATCGCCAATCAACGCGGCGCCTTTGTAGCGGTTGAGCGGCCGGCTGACGCTCGGCGTCCCTCCGGCGCTGGCCAATGGCGCCTGCCACGGCGGGGTTCCACTCGTCATCGTGTGTCTCCTGTCTATCGCGACGATGGCCGATTATACAGCATTCCGAACGCGGAGACGGGGGATGGTCTCACACGAAGCCACGCAGGGGCGGGGGACGAGATCACACGAAGCCACGAAGGCACGCAGGGGCGGGGGACG
>JAGWYG010000174.1 GCA_018969485.1 Chloroflexota bacterium
TGCCTCTCCACCGGCGAGCAGCGCGTCGTCGACGCTGCCGGTCGGGTCGATCGGTTCATGCGGCGGCTGCGCACCGGCCAGGAGCATCAGGCGGCCGCCGATCGTCGTCGCGCGGATCGGCGTGCGCCGAAGCAGCCGAGCCTGATCAACGGGATCTACGGCGAAGACGCCTGAGCTCCCGGCATGCGGGCGCCAGCCATGCAGCGACGCCGGACGTATCGACCGGGGCCACGGGGCGCAGCAGCCGCCCATGGCTCCGGTCGCTCGCGCCGCGCAACGCGCCGTTACGCAGCCATGCGCGGCGCGCGACACCAGGGTATCCCGCGAGCCACGCCGCTGAGCTACCCGCCACCGCCGCGCTCGCCGACGTGATCCAATGCCGCAGCAAAGCCCGGGCTGCGCGCCGCCGGCGCACACCCGCGTGGTCGCGCGAATGGATGCGGGGCCACGCATCGGCCATGCCCCCGGCGCTCCGCCAGCGACGCCACTCGTGGGAGCGCGGCTGGTGGGCACGGGATCGGCGCGGGCCGCACCCGGTGACCAGCACCAACGCCGACCACACGGCATGTACCGGCTGCCATGCATCGCGCCCGGTGTCCACAGCGCACCGGCGTCACGGCCCGGCCGCCGGGGGCAGGATCAGACGACGCCGGAGAGCCAGAGCGCCAGCATTGCGATGACCAGCACCACGCTCAGCAGCGCGATACGGCTCAGGTCGCGGCGCGCGATCGCATGCTCGGCGGTGTAATCGACGTGCTCCGCGGCGAGGCGTGCGGCACGGCGCGCCCGGGTGACCGGTGGTTCGGCCGTCGCCGGCACGGCCGTCGATGGCTCGACGCTCGCCGCTGCCACTGCCCGGGCGCTCGCCGGAACAGGCTGCGCCTCGGGGCGCGGGCGCGGGCGGCGCTGCTGGCGGCGGGGCGATGATGGGCGAGCGGGCATGCGCAACCCTCCAGACATGGCGGGCGTCGGGGATGACGCTCGCAGGACGTTCACGACAGTACCCTGATTATACCACGCCGGACCGCGACTGACGCGCCCGTACGGCCACCGCAGGCAGCACGCCCTCGCGTCGATGGTGGACGCCAGCCCGCTCCCGATCAGCCGCCCAGTCGCATGAGGGCCATCATCACGGCATCGGGCAGCTGCTGCACTGCATCGGCATCGCCATGCAAGCCGATGTCGCTGGCGTTCAGCAGCAGCTGGATGCGCTGCAGCCGGCGCAGCGCGGCATCACCCGGCGAGCCGCCCGCGGTGTACCCTTCGAAGACACCACGACGGAACGCCGCCGGCTGGCTGGGCGTGAGCGCCAGCGCGAGGTCGAAGTATGGATCGCCCCCGACAATCGGCCCCGGATCGATCAGCGCCTCGAGCACCAGCTGCTCGCTGCGCGTCACCAGCACCGTCGCCGGGCTCAATGCGCCATGAATGACGTGTGGCGACGTCTCGGCAAACTCCGGGTGATGGATCGTCGCAGCGCGCAGCCGATCAAACGTCGGGCCATCGAGAATGCGCGCCAGATACTCGGCGCGCCGCGTCGTCGTCAACCAGCGGTCGACGACCTCGACCCATGTTCGCCCCGACCAGCGCCCCGACACCGCCGGAGCACCGTAGTGTGGCGCGGCTACCGTATGGATGTGGCGTAGCTGGCGGCCAACCTGGCGCGCAGCCAGCTGAAGCGCCGTCGGTTCGTTGACGGTGCCCAGCGAAACGCCGGCCGAATGGCTGTGGATCAGGTAGCCGAATGGTACCGCAGCGCACGTCAGATCGTGGGCGAGCAGCTGCGGCACGCGCACGTTGTGACGCGTCAGCGAACGCAGGAAGAACACATCGCTCGTCAGCTCACCGCTCGGCGAGACGACCAGCGTGACATTGGCGGTGGGCGTGCTGATGCGCACCCGGACGCGATGAACGGTCGCCTCGGTGATGGCGGCGGACGTCGGCCGTACCTGCAGCGGGCGCACCAGCAGCTCGGCGTAGTCGCCCAGCCGGGAGAGCACATGGCGCAGCGCTGCCTGTTCCGAACTCTCGTTGCCGACTGGCAGGCGCTCGATGTTGAGCGGACGCCACCAGGCGTTGGTCGTGGAGTATGTCATGGCAGTCGATAGACCCTTCGCGCGGTCGCCGACCAGCACTGCTCGTGCGCCGCAGCCGAATGCCGGTGAAGCCGATCGTCGACGATCTCGATCCAGCGGCGGAATGATGCCGCCTCGAGCAGCACCGGCCAATCACTGCCAAACATCACACGATCCCCGCCAAAGCATGCCAGCGCATGATCAATGTACGGCGTGAGTTCGTCGGCGGTCCAGTGCTGGTGATCTGCTTCGGTGATCACACCGCTGATCTTGCACACGACATTGGGGTGTTCGGCGAGCTGCGCCAGCTGCGCACGCCAGGGATCGTGGCGTCGGGCACGGATGTCGGGCTTGGCGATGTGATCCAGGATGAACTGCACCTGCGGGCAGCGCCGCACCAACTCCGTCGCTGCAGCAAGCTGCCGGTGATTGATGCACAGATCGAACGACCAGCCATAGTCCGCGAGGGCGTGCACTCCGGCGACGAACTCGGGCTGGAGGCAGTAGGCCGGATCGGGCTCGCCCTGCAGAATGCGCCGGACGCCCCGGACCATCGGGCCGATGGCGGCCAGTGCGTCGAGATAGCTGCGGGCTATGGCGCCATCTTCCAGCGGTGCCCACGCGACCATGCCGGCCAGCCGCGGCTCCCGGCGCCCGGCTGCGGCGATATCGTGCGCCTCGAGCAGGCCATATGCCGGTGCCACATCGACCTGCACGTAGATGAGCGCATCGACCGGCAGGCCGTCGACGTGCTGCCAGTAGTCGGTGATGGTGTAGGCACGGTCGAGCGTACGATGACCGGCGATCCACCGGATCGGAAATCGTGCCGGATCCCACAGATGAACGTGAGCATCGGTGATTGTGTGCACGGCAGTCTCCGGGAAGCAGCTCCTGCTACATACCATAGCATGATTGGTCACAGCCTGTCAAGATGCCGGCACCCGCGAACCCGCGAGGTTGGGGTGCAGGCATGCATTGACGGCGCGTTGAGCGCTCCGCCAGAAGGAGGTACGATTCGCTGCTCACCACAGCCCGGTACCACCCGCGCCCGCGGGTTGCCGGTGGGCAGCGGCACGG
>JAGWYG010000073.1 GCA_018969485.1 Chloroflexota bacterium
CCACTCCCCCTGGCCATCTGGGCCACGATGGATCTGAATCGTTTTGGCAGAATCCCATCTATCAGGTGTTGCATGTGCATGAGCAACGACACCAAAAATGCCACACATCAGTGTACTCCCAACAAATTTTCATAAATATTGAGTAGTTTACGTTCTTCAGCAGCCCAGTTATAGCGCTCTAAAATCATTTTTCTACCATTTTCACCCATCTGTCGAGCATGATACTCATCAGTGATGATGATATCGATTGCTGCTGCAATTTCATTGGGATTCAGTGGATCAACACAAATTCCACAATTATTGTCCTCAATAATACTACGCCATAGAGGGAAATTCGAGGCAATCACCGGGATTCCAGCAGACATATACTCGAACATTTTATTTGGTTGGGCAGCAATATGATTCGCCGCTGGCTTGTATGTTACTATCCCTGCGCGGCAAGTAGACATCAGCTGAACAACTTCAGATCGACGTAAATATCCATGATATCTGACATTACTCCACCCTTTGTATTGTTGAATGTTATCTCTAAGCACTTCACTCGTAAAATGACCAGCGAGGTCGAATGTTACAGCTGAATTACATAAATCCACCGCATGAATTACATTTACAACGCCACTGATTTCATAAATACCACCAATATAACACACACTCAAATGGCGATTGCTCCAGTCGCTGTTCACGCAATCATTGAACTCATCAATTACTGGATAATTGTTTATGTCGTATGTATTTGGGTTGATTACGCGTAGTTTATCACGAATCCAAGGCGTTGCACCGATTATTGCATCAAAATACTTGCAACTGATCTGTTCAAATACGCTATAGAGAAAAGAAATACTTTTTCTGAGTGGCGATGCTAGATATGTTTTGTCCAGAATGTCAGCCGCAACATCTTCGTGAGAATCAAAAATAACACGATGACCACGACGTCGGAGTTGCAATCCGGTAATAATTAACTCTGGATCATGAATATGGTAGATATTTGCATCTACAAGTACAGCGCGTCGAAATATCCGCCTGGTAGTCTGAATCATCCGTTGAAGACGCCTGCCTGGTTGTGCTCCAACGTCGTAGATATGTACACCGGCAACAGACTCGTCGCCTTGACCGTCGGCAACGATCAGTACAGTGTTGTACCCATGAGCGGCGATCGATCGGCACATCTTGAGGAATATCCTGGTATCGTTACGGGGGTGTACCGACGTAAGGTGACAGATCGTGATATCACTGTGATTCATCAGGACCTCGTACAGTCATTGCCGGGAGCGTGCGGCCGAACCGGTACAGTTTGGCTCATTCGCAGCGGAGGGATGATCCGGTTGAAACGCCGATGCAGTTTGCCTCCGGCCCTGCTCGCGGGCGACCGGCGTCCGCTGCCGGGAGCAGGGCGACGGAGCGCGATCAGACACCGACGATGGAAGTCCGTCTGTGCCAAGCTGTAAGCCGCACGCGCCCGCGCTCTGCTGGCCAGGAGCCTGATGGTTGCACATAGCCCCTGTTGCCCCCAGCGGGCAAGCACCTGTCAGGATTGCCGATCCGCGCCCACGGGTGGCCTCGTCACGCCGGATAGCATTGCAGCGGTGAGGCGCAACGACCCGTGTTCGGTACCACGCCGCCTGGCATTGCCGCATACGATAGACGGCATTGTACGGCTCATCGAATGCTGTTGTCAATTGCGCTGTTGCGTGAGGGTGCGGGGATGCGCTGACCAGCGATCGAGCGGCCCTGCCCAGCCTGCGTCAGCGGGCGTACACACCGGTTGGCCGGGCCTGCGCCATGGGATGGCGAGCAATGCCAGGTGGCCGTAGCAGGCCATGCGTTCGTGGGAGCGGGAGCAGCATTCCAGATCGTCGACCACGATTTCGACCAGAGCGACGGCGAGCGCGGGCAGCCGGTCGAACTGGTCGAGCGAGCCGTCGGTAACCCGTCACTTCCGATCGGAGACGGCGCCGCGAACGCAGAGGTCGGATCACTCGCAGTTCTTCCGCCAGCGCACTCCGCACCACGCGGCCTGCCGTTTCGCGCACGAGGGCGAGCAGATCGTAGGCGTACCCGTCGTCGAGTAGACCATCGGCCAGGGCGCGTCGGAACAGGGCGATCTGCTCGGCGACGTCAGTTGCCTCGAAGACCGCCCACAACTCCTCGCGGGCGGCCTCCTCGGGGCTGGCGGGGGCCGGCTCAGGCGGATGGTGACGTGGTGTCTCCCGGAAAACCAGCCAGTAGGCGATCGCTGGCCAGGGACTCGTTGGCCTGCTGGACAGCGGCCGCGATGGTTGCCAGACAGCACGCCTTGAGTTTCCTGCCGCTGCCGCAGGGGCAGGGGGCGTTGCGATCAACGCTCATCGCACTTCTCGTCGTATCACGGCAGGCGCTGCCCCCAGCCTCACGAACTGGCGCAGCCGCCGGCTCCCGGGGCGATATGCTCCGATGAGCGATGGCACCACAACGTGCATAGGGCGGATCGGAAGACCTTGCCCTATGCGTCTCTGTTCAACCCTACCACCGAAACGAAGCGAGGAGGCGGAAACACAGGATGGAACCTTGCCCTCCCACGCATTCGTGGCTGCGCGTGACACCGCCTCCCGTCCCCGCCGTTCCGGGGGTTGGGAGACGCGGCGAGCCTGGCCAACTGCGGCGCCTGGCGCCCGCAACCGCAGCGGTCGCACCGTGGCTGGCTTCAACCACACCGCGCTGTCGGGCTGTCGCGAGGTGCGTGGTGCCGGAGACGGGACTCGAACCCGTATGGGGTTGCCCCCAGCGGTTTTTAAGACCGCAGCGTCTGCCATTTCGCCACTCCGGCACGGGCCTATTATACCCGCAGCGGGGGCGCGTGGTGCTGCGGGCCGCCCGCCCGACGGCGCTGCCGTGCGCCGCGGGGGGTATCGGACAGCGGGCGGAGGGCGCAGGCGGCTCGCCGGTGGGGGCAGCGGCCAGGCGAGACGCGGGCTCGCGCCACGCCGCATGGCCACAGGCGCCGCGGGGCTGCCGGCGGGCGGCACCACGTGCCTGCCACACCGACGGCCCCACAGCGACCCCGGTCACTCACTCGTCGTCGTCGAATGCCTGCGGCTCATCCACCTGGCTCGCATTCGGCCGGCGGGCGCTCGGCACCGGCAGCGCATCACCCGACGAACGTGGCCCCTCGCGGCGCCGGCTGACGCTCGGCGGCTCCGGCAGCGCGCGCGATGAGCCAAAGCCGAACGACTGGCGCGGCTTCGCCTCGCGGCCGTCCACGAACGGGTGCTCAGCCTCGACGCGCGCCAGGATCTCGTTGACGTCGATGTCCGTCAGTTCGTTGCGCAGGATCAGCGCCTCGGCGATCGCGATCACCGCCTCCTTGTTGTGCTCGATCAGTTCCTTGACCTTGGCGTACTCGGCGTTGAGGATGCGGTTGACCCGCGACTTCAGCTCACCGCTCGTCGCCGCGCGCAGCAGGCCGTCGTAGCCTGTCGGCAGATACGACACGAAGCTGTCATCCATGCCGAACGCACCGACGATCAGCGCGGCGCGGATCGTCGCCTGGCGCAAGTCGCCGGTGACCCCGGTCATCTGCACGCCCAGGAAGATCTCCTCGGCGGCGCGGCTGGCCAGCGACACCTGGATATCCACCAGTTGCTCAGCCTTGGTCGAGGTGTAGGTCTCTTCGACCGGCTTGGGCGCCGCGAGGCCGAGTGCTCCGCCGTGGCGAATGATCGTCACCTTGTTCAGACGGGCCTTGTCCGGCTTGTACAGCTTCACCATCGCATAGGCGTGGCCAGCCTCGTGGTAGGCGATGCGGCGGCGATCCTCGTAGCTCATGTTGCGGATCGGCTGGCGCAGCCCCCACTCGTGCATCTCGCGGGCGATGGTGAAATCCCAGTAGGTGATCGACGTACGGCCATCGAAGTGGGCATGAATGACCGCCTCGTTGATGACGAACTTCACAGCCACCGGCGTATAGCCAATCGTATCGGAGACCATGCGGTCGAGCGGCATCGGCTCGTGCCTGACCTTATTCAGGTAGTATTCGATGATCTCGCGCCGGCCGTCGGCATCGGGCAGATCCACCGCGATCTTGCGATCGAAGCGCCCCGGGCGCAGCAGCGCGGCATCGAGCGTCTCGGAGAGGTTGGTCGCCGCCATCGTGAGCACCGGCGGCATCTCGGCGCGCTTGCGGTCGCGCATGCCGAAGAAGCGCAGCACCTTGCCCCAGAGCGTCTGCTCGTGGGGAGGCGGATCCATCTGGATGAGCAGTTCGTTGAGCAGGCCGCTGCCGGCACCCATGCCCATGCCCATCATCATCGGGCGTGGCGCCGCGCCGTCGCTGCTGCCGGCGAAGCCCATGCCGCCCTGGCCGGCCATCGAGCCGCTGCGCGCCATGCCGATGGCGTCGATCTCGTCGATGAACAGCACGCAGGCGCCGTACTCGGCGGCGAGCTTGCGCGCCTTGCGGTAGAGCAGCATGACCTTCATGTTGCCCATGCCCATCCAGGCCGAGGTGAGCGATGGCGCGCTCAGATAGCCGAACGGAACGCCCGCCTCGGTCGAGATCGCCTGCGCCATGTAGCTCTTGCCGGTTCCCGGCGGGCCGATGAGCAGCACGCCGCGCGTCACTTCGCCGCCCATCTCCTTGAATTCCTTGGCACCCTTCAGCAGCGTGACGATCCGCCGCGCCGCTTCGAGCACCTCGGGATTGCCCTTGTAATCCTTGAAGCTGATACCCGTCTCACCCGGCTTCAGCCAGTAGATGCGGGTGCGGCCCATGAAGTAGAACATCAGGAAGAACTGGAAGCCGATGAAGAAGAACAGGTACGAGGCAGTGACCAGCACCTGCATGATCACCGAACCCATGTCGGATGTGGTCAGGAACGTCGCCGCCTGTGGCAGCAGCAGCGATGCCAGCCAGAGCACTGCCAGGACGATGAGGATGCGCCAGAAGAACCGGCGGACCTTCCATGGCCAGCGGTGGAGCGCGGCATCGATCCGTGCATCAAGCTGTCGATCGACGTCATCGCGGTACGTCGGGCGAGATTCGGGGCGCACTGGTTCAAGTGCCATGGATCACCTCCTGCTCAGTTGCTGCCCAAGCGGTTCAGCGGCGAGGACACGTTCTCGATCTTGCCCTGTGCATCGGCCTCGAAGACCAGCGAGACGGTCAGCTTCTGGCTCTGCACGGTGATGTCGACGGCGTAGAAGTACATCGTGCCGCCATCCTGTGTCGGGATGCCGCCGATGTAGTTGACGCGGCCATACGTCACGCCCATCGAGCGTTCGTTGTCGGCCTGGGCCTGCAGCGTGGCTTTGGTGGCCCCCATGTTGAGCTGCGATGTCTGGAAACTGGTGCTGAAGGTGTCCCACATGGCGTCGGCGTCGAAGCTGCGCCGCGCGTCGAGATAGCGCTCGACCGAGGCGATCGGCGCGATGGACTCGGCCCGCGTGAAACTGGCCGCGGTGCCGGGCGCCGGCATCCAGAGCTGCCATGCCAGCCAGCCGATGGTGCCGAGCGCCATGGCGACGACGACCAGCATCGCTGCGTATGGCCGCAGCGCTCCGCCGATGATGAACGTCAGGCGCAGCAGACGCCGCACCAGCAGGCGCAGCAGGCGCGCCAGCATGCCGACCGCGCCGACGCGCGGGGGGGCGGGGGCCACGACGGGCGTCCCTGCCTGGTAGATCGCCGAACCGGGCGTCGACTGGGTTTCTCGACCAGCGTGCATCGCGCATCCCTCATGCTTCGTCATCTGCCGTGCACCATACCGTCATAGTATACTGAGGCAGCATGACAGAATCAAATGGCTGGATGAGCGGATGATGAGACGTTATGGCCAGAATCCTGGTGCGTGGCGGGCATGGCTGATCCTGATCGGGTATGCGCTGATCGTCGGCCTCACGCAGTGCCGGCCGACGGTCGCGGGCGGCGGGCTCGACATGGTGCTGGCGGGAGCCCGCCAGCGTGGCACGGTGCGCGTCGCCGTGGACTTCGGGGTGCTGCCGTTCACCGGGCTGCGCGCTGGAATGCCGTACGGCTATGACATTGAGCTGGCGCAGGCGATCGCGGGGCAACTCGGGCTCACCGCGGAGTTTGTCGCGAGCGGGCCGGACTCGATCTACGATGATCTGGCGGCGCGGCGTGCCGATATGGCGCTCTCGGCGCTGCCCTACGCCCCCGAGCTCAGTTGGCGCACCCGCTATTCGCAGCCGTATCTCGACCTGGGGCTGACGCTGCTGGTGCGGCGTGGTGCAACGTGGCGCGGGTTCGCATCGTCTGATCCCCAGCGGGTCGGCGTGGTGCTTGGCTCGGACGGCGACACGTACCTGCGGCGCCCATCGCTGGTCGCGCCAGCGCTGGTGCGGCGCACCTACGACGATGCTGCGGCGGCGAGCGCTGCGCTGGCCGATGGCCTGCTCGATGCGGTGCTGGTCGACCGGATCAGCGCGGTGGCTGCCGTCGCGCGCGATCCACGGCTCGACATCGGCGCGTCGGTGACCGAGGATCTGGTGGCGGTGGCATTTGCGCCCGACGCGACGCAACTGGCGGCAGAGGTCGATCGGGCGCTCGGGCAGCTACGGCGCGCCGGGGCGTTCGCGACGCTGGAGGCGCGCTGGTTTCGTGACGAATGAACGGCACAATCCGGTCGTCTCGTGCTACACTGGTACTGTGCGCCCGTGAACGGCATCAGCGGGGCTGAACGATCGCGATAGGGGGTGAGCGGCCGCATGAGCACCGATCTGCTGACCAATGGCTCGGATGTGCGTGGCACGGTCGCCGCGTATCGCATCCTCAACCTGATCGGCCGTGGCGGTATGGGCGCGGTCTACCGCGTCCAGCGGCTGGCCGACGGCACGATCTGGGCACTCAAGGAGATGCGCCCGCTCGAGGAGGTATCGCGCGCCGAGGCGAGCGAAAACCGCGAGCTGTTCGTTCAGGAAGGACAGCTGCTGGGGTCGCTGGAGCATCCGGCGCTGCCGGTGCTGGCCGAGGCATTCGAGTGGCATGCCCGCCCGGTGCTGGTGATGGAGTACGTGCCCGGTCATTCGCTCGAGGCGATGCTGACGCGCGCGGCGGCGCCGATGCCCGAGCAGCAGGCGCTCGGATACGCCATCCAGCTGGCGGATGTGCTGCACTACCTGCACACCCGGCCGACGCCAGTGATCTATCGTGATCTCAAGCCGCCAAACGCCATCGTCACCCCCGAGGGCATCGTCAAGCTGCTGGATTTTGGCGTCGCCCGGCTCCATAAACGCCACAAGACGAAGGATACCGTCGCGATGGGCTCGGCAGGGTATGCCCCGCCCGAACAGTACGGCAGCGGGCAGACTGATGCGCGCTCAGACGTGTACGCGCTTGGTGCGACGCTGTTGCATCTGCTGACGAACCTGCCGCCGGTACCGCTCAGCACACCGACCGCTGGCAGCATCGTGGCGCTGAACCGCTCGGTCGCCGCCAGCACCGAGCAGGTGGTCATCCGGGCGATGCAGCTGTCGGCAGATCAGCGGTTTCAGTCGGCCCACGAGCTCGGCGAGGCGCTGCGGCGATGCTACCGGGGCGCCTACGATGATCCATACCGCCGCGCGCCCGCGCCGCCGCCACGCATCCCGCCGGCATCGTCGGCCGCCGAGACGCGCGCCCAGCCGGTGGTGCGGGGCGACGCGCCCACCGAGGCTGCGCCGTCGCGCTGCCCGCAGTGCCGGCATGTGATCAAGCCGCAGGCGCGCTTCTGCGCCCACTGCGGCGCACGCCTGGCCAAGGGCGGGCCGGTCGTGGTGCGAATCATCTCGCCGCGCGGCGTCGCACAGCAGCAGCTCGACCGGCTGCCCGCGTCGCTGGGTCGGCGCGATCCGGCGCGGCAGCACTTTCCCGACATCGACCTGGCCGAACGGGATCGCGGGCTGGTGTCGCGCTCCCATGCGCGGATCGAGCGGCAGAACGGCCATCTGGTGATCATCGACGTGGGTTCGAAGAATGGCACCCGGGTGAATGGAACGGTACTGGTGGCACAGCAGGCGCACCCGCTGCGCACCGGCGACCGGGTGCGCATCGGCGAGGTCGAGATCGAGGTCGTGTCGAGCTGAGTGGTGCGATGCCGCGCCGGGGCGACGCGCACCGCGCGAGAAACGTGGAGAGTCCGCAATGACAACCCTGGTCGAACTACGCACGACGGCGAGCCAGCCGAAGATCCATGCGGCGGCGGTCGCTCAGGTGCTCTCGCTGCTGATCGAGGTTCGCCCCGGCGCCGGCGCGGCGCAGCTGCGCATGCCGCTGGGCGTGGCGTTTGTGCTCGATCGCAGCGGCTCGATGGCGGGAGCCAAGATCAGGCATGCCTGCGAGGCGCTGAAACGTGCCGTCGGCGCGCTGGCGCCCGATGACATGGCGGCGGTGATCAGCTTCGAGCGCCGCACGCGCGTCGATGTGCCGCTCGAGACGGTGGGTGATGGCGCGGCGATCTGCCGCCGCATCGACAAGATTCGCGCCGATGGCGGGACGCGCATGGCGCCGGCGATGAGCCGGGCGCTGGAGCAGCTTGGGCGCAGCCGTGCGGGCCTGCTGCGCCGCATGATCCTCCTGACGGATGGGCAGACCGAAGGTGAGGACGACTGCCTCGCGGTGGCCGACGAGGCCGGCCGGCAGCAGGTCTCAATCACTGCCCTGGGCCTCGGCCGCGATTGGAACGAGGATCTGCTGATCGAGCTGGGCAACCGCTCATCGGGCACGGCAGACGCGATCAGCGCGCCGGAGCAGATCGACGGGTTCTTCGCGGGCGCGGTGCGCCAGGCGCAGTCGGCCAGCATCCAGCGCGCGGTGCTGACGTTGCGGACGGTGCAGGGGGTGTCGGTGCGCGCCGCATGGCAGGTGGTGCCGCTGATCACCCAGCTCGGCGTCCAGCCGACGGCGCAGCGCGACGTCACGGTGCCGCTCGGCGAGGTCGATTCGGCGACGGGCCGGGCCGTGCTGGTGGAGCTGCTCATCGAGCCGCGCGCGGCCGGCACGTACCGCGTTGCGACGGCCGAGATCCAGTGCGATGTGCCGCTGCTGGGGCAGACCGATGTGCGCGAGCGCGCCGAGATCGTGCTCGAGTTCACCGCGGATGCTGCTGCGGCGCGCGTGGTGAATCCGACGGTGATGAACGTCGCCGAGAAGGTGAGCGCGTTCCGCCTGCAGACCCGCGCGCTGGCGGATCTGGCGGCGGGCGATGTGGCGGCGGCGACGAACCGGCTGCAGAGCGCGGTGACGCGGCTGCTCAGCCAGGGCGAGGCGGCGCTGGCCCAACAGATGCAGCAGGAGGTGGACCGCCTGCGGCAGGGTGGCCAGTTGTCGAGCGATGGCCAGAAGACGATGAAGTTTGGCATGAGCCGCACCGTGCGCCTGACGCCACCGCAGGATCCGCCCGACGCGCCGCCGGCTGGCTGACGCGCGTCAGCGCCGATGCTCGATGATGCGGGGCGTCGGGCCGCTGCGCAGCACCAACTGGCCCCGTGCGTCGCGGGTGATGCGCTGTGGCGCAGCGTCCCAGGCGCTCACCGTGGCGGCGGTCGATGCGCTGGCGAGCGCGACGGTGAGCGGCGTCGGCGACCAGACGATGTCGATGTCGCGGTCGGCGCCGCGCAGCTGCAGATTGTAGGCCTCGATGCCCTGCGCTGCGGTGAGCTCGTCGATGATGATCGCCCCGGCGCCGCGCGCACCGTCGGGCTGGTCATCGAGGACGAGCGCCTCGAGCCACACCCGCTCGCCGAACCGCCCGTCACCTCCCTCGGTGATGCGGTCCCATGCCGGTACGACCGCCGGGAGTGTCGCCCCGAGGAAGCGCCAGCCGGCCGGGCCGGCCAGCCCCAGCGTGACCTGCAGGATCTCTCCGGTGTCGTCGCGAAGCCACGCCTTCAGCGCGTGGCCGCTGCCGTCGCCGAAGACCCACATCCCCAGCATGCGCGTGCCGCTGGGCAACGGGATGGGTTTCTCGCGGCGAAACACGACGTAGTCGTTCGCCGTCGATGAAAACCGATATGCCAGCCTGGCGGCGCTGCGGCCGGCAAAGCGCGCGTCATTCGTCGCCGTCAGGGTGCCATTGGGCTGATCACCGACGCGCCAACTGCCGAGGTTCTCGAAATCGAAGACGATGGCGCGCCGGTAGAGATCGCGCAGCCCGACGAATGATGTGTCGCGCAGCAGCATACTGAGGTGGCGAAACGCATGCCAGGCCGGCTTGGGGCGCGAGTAGTCGTGATAGCCATCGCTCTCGGCGATCAGGCCATAGGGATTCCCGGGATCGTCCTTCAGCGTGTACCAGAAGATCCGTTCGACGCCGGCCTGCCAGAGCAGCAGCAATGCGCGGACCAGGTAGTCGGCCTGATCGCGTTCGTCGATGCTGTCGTCGGGCTGACGATCGCCCACGCCGCTGGACCAGCCGATCTCGGTGACCCACAGCGGGCGCGCGCCGTAGCGCTCCATCACCGTCCGCACCGCATCGCCAGCCCGCTCGAGCCGCCCCTGTTCCGGTGAGCGTGGATTGACATACGGATGAATCGCCAGAATATCGAACGACGGCCACGCGCCCTCGGCGGCGACGGTCGTCAGGAAGCTGGTATCGAACGGATTGATCCCGCCGAGGATGACGCGGGCAGCCGGATCGGCGCGGCGCACCGCCGCCGACGCCCACTTGAGCAGCGTCGCATACGCGCGGGCGTCCGGCGCCGGTTTCCAGAAATGGACATTATCCGGCTCGTTCCAGATCTCCCAGTGTGTGACGACCGAGCGATAGCGCGAGACCACCGCAGCGGTGAACTGGGCAAAGCGGCGGGGATCGGGCGCATAGAACGACACGCCGGCGGCAGCATCATGGGGCCAGGGCGTCGCCCATCCCGGGGGATGCCCGATCACCGCGACGATGGCGATGCCGCGCTGGTGCAGCAGCGCGATCGCGCGGTCGGTGAAGGTCCAGTCCCAGACATCGGGCCGTGGCTGGATACGAAACCAGTGGATATCCTCGCGCGCCCAGCCGGCGCCAGACTGCGCCACGAGGTCGGCGGCGGTCTCCATCACCGACAGATCGAACGTGCGCGTCGCCAGATGGCTGTTGATGCCAAACGGCGCGCCATCGAGCGGCACCGGCGGTGGCGGTACGGCGGCATGGGCCGGCGGTGCTGCGACGCCGCACCACATCAGGCACACGGCGACGGCGATGCCGAACGCCCAGGCACGCGTCTGCATCAGCGAGATCCTCCAGACGTCGTCTGCCGGGGGCATCACGGCGCGGCCGGCTCGATGATCCAGGTCTGCGGCAGACCTGTGGCGCGCGCCGTGCCATCGATGATCACCGCCGGTGGCGGCAGCGCAAACGCGCCGGTGATGTCCCAGCGATACGTCGTGGCGACCACCACCACGCCGCCGGCAGGGCCGAGCGTGATGGTCGTGCCGGCAGCGCCGCGCCGCAGCGTAACATCGGCCGGCGCCACGACGTCGAGCAGCGTCGCGCCGCCGGGCAGTGGATCAACCACCGTGAGCGTCGAGATCGGCTCGGTGACGGCGATCACCAGCCGGCAGTGCAGCAGTGCGGCGACGCTCAGGCGCCCCGCCGCGGCATAGCCCTGACCCGACCGGCACTCGCGGTGCAATGCCACGCCCGCGGGCACGCCGCCGGGCTCGGCCGTCGCCGCCACCGTGATTGTATCCGTGATGTTCCGCACCGGGCCTTCGCGCTCAAGGATGGTGATGCTGGCCGCCACTGCTGCCGCCGCGTCGATGGTCGCGCGCCAGCGCAGCGGCACCGTCGCACCCGCGGGAATCACCAGCGTCCGGCCCAGCGGATCAGCGGCGGCGACGCTCGCACCGGCCAGCGCCAGCGTCACGCTCACCTCACGCGGCGCTGCCGTCGGGTTGGCGATCACCACCCCGACGTCGGCCACATCGCCGACGCGCACCAGGGCCGGCGCCAGCGGAGCGATGCGCAAGCCCGGCTCGACCGCGATGATCATGCGCGCCAGTTGATGGTAGCGCGGCGCCACCGCCAGCGCCGTCACCCGGAGTCGTCCCGTCATGCCAGCCAGGCGCACGGGCACCATCGCCCGGCCGGTGGCATCGGTCGCGACGATCGTCTGCCATCCGGCGGGCGGATCCGACAGCGGCCCATCGAGCGGCTCGACGGCGAGCCAGACCTTCGCCGGCGCATCGCGGCCGTCCAGTTGCGTCGTCAGCGCAAGCTGCGCGATCTCGTCCTCACGATAGCGGTCGCGCTCGGCGGCGAGGCCGAGCGCCAGCCCAGCATCGGCCTGCCGGATGGTGACGTGGGTGGTGGTGGCGGGGGCGTCGGCAGCGGCATCGACCCGATGGAGCTCGAGGGCGAGCTCGGGCACCAGATCGGCCGTCAGCGGCACGGTGATGACATCACCGCTCCGCACCAGGCGCGCCGCCAGCGTCGCCGGCGCACCGGCGCGCCAGCGCGCCAGCAGCGGCACGTCGGCCGGCCCGCGCACCAGCCAGCGGCCCACGTCGCCGACGAGCGCGCGCGGCTGTGCGCCGACCAGCGTCGGCGGCACGTCGGCCAGGGGTGGCGGGTCATCGGCCAGCGCAATGATCGTGATTTCGCTCACCCGTGGCGTGCCGCGCACCGTGGCGCGAATGCGGTACTCGCCAGCGCCGTCGAGGCGTGCGTTCACCACGCTGGTGCCCGAGCCGTCCGTTCGCAGCGTGAGATACTGCACGCGCTGCTCGCGCGGCGGCACGCCGGCACCGGTGCGCACGCGCAGCACCTCGATGCGTACGTCGCGCTGCCCGAGCGGCTGGCCGGCGGCATCGCGGGCGCGCACGGCGACCGGCAGCACGCCCGGTCGCGCCAGCGACGTCGGCGGCACGAGCGTGACCAGCGGCACCACCGCAGCCAGCCGGGCGACGCCCGGCAGTTCATCGGCCGCGTCGCGCCGGACCAGCAGCAGCGCGGCGTCGATGTCGGCCAGCACATCGGCCGCGATCACGAACTGCCCGGCGGCGTCGGTCACGGCGCGGCCGCTGCGCCGCGTGCCCGCCGGAGCGATGCCATGCACCTGCGTCACACCGTCTGCGATTGCGACCGGGCGCGCCTCGAGCGTCCACGACACGGGCACGGTCGCCAGCGGCAGCCCGCCCGCCGGCTCGCGCACCGTGACCAGCGCACCGCTCGCATCGTCACGCCCGATCGTCACGTCGAGCGGCCCGAGCGGATGCATCTCGATCGGCAGGCTCGTCGTGGCGCCGGCGAAGCTCGCCCGTACAGTCCAGCCGACCTGGTCGCGCCACGGCGGCATGGTCAGCGTTCCCTGGAACGTGCCGTCGGCGTCGAGGGGCACCAGCACATCGCTGACGACCGGCCCACCGGACTCGGGCAGGAGTGCGAGCGTCACGTCGCCGGTGGGCGCGGCGGCGGTGGCGCCGGTGGCCACGCCGAAGACCTGCAGCGACGCACCGGGCGTCACGGTGGACCGGTCGCTCACCAGCGCCAGCCGCACCGTCGGCGGCTCGATGCTGCTGGTGCGCGCCAGCGCGAGCACGCGCTGGTCGCCATCATCGATCAGTGCGCTGAGCAACTGCGCGCTGCCGGCCGCCGGCAGCGTGGTGCACCACAGGCCGCGCTCGTCGGTGGTGCCCCGCGCCAGCGCGGTATCGCCGCCGAACAGCGTGACGACTGCCGCCGCCGCGGGTTCATCGCCGGCGAGCGCCGTCACGCAGGTCGGCGTGCCGCCGACGAGCACGCCACGCAGCATCGTGAGCTGCGCCAGCGCATCGACGCGTGGCCCCTCGGGCGTGGTGACGCGCACGAAGTAGTGCCCGGGCGCCAGCGGCGAACCATCCGCCCCCGTGATCGCCACATCGGTGCGCGTCGGCTGGTCGCCCGGCGCAGCGAGCGGCAGCGTCCAGCGGCGCAGCAGCACCTGGCCATAGCGGCTCGGGTCGAACGTCGACCAGTCGACGCGCCGCATGTTGATCACGCGCAGGACCGCCGATTCGTCGAGCCGGTACAGCTCCAGCGCGATCTGGCTGATGTTGGTGTGCTCGAGCGCGACAGCCAGCGGCAATCCGGGCGACCCCGCGATCAGCGCCGGCGTCTCTGGCGCGAGATCGAGCGCCGGGGTCAGGGCGGCGGTGCGAAACGCGACGGTGATATCGCGACCGAACGGAACTCCGGCCAGATCCGTGGCGTCGGCCGGAATCGTCAGCGTGTAGTTGGTGGCGGCGGTCAGGGTGGCGCTCAGGCGCACATCGATAGCGCCACGCACGTCGACGTCGGCGACCGCGGGGCTGAAGCGCAGTTGGCGCGCCAGCGCCTGTGGATCGACCGGGGTGCTGAATACGAGCCGCAGCTCCTGCCCGGGCGGCAGCGCCTGGCCTTCGCCGGGGAAGCGCGCCACCAGCCCGGGCAGCGGTGCGGCGCTGAACTGCCAGGTGGCCCCCGATGCGACTGTCAGCCCGTCGTTGGGATTGGGATCGAGCGCCAGCGTCACCGTGTAGTCGGTATTGGCACGCCAGGGTTCGGCCGGCATGAATTGCACGCGCTGGCTCCCGTCGGCGAGTGTGCGGGCCTCCAGCGTCCCGCGCAGCGGCGGCGACAGGGCGAACCCCGCGGTGATGCGCTCGCGTGGCAGCGGCGACGACAGGGTGAACGCGATCGGTGTGTCGCGTGGGACCAGCCGTGCGCCGTCTGCTGGCATCAGATCGCGCACCTCTGGCATGGCGGTCACGAATTGCCAGGTGCGCTGATCACGCAGCGCGCTGCCGTTGACGTCGCGCAGTCCGGCGGCGAGCGTCGCGCGATAGCGCGTACCTGCCCGCAGCGGAAAGGTCGGATAGAAGACGACGGTGTCGGGAGTGATCCACATGGCGCGCCCGCTGGACGCCGGCTCGAGTCGCAGCTCGCGCAGCGTCGTCTCGCGGTAGAGCTCCTCGTGTGCGACGATCGCGCGCGAGAACCGCAGCACGATCGGGCTGTCGAGCGCGACCCGCTGCGTGCCATCGGCGGGGGCGCTGAAGCGTACGACTGGCGCCGGGGCGGTGGTGAAGGACAGGTGCCACGGCTGGCCGAGCGCGGCGAAGCCACGCGAGACGGCGCCGGCGCCGACGCTGATGCTGTAGCGCGTCGCGGGCGCGAGCGGCGCGGCGGGCATGATCTGCAGCCGGGTCGCACTGGCATCCCACGCCACCGCGAACGGTACCGGCGGGTCGAGCCGCAGCGCCCGGGCGGTCGCGTAGCGATTCATCGGCTGGTCGAACCGCAACGTGATGCGCGCCGTCGGCCCCACATCGCCGGCATCGGCTGCCGGATCGCTGGCGACGATGCGCGGCGTGGGGTTGATGGCGGGCAGGACGATGCGCCACATGATCAGTGCCGCAAATGCGGTGAACGTCACTGCGAGGAGTACTCCGGCCCAGATCTGGCTGACCAGGCGCAAGCTGCGCATGGCTCCCCCTTTGAGGCGCGTGAACCCCGGCTCATGGCTACACCCCAGCCAGTATAGCACACGGTGCGGCGTGCCCGGTTCCGTCGTTCCGCCGGCCGAAGTCCCCGGCGTCGGCAGGACGGATCTCCGCGCGTCCTACGGCTGCCACGGGCGTGCGGGTGCCGGCACGATGCCTGCTGGACGGGCGCAGCCGCCCACGGGCCCGGTGCGCCCGTGCGTCGTGGGCGCAGGCATGGCGGGGTGAAACGTGCGGCCGCTCACTCCCGCCGCCGCGTGCCGATCGGGGTGATCAGCACGGCGTGACGCCCCCTGATGCAGCGGCGCCGCGCCGGAGCGCATCGCGCGCCCCGGCTGTGTCGTGCGGCGCGCAGACGCCACCGGCTCCGGCGGGCGGCCGGCCGATCAGGCTCAGGCGCTGATCAATGCCTCGTCGCGATGCTTCTCACCCTCTTCGAGCAGCATGATCGGGATGCCATCATCAACCGGATAGCGGTATCCGTTGCGCCGATTGACCAGCCACTCGCGGCCATCGGCATCGCGCACCAGTTCCACCGGCCCCTTGTCGCCGGGATCTGCCAGGATGGCGAGTAGCTCGGGGCTGATGCTGCGATTGGACGCCGGTGCATCGGGCGCGTCGGGCGCCGCCGGTGCGCCTGATCCCTGGTCGAAGACGCTGTCTTCGCGATATTGCTGGATCGCCCGGTAGAGCGCGTAGGCCAGGACGCCGAGACCGGCGAGGACCAGGAGTCGGACCAGGAACTTCCACATGCGCGTATCCTCCGTTGTATCATCAATGTCACGTCAGGCCATATGGGTGTCGGCGCGCTGTAGTGCACCACGCCCCGGATCATCGAACGACTGTCCGACCCTACGCCACAGGCGTCACATCAGCGTCACGTACAGCCCGGACGAATGCCGCGATCCGTGTCGCCGATTTGACGCCATCATATTCGACGCCGCTGCTGACGTCGACGCCCCACGGCCGCACGGCGCGGATCGCATCGGCGACATTCTCGGGCGATAATCCGCCGGCGAGCACGACGCCGCGCCGCCGCGCCAGCCGCGCCGCCGCCGGCCAATCGGCGACGATGCCAGCGCCGCCGTATGATCCCGGCACATGTGCGTCGATCAGCAGACGCGCGGTGTGATCATCGATGCCCAGCCACTCGGCCTCGTCGGCATCGCCGGCGAGTCGCACCGCCCGCATGATGGTGAGCGGCGCGAGGTCTCTGGCCGTCGCGAGCGATTCATGGCCGCTCAACTGGACGACGTCGAGATCGCAGTGCTGCACCAGATCCCGTATCTCCGCGACGGCGCGATCGACGAACACCCCGACGAGGCGCACCAGCGGGCCGCGGGGATGGCCCCGTACCGCCTCGCTGATCGCCTGGGCGGCGGCAGGTGTGACCTGCCGCCGCGATGCGGCGAAGACGAGCCCCAGCATGTCGGCGCCGGCGTCGAGCGCCGCATGGGCGATGTCGGGTGTCCGTACCCCGCAAATCTTGACGACGGTCATGTCGCGTCGGTTGCGTCGGCTGCCCGCGGTCGTCGTCGTGGCCGTGCCGGAGCCGGCGCCTCGGCGGCAGCCGGCGCCTCGGCGACAGCCGGTGGCTTGGCGCCGCGCTGATTGCGTGGCCGTGCCGGAGCCGGCGCCTCGGCGGCAGCCGGCGCCTCGGTGGCACGCCGGTTGCGTGGCCGTGCCGGAGCCGGCGCCTCGGTGGCAGCCGGCGCCTCGGCGGCAGCCGGTGCCTTGGCGCCACGCCGGTTGCGTGGCTGTGCCGGAGCCGGCGCCTCGGTGGCAGCCGGCGCCTCGGCGGCACGCCGGTTGCGTGGCCGTGCCGGAGCCGGCGCCTCGGCGGCAGCCGGTGCCTCGGCGGCAGCCGGCGCCCTGGCGCCACGCCGGTTGCGTGGCCGTGGCGGGGCACCAGGTGCCTGCGCGACATCACCGGCCACCGGCTGTGGCGCTGCATCGCCCGGGAGCGCCAGGTCGTCCGGTCGCGCCGGCGGGGCCGGTTCGTCGCTCACCGCCACCGACGTCGCGTCGCCCGCTGCGGCTGCCAGGCCGTCGGGCTGCTCCGGGGGTGCCACCTGATCGAGCGTGCGCAGCGCAGCCTCGGCGATGGCCACGAGATCGCCCGGCGCGTCATGCGGGGCCACCTCGGCCGGCGCCTCGAGATCGCCCGGCGCGTGGTCATCGCCGTCGCTGAACTCGACCGACGCCGCCAGGCGATATGTGATGTTGCTGCCCTTACCCAGGCGTTCGAGAATGCCGGTGTTGATCGCCTGCTTGATCAGCGAGCGCAGCTCTTCGTTGGTACGGCCCAGCGATGCGCTGTTGCGCGCGTCACGCAGCGCGTTGTGGATCTGCTGGAACGCCAGCGGCCGCCCGGCACGCGCGACCACCTCGCGCAGGATGTTCCATTCGTCCTCGTGGAATGCCGGCGCCGCATCGTCATCGCGTGGCGCCGCCGCGCGCGCGACGGCCAGCCCATCGGCCGGCGCCGCCACCCCGACTGGCGCAGCATCACCCGCCGGCGGCGCCGGCTGCTCGGCCGCAGCCGGCGTATCCACCACGACGGGCGGCACGATGACTGGCTCCGCCGCGTCTGGCGTCGTAGTGCCGAACACCAGTTCCTTCACCAGCGCATCGAACTGGTCTTCGGACGATTCGCCCTGCTTGATGCGCTGCTCGGCACCGACCTGCTCCAGCAGCGTCTCGAAGACCTCCTGCTCGGGATCATCGATCTGGTCGTTGTCGGCGGGTGTCGCGATCAGCTCATCGGGCACGACTGCCAGCTCGCCCGGGCGATCCGGCCGGCGGCGGCGGCGGCGGCGGCCCGAGATGCTCCGGCCATCGATCGGCACCTCGATGACTTCCTCGCGGGTCGGTGGGTCGACCTTCAGTTCGTCGGCGAACTGCGAGAGCTTGTAGGGGTCCTCGCCCGGCAGAAAGACTTCGTTCATCGAACCGCTGGTGAAGACCTGGACTTTGCCGCGGCGCTCGGCCTCGAGGGCAAAATCCTTGAACTTGACGAACGGCCGGCCGCTGGGGTCGCGGTATCGCGACTCGCGGAACTCGCCGTTGAGCAGCTCCTTCATCATGAGCTTGAGTGCGCCGAAATTGCAGACGTAGCCACGCTCGCGGGCGATGCGTACGGCCTGTACCAACAGTTCGTAGACGTCGTCATCCTCGGTGCCGCCCGGCACGACGTCATGTACGGGTTCGCGCACGGGCTCGCGGCTCTCGCGCACGGGCTCGCGGCTCTCGCGCACGGGCTCGCGGCTCTCGCGCACGGGCTCGCGGCTCTCGCGCACGGGCTCGCGGCTCTCGCGCACGGGCTCGCGGCTTTCGCGCACGGGCTCGCGGCTCTCGCGCACGGGCTCGCGGCTCTCGCGCACGGGCTCGCGGCTCTCGCGCACGGGCTCGCGGCTCTCGCGCACGGGCTCGCGGCTCTCGCGCACGGGCTC
>JAGWYG010000175.1 GCA_018969485.1 Chloroflexota bacterium
ACCGATCGCGAGGCGGCGCCCGCCGATGCGGTCGATCAGCGGCTTCATCTGGCGCGCCCCGCTCCATGCCGCCTGCGCCAGGCCCACCAGCGTCGCGACCGACGGCAGGTGCGTGGCGGCGCGGCCGCCGTCATCGTAGCCCTGCCACGCATCGTCGCTGCCACGATCCGCCGTGGGCAGCACCATGTCGCGCAGCGCGCCGCCGACGCGGCCCGCGTACCGGCCGAGCCCGGCGCCTTCCTCGCGCAGCGGCGCCGCCTCGTCGTGCTGCAGGCTGCCGGCCTCGAGCCAGCGCTGGATCAGCGTGAGGATCGCCGGCTCCTGAATCCGATGCCGCAGCAGCGTCATCAGGATCTGATGGTCAATCGAATCGAAGTAGCTGGCGATGTCGGCATCGACGATCCAGCGCAACCCCTGGTCGGCATACCGCTCGACGCGGTTGATGGCATCACTCACGCCGATCGCGGGCCGCGAACCGTACGAGCAGTCGAGGAAGTAGGGATCGAACAGCGGCTGCAGCACCTGCTGCACCGCCCGCTGTGCGACCCGGTCGCGGATGGTGAGCACACCGATGGCGCGCTCGCCGCCACTCCGCTTGGGGATGTGCACGATGCGCGCCGGCAATGGCCGGTAGCTGCCATCGCACAGCTCCGCCGTCAGTCGCTGCATCTGCCGCACCCAGTCGGCCTCGAAGTCGCGGATGGTGACCTGATCGGCGCCGGCGCTGTGTTCGCGCTGCACTAGACGGATGTTGCTGCGCACGTGCCGCCAGGCGGCGGTCAGATTGCCGACATCGACGACCTGTTCGATCAGCAGTGGACCGGTGTAGCGCGGAAAGATCGACATGCGGTGGCTCCTCCCTGCAGTTGCGCGCTCGGACACGGTGGCGGTACGGTCAGCGGATGCGGCGGCATCGGGCGATGGCGCGCTGCTGCGCCAGATCGACCAGCATGCCGTCGCAATGCTGCTGTGGATCGATCAGGTGCGGCAGACGGCCGCTGCGTCCATAGATCTCGACCAGCAGGCAGATCGCCAGGCTGCTGTCCTCCGGTGCTACCAGCGCCCATGTGCCATGCCGCCAGACATCGTCATCGAGCGCCAGGTGCTCGAGGGCATCGGCGGCCCGCTGATCACATGGGCGCTCGCGTCCGTGCGCCAGGCTGACGACGTGCGTGCACCACGGCCCGTCGAGACGGTCGAGGATGTGGCCTATCAGCGCATCGGCTGGTGATGGGCTGGCGACGATCACGTGAATCATTCCACCTCACCGGGTGTGTGCCGCGACGCCGGATGGCCACGCCGCGCGTGCGCTGCCGCACGTGCAGTGGCCGGCAGTCGCGCTGCTGGCTGATCCATCGGCTGGCGTGTGACGGCGGGCTGCTGTATGGCCAAGCTTCATCATAGCGGGCGGAATCGCGCTGTGGCATCATCATTCGTGACGATCTGGCCGCGTTCCGGATTTATGGCGCGGCGCTTCTGGCCAGTCGGGTCGATCATGCCGCGATGGCCGCAATCGGCACGGCATGCGGTGCTGGCGGGAATGGCAGGTGTATCGCCACGCCTGCGCCCCATTGTGTATCATAGTGGGCGACGCCGCGCTGTGACATCATCATTTGTGATGATCTGGGTGTATCCGGGATCTGCGAGCCCGTGGACGTGCCGGGGTGCTGATGCCGCAGCAGCCGGGATCGCTGCTCCATGCAGCACTGATGGGCGGCATGCACCCGTTGCGGGCGCGCGCCTGCATGCGCGGAGCGCGACGCATGCTGCCGGGTGATGCCGGACGACATGGCATGCGATGGCATGCGGAGCGTCGGCAGCGACAGGTGCCCATCGCCGCGCCTGCCGCGCCCGGCATGCGTTCGCAGTTGTCACGCGCGATACGCCGTCATCGGGCATCCCGCGACCGCGGGCGCGGTCGCGGCGCACCTGCAGGTTGACCTATCATGCGTCAGATCCGCGAGCGCGGCGACGCCCAGGCGCCCCACACTCGGCGCAGGGGCTGGGCGCACAGTGCCGTGTCGTACCAGCGACGGCACGCCGCACCTCCTGCAGCAACGCCTCGAGCAGGTTGCCTGGCGAGCAAACCCCAAGCTCTGCCAGGACGCCCTGGACGAGCGGCTGGCTCAGGGACGTGTCGTTAGCTGACCACAATCCCGCCGCGACCATCCGGTTGCGCGCCTCGGCCATCCGCTGAGGCGTGGGTTCGTCGTGGGCAATATCGTTGCGTAACTCATTGATACGGTGCGGCGTATCAAGCGCAGTATTGAAATCACGGAGGTGCTTCTGCCCCGGCAGGAAGTGCTTGATCAGGCGACCACGTGGCGCAACGCTTGTGTCGATCCAGTACTCGCCTGGAATATTCGCGTCTTTCAGCACAAATGGTGCCTTTCGCTTCTCATCAGATCCCGTCGCGCATTCACGGAGCAGTGTTTGCTTCTGTTTATCATTGAGGCTGTCTGCGTACCAAGCTTTGACCCTGTACAGCCGCCATCCCGATGGATGAATGCGACAAAGGCGTGGGTCGCGATCGATGTGGTCCCATACTGCCGCCTCGAGGAATGCCACGGTGCCATGAATCGCCCTGGGGATATCCTTGGCGCGCAGCGCCAGTTCGACGCGCAGCGCGCTGCGGACTGCCAGGCGGGGATCGTCAATGAAGGGCAGGGTCGTATCCGGCCTCAGCGGCTGCGATGCGGCGAACAGCGCGAGCTGTTCGATGCATCTGGTCCATTCCTGGCCTGGCGCGTCGATGAGATGACTCACGGCGCCGTAAGCCCCGAGCAGGCTGCCCCGCTCGACCAGCGCCAGCGCCCGCCAGCGCGCCTGATAGCCAGTCGCCGGGTGGAATGCTTCCTCGACCGCGACGTCGGCGCCGGATGTCGCTGAGCGATCGCGATCTGGCACCTCCAGCGCGCTCACCCGCGCCCGACTGCCAGCGTGCAGGCGAACCAGCTCGTTGATCAGCTCGTTTGCCGCCTGCATCCCACCAGTCGTCGCGATGAAGACCCGGTCATTCGCCGCGCACTGCGCGAGCCGGTCGCTGATCGCGCG
>JAGWYG010000074.1 GCA_018969485.1 Chloroflexota bacterium
TCGCCCAGCAGATGAGCGCCGGGCAGCCGGCCGGATTCGCGTACGGGTTCGCCGTCATGTTCGTATTCGGCATGGGCATGGCGATGCTCGGCGACTCGCACCACTCGCTGATCGCCGAGCGGATCGCGCCGGAGCGGCGCGGCGGCGTCATCTCGGTCGTCTGGACCTTCACCATCCTCAGCGCGATCATCGCCGCGGTCGTGATCAAGGTGATCATGCCGAGCTACACGCCGGAGACGATGCAGCAGCTGTATCAGCTGACCCCGGCGATCGTGATCGGCAGCGCGCTGCTGGGCGTGCTCGGCGTCGAGCGGCGGATGAGCCGCGCCGATGCGGCGGCGGCGGTGGCGCGGGCGGTGGCCGCCGCTCCCGCCGGCAACCCGCTGCGGGCAGCGCTGCTGCTGCTCCGGACCAACGCCCAGGCGCGGGCGTTCTTCACCTTCGTGCTGCTCGCCATCCTGGCGATCTTCATGCAGGACGCCATCCTCGAGGTGTTTGGCGCCGAGGTGTTCGGCATGAGCGTGAGGGAGACGACCAGTTTCACCCAGATCTGGGGTGGCGGTGTGCTGCTCGGCATGCTCATGATGGGTATCGCCAGTTCGGTGTTTGCCATCAGCAAGAAGACGATCACCGTGATCGGCAGTGCCGGCACAGCACTCGGGCTCGGGCTGCTGACCATCTGCGCGATGACGCAGCAGCAGTCGTGGCTGAATCCGGCGCTGGTGTTCATGGGGCTGTTCACCGGCTTCTTCAACGTCGGCGCCCTCTCGATGATGATGGAGATGACGGTCGATGGCGCGACCGGGCTGTATATGGGCATGTGGGGTACTGCCCAGGCCTTCGGCAGCGGCCTGGCGTCGGTGATCAGCGGCGCGCTCAAGACGGCGTTGATCGAGACCGGGCTGCTCGACGCGCACTGGGGCTACACCGCGATCTTCGGCTTCGAGACGGTGGTGATGGTCGTCAGCCTGGCCGTGCTCGGCGGCATCAGCGTGGCACGGTTCCGCGGGTTCGAGCGCAGCGACCTGTCGCGTGCCCTCGACGTCGAAGTGGGGGCCGCAGCATGAGTGCCGCCGCACAGCAGACGCCACGGGTCTCATTCGACCGGATCGCCTATGCGTACGATGATTACACCAGCCATCCGCCGGCGGTGGCCGCCCAGATTGGTCGCAGCATCGCCGGCATCGCCGGCGATCGCGCGCTGGTACTCGAGCTCGGCATCGGCACCGCGCGCATCGCCCGGCCGGTGGCCGATGCCGGATGCCGGGTGATCGGCATCGACGTCGCCCACGAGATGCTGCGGCGCGCCCGGGCGCGCGGCTTCGAGCGGCTCGTGCGGGGCAACCTGATGCAGCTCCCGCTGGCCGACGCCAGCATCGATGCCGTGCTGGTCGTGCACGTGCTGCATCACCTGGGCGACTGGCGCGCCGCGCTGGCCGAGGCGATGCGCGTGCTGCGTCCGGGTGGCGTGATGCTGATCGGGAACGACTGGCTGGCGCCGGACTCGTGCGTACGCCGCATGCGGGCGACGCTGCGCAACGCGGTCATCGCCGCGCGGCCCGAGCTCAAGCCGCCGGGTGCCGGCGCCGCATTCGGCCGGGCGCTGGCGCACCTCGGCGGCATCGACGAGCCCGATGTCGTCGCGGCAAGCTGGAACGCCCGCGTCAGCCCGGCGACGCTGCTCGACCGTATGCAGTCACGTGTCCATCAGGAGACCTGGGCGCTCGACGACGACACGCTGGCGCTGGCCGTCGCGGCGGTGCGCGCCGATGCCGAGGCGACGTGGGTCGACCTCGATCGCGAGCATGAGTTCGAGCGGCGGTTCGTGCTGACGGTCAGCCGCAAACGTGCTGCCGCCTGAGATGCGCATGGCCCCGGCGTGCCGGTGCGGCAGCGGGGCCACGGCTCCGGTGATGCGCGTCGGTCACTCGGCGTCGGTCGAGGCCGGCTGCCACTGCAGCCAGGTGTTCAACAGCGACAGGCCGAGCAACGCCCACGGCACCATGATCAGGCCGAGCAGCACGACCCTGACCACCTGCTGCATGGTATCGGTTTCCATCAGTCACCTCCCGCATCGGAGCTCTGGATTACGGACGGCCGCTGTCCGCCGAACCGGACAGCCGTAGTATACCATGCGAATGACGAGGGATCTATGACTCACATGACGTTTGTCCTCGGCATGGAGCGGTTCAACGCGCACCTGTGGGATGAGGTGCTGGCGGACCTGGCGCACGATGCGCCGGGGATTCATATCGCGCGCTTTCACGACGGTCACGTCGAGCAGCGTGATCCGCAGCTAGCGCAGGCGCTGGCGCGTGCCGACATCATCTTCGTGACGCTGATCAACGAACGCGGCATGGCCGACTGGCTGACGCAGCAGGTGGGCCAGTCGTCGGCGCGCGCCGTGTTCGCGTTCGAGAGCATGCCCGAGGTGATGGCGCTGAACCGCGTGGGCGAGTATCGCGTGAGCGGCAGCCGCAGCGCGTTGCCGAAGCCGATGCAGGCGGTGCTGCAGCTGATCACCCGCGGCCGCGATGAGGATACCCTCTATGCATACACGCGCCTGACGCGTGTCGCCGCCAGGCTGCTGCCGCTCATGCCGGCGAAACTGAGCGATTTTCGAACCTGGCTGAGCGTGAACCTGTACTGGAACCAGCCAGACGCGGCCAATATCGCGCAGATGGTGCGCCTGATCGCGCGCGACTGCCTGGGGATGGCGCTTCAGGTGGCGCCATTGCAGCCGATCCCGACGATGGGCTGCGCGCACCCCGCGGCGCCCAGGCCCTTCGCCACCCCCGAGGAGTATCTGCGCTGGTACCGCCGCCATCGCCCGACGAAGCGTGGCGCCGCCGAGCGGCCGCTGGTGGCGCTGATCACCTTCCGCAAGCACATCGTCCAGCGGCAGTCGTACCAGAATGCCCTGATCGCCGCGCTCGAGGCGGCCGACCTCGACGTGCTGCCGATCTTCGTCAGCGGCATCGAGATGCATGTGGTCGTGCGCGAGTGGCTGGTGCCGGCGATGCTCGGCGGGCGGCGCATCGACATGCTGATCAACACGATGGGCTTTCCGCTGGTCGGCGGCCCGGCCGGCTCGACCAGGCCGGGGCACTACCGCGAGCAGTCGGCCGCGCTGCTCGCGGCGCTCGATGTGCCGTACATGATCGCCCAGCCATTGCAGATGCAGTCCGAGGCCGAGTGGCGCGAGCGCGGCGTGGCGCCGATGCAGGCGGTGATCATGTACGACCTGCCGGAGATGGATGGCAGCGTGGCGCCGGTGACGCTCGGCGCCATCCGCGAGCGCGAGATCGTGGCCTTGCCCGATCGCCTGGCGCGGGTGGTGCGGCAGGTGAGCGGCTGGACCAGGCTGCGGCGCCTGGCGGCGCACGAGCGGCGTGTCGCGTTCGTGCTGTACAACTTTCCGCCGGGCCTGGGCAAACTGGGCACCGCTGCGCTGCTCGATGTGCCTGCATCGCTGCAGCAGGTGCTCGGCCGTATGCGCGAGCAGGGGTATGATCTGGGATCGGCGCCGCTCGGCAGCGCGGCCGATCTGGCCCGGGCCATCGACGCCATGGCCGACACCGCATCGCCGGAGCATGTGGTCACCCGCGAGCAGTTCCGCGCGTTGGTGCCCGATCGCCAGGCCGCCCGCATCGAAGGCTCGTGGGGCGCCTGGCCCGGCGCCATCGCGCCGCACGGGCGCGATGCGGTGCGCATCGAGACGCGCACGTACGGCAAGGTCCTGATCGGCATTCAGCCGCCGATGGGCGTGCCGGGCGATCCGATGCGGCTGCTGTTCGATCCGGCGTTCACGCCGCACCACCAGTACGTCGCGTTTTATCGCTGGCTGACCGACGTCTGGGGCGCGCATGCCGTCGTCCATGTCGGGATGCACGGCACAGCCGAGTGGATGCCGGGGCTGCAGCTGGGCCTGACCGATGAGTGCTGGCCCGATCTGCTGCTCGGTGATGTGCCGCAGCTGTACCTGTACCCGCTGAACAACCCGGCCGAGGGGCTGATGGCGCGCCGCCGCGGCTATGCGACGCTGGTCAGCCACCTGGTGCCGCCGTATGCCCGCGCCGGTCTGTATCGACGCCTCAGCCAGGCGCAGGCGCTGCTGCAGCACCTCGAGCAGTGTGATCCGCTGCCGGAGACGGCCGACGTCGGCCTGCCCGAGGTGCAGCAGCGTGCCGACGAACCGACGGCCGCCTATCTGCTGCGGGCCCGCGGCTACCTGCGCGATCTCGAGCAGCGCCTGATCCTCGATGGCCTGCACGTATTCGGCCGGGCGCCGGCGCGCGAGCGCAGCGCCGCGCTGATCGAGGCGGCGCTCGATGTGCCGCGCGAGGGGCATGCCGGCCTGCTCGAGGCGCTGCAGGCGGCGGGCGTCAGCGATGCCGACGGCGCAGGCCGGCGCCAGGCGTTCGTGCTCGAGTGCATCCTCGGCACCCTGCCGCCCGAGCGCTTTGCTGCCGGCGATGCACCGCTGCCCGGCGCGCTGGCGCGCCGCTTCATCACCGAGGGGCGGGCCATCGCCGCCGGGCTGCAGGCGGCCCCCGGCGAGCTCGACGCGCTGCTGCACGCGCTCGGCGGCGGCTATGTCCTGCCCCACACCGGCGCGGATCCGGTGCGTGCCGGCGCTGCGGCGCTGCCCAGCGGGCGCAACCTGCACGGCATCGATCCCTGGCGCCTGCCGAGCGACGCGGCGATGCGCCGTGGCACGGCGATGGCGACGGCGCTGCTCGACCGGCATCGCGCTGCCAACGCCGGCGCCTGGCCCGCGACGGTCGCCCTGGCGCTGTGGGCGCTCGATACCATCAAGAGCGAGGGCGAGAGCCTGGCCACGGCGCTGGCGCTGCTCGGCGCCCGCCCCGAGCGCGATGGCCAGGGCAAGATCTGGCGCTTCGCGCCGATCCCGCTCGCAGAGCTCGGCCGGCCGCGTGTCGACCTGCTGCTCGATATCAGCAGCATCTTCCGCGATACCTTCCAGCTGAGCCTCGATCTGCTCGATGCCCTGTTCCGCGCGCTGGCCGCCGCCGATGAACCCGAGGAGCTCAACCCCATCCGGGCACATGCGCTGTCGCTCGTGCGCGATGGCGCCGACTGGGAGGCGGCGACGGCGCGGATCTTCACGCAGGCGCCGGGCATGTACGGCACGGGCGTCGATGAGCGCATCGACGAGAGCGCCTGGGACGAGCGCAGCGAACTGGCCGAGACGTACGTGCAGCGGAGCGCGTATACCTACGGCGGCGGGCGCGGCGGCGCCGCGGCGCCCGAGATCCTGCGCGGCATGCTGCGCAGCGTCGAGCATGTCTTCCAGCCGATCGATAGCGTCGAGTATGGCCTGACCGACATGCAGCACTACTATGGCCACAGCGGCGCCATCCAGCTTGCCGCCGCCCAGGCGCGGGGCCGCGCGCCGGCGCTGACCTACGCCGAGCAGCAGGCCGGCACGCTGACGCTCAACGATGCCGCCGATCTGCTGCGCGTCGAGGCGCGCGCCAAGATTCTCAACCCGCGCTGGTACGAGCCCCTGCTCGATCATGGCTTCGCCGGCGCCGCCGAGATCGGCAACCGCTTCACCTACCTCGTCGGCTGGGGCGCGACGGCCGGCAATGTCGACGGGTGGGTGTTCGATGACGCCGCCGCGACGTTCGTGTTCGACGACGCCGTCCGGCAGCGCCTCGCCGACGCCAATCCCCGCGCCGCCCGCAATGCGGTGGCGCGCCTGCTCGAGGCGCATGGCCGCGGCATCTGGGAGGCCGATGACGCGACGATCGAGCGCTTGCGCGCGATCCACGGCGATCTCGAGGATCATCTGGAAGGTGCGCTGGGCAACGCACGCTGACGCGCGCCGACGGGCGCGCCCTCCGTGTGGGGATCGCGCCCGCCGCCGCCCTGCTCCCGGGGCGCTGCGGCGCGCCGGCTGTTCCGCATGCATGAGGAGGAGCCATGTACATCCGCTGGATCGTGCGTCGTCACAAGAACGCATCGACTGCCAACGTGGTGTTTCACGACGCCTATCTCGTCGAGAGCTTCCGCGATCTGCGCGAGACGCCACGTCAGCGCATGGTGTGCTATCTGGGGAATATCCGCCAGATCGATGACGAGTTTCCGGCGATCGAGCGCGAGCTCTTCCTGCTGCGCGCCGAACGCATCCTCGCCAGCACGCCCGAGGTCGCCGCCGATGACCGGCCGGCGGTGCTGCAGATGCTGCAGCAGAAGGTACCACCGCTCACCGAGGCCGAGGTGCTGATCGCATTCCAGAACAACCTGCGCTGGTACCGCCGCTGGTGGCACGAGCGTGGCGGTGCTCCGTCGCCGACCCAGATCGCCGCGCTGCTCGCCGATGCCGATGCGCCGCTCGACGACCTGTGAGCGCAGCGTGTCATGAGGGCGAGCGCCACTCGCCGGCGGCACCCCCACGCGCCGCGCCGACCAACTCTTCGCCCGGCTGCCCGTCCTGGCCGAGCTGGTCGATCACCAGCGCCACGTGATCGATCAGGCGGTCGAATGAGTGCGCGGCGGCCGGTGGAAGCGCGACCTGCGCGCGCGCGATCGTCTGGTAGAGCCGCACCTGTGTCAGCATGTGGTGGGGCGTGACGCCGTAGCTGTACAGCGTGCCCATGCCCCAGGCGTACTCGCGCACGATGATGGCGCGCGACCGGAAGAGCAGCGCGGCCTGGATCAGCCGATGGAAACGCCGCGGCGTCTCGCTGTATGCCAGCTCCTGGAATGCCGCCGCGTCGGGGCGCAGCGCGTCGAGGCACAGCCGCGGAAACCGCGCGCGCAGCTCCGCCGCGACCGCGACGCAGATCACATCACGGTGCCGATCGAGGGCCTGGGCGACGTCACGGCCGTGGTGTGCCATCCAGCGATCAAGCTCGTCCATCGGGTCTCTCCAGATCCGCGCTCACCACAGCGCTGCACCACGTCGCTGCCACGCCCCGTCGGCGGCGAGGGCGCTGGCACGGGCATCGGCGTGCATCACGGCGGCGCCCAGATCGGCGCCAAGATATCCTACCGGCAGATCGGCCAGGAGCTCGGGATGTCGGACGAACAGGCCACCGCCGTAGGCAAAGTCAAGCTGGACGTCGTGCTGGCGGCTGACGCAGGCGTGGACGGCCCGCAATCCGTCGAGTTGCTCGGCGCCATTCACGCTGAAACACACCAGCGCCGGCGCAGCCCGGCGCAGCAGCGGCTCCAGGCCCTCGAGCAGCACATCCTGCCCGAGATACAGCACGTCCCAGCCACGCAGTTCCATCAGGGTGGCGAACATCAGCAGGCCGAGCTCGTGGTGCTCGCCGGAGACACAGCCACACACGAGGCGCGGGCCATTGCCGTAGGGTGCCAGGATCTGGTTCATCACCAGCAGGCGCTGCCGGATGAAGTTGGCGATCAGATGCTCCTCGGCGACGCACAGCGTGCTGGCTGCCCACTGCGCGCCGATCTCGTGCAGGACGGGCAGGAACAGTTCGGTGATCACGACGTCGCCCCGCGTGTGCAGGATCGCTGCATTGACGAGCAGGTGCGCGCGCGGCAGGTCGATGGCCAGCAGCGCGTCGATCAGGCCGCGCTGCATGTCGGGCCAGCGCAACGCTCCGCCATCGAGCTCGAGGACTGCCGCGACGGCGGGCGCCTCGTTCGCCAGGATGCCGCTCTGCCGCAGCAGGGCGACGGCGTGGCTGATGGACAGCCCCTCTTCGGTGCAGTGGTGCAGCCACCTGACGATCGCGACGTCGCGCGGCGAGTACAGCCGATGGCCGCTCCCGGAACGCGCTGGCTGCGGCACGCCGTAGCGCTGCTCCCAGGCGCGCAGCGTCGAGACATGCACCGATGTCTGCTGTACGACGGCTTTGATGTTGTATCGCGGCGTCGTCGCCAGAGCCGCGATACGCGCCAGCGGTTCGTGCATCAGCATCCTCGCTGTGCCAGTCGGCGGTACAGGTGGCTGCGGTGCGTCCGGGCGCATCCCCCGCCGACCGCGTGGCCCAGTCTACTGCGCAATGGCGTGCGGTGTCAATATGGCGATCGTCAGAAGACGACATAAGAACGTTGCGATCAGGCTGATGCCACCAGCGGCCTGACGCCCGGAAGCTGGCCCGCGCATGCCAGGCGCGCCGCGTCGTGCATGCCGACGCCGATCCCGGACGGCGGGCGTGGCGGCCGCAGCGCCGCACGCGCGTGCGCCTGCGGCAGACAGCCGCCAGGATGCGGCGCAGCGCCGGACGCGCGGCGGATCAATCAGTGTAGAATGGGACAGGCGAGAGCACACGAGGAGAACCGGCATGGTGGTGAATGATCTGGCCGCCGGGTGGCGCGAGTTTCACATCGCACGCGAGCTGCGCGACCGCTATCAGTTCGATGCGTCGCTGTTCGCGGCGACCGGCAATGTGGTGCTGGCCGACGTCACCGCGGCGCGCATCTTCGCCGAGCGCATGAACGTCGACCGTGACAGCAGCCGCGCGGTACGCCCCGGCGAGATCGGCGCGATGGGGCTGATCGACGAGATCAGCCACCTGATGTTCCGCCGGTACCGCCAGCAGGTCGCGCCGACGTTGCTGCACGATGCGCTGGGCTGGCTGGCTGCCGATCTCGGCCCGGCGCTCGTCGAGGCGGTGCTCGAACGCTTCTGTGAGCACTTCCCGCCGGTCGCGGTATATCGTGGCGTGATGTCGCCGCAGGCCTACCTGGCGGGCGCCAGCGCCGGTGAGGCGCACCGCGAGGCGGCGCTCGAAGAGCTGCTGATGCTGTGGCTGGCGAACCAGAATCCGGCGTTCCGGCGCTTCGGCGAGCTGTTCGACGACGGCGTGCTCGATCACGACACGGGCTATCGCCAGCTGCTCGCCAGCCTGCTGCGCTTCCTCGGCGGCATGCCCGCGATGCCGCAGGGCACCGGCGCCGCCGGCGCTACGGGCGCCGGAGGGATCATCGCGGTGCTGCGTGCGCCGGCACTGGCAGCGCCCGACTCGCTCGAGGCGCAGGTGCGCTACATCGCCGAACGCTGGGGCTTCGCGCTGGACACCCCTTTGGTCACGCGGCTGCTGAGCGGCATGGATGTGATCAGGGAGGAGGGGCGCGCGTTCATCGCCCGCGGGCCAGGCGGCGGGCCGGCCCACGCGGCCGATCTGCCGCTGCCCGAGTTTGGCGGCGTCGCGGCCGAAACCGAGCAGTTCAGCCCCGATCGCGACTGGATGCCGCGCCTGGTGCTGCTGGCCAAGAACGCCTTCGTCTGGCTCGACCAGCTCAGCCGGCAGTACGGCCGGTCGATCACGCGGCTCGACCAGATCCCCGACGCCGAACTGGACACCCTGGCGGCGCGCGGTTTCACCGGATTATGGCTGATCGGCCTGTGGCAGCGCAGCCGGGCCTCACAGCGCATCAAACAGATCATGGGCAACCCCGACGCCGTGGCGTCGGCCTATTCGCTCGACGACTACACCATCGCCCACGAGCTGGGCGGTGCCGCCGCGCTCGACGATCTGCGCGCGCGCTGTGCCCGGCGCGGCGTGCGGCTGGCCAGCGACATGGTGCCCAATCACGTCGGCATCGACGGCCGCTGGGTCATCGAGCATCCCGAGTGGTTCATCCGGGCCGATGCGCCGCCGTTCGGCGCCTACCGCTTCACCGGGCCGGATCTGTCGCCCGACGGGCGCGTCGCCATCCAGATCGAGGATCACTACTACGACCATACCGATGCCGCCGTCGTGTTCCGGCGCGTCGATCGCCAGACTGGCGCGACGCAGTACCTGTATCACGGCAACGATGGCACCAGCATGCCGTGGAACGACACCGCCCAGCTCAATTACCTCGATCCGGTGGTGCGCGAGACCGTCATCCAGACCATCCTGCACGTCGCACGCCAGTTCCCGATCATCCGGTTCGACGCGGCGATGACGCTGGCGCGCCGCCACGTGCAGCGTCTGTGGTTCCCCGAACCGGGCACCGGCGGCGACATTCCGTCGCGCGCGGCGTTCGGCATGAGCAAGGCCGACTTCGACGCCGCCATGCCCAACGAGTTCTGGCGCGAGGTCGTCGATCGCTGTGCCGTCGAGGCGCCCGACACGCTGCTGCTCGCCGAGGCGTTCTGGATGATGGAAGGGTATTTCGTACGCACCCTCGGCATGCATCGCGTCTACAACAGCGCGTTCATGGTGATGCTGCGCGATGAGGATAATGCGCGGTATCGCCAGGTGATCAAGAACACGCTGGAGTTCGATCGCGAGGTGCTTCGCCGCTACGTCAACTTCATGAACAACCCCGACGAGCGCACCGCCGTGGACCAGTTCGGCAAGGATGGCAAGTATTTCGGTGTCGCGACGCTGCTGGCGACCCTGCCGGGCCTGCCGATGTTTGGCCACGGCCAGGTCGAGGGCTTCACCGAGAAGTACGGCATGGAGTTCCGCCGTGCCTACCGCGAGGAACATCCCGATGGCTGGCTGATCGCGCGCCATGAGCGACAGATCTTCCCGCTGCTGCATCGCCGCGCGTGGTTCGCCGGGGTCGAGGCGTTCCTGCTCTACGACTGCCGCGCCGCCGATGGCACGGTGCACGAGGATGTCTTCGCCTACTCGAACCGCTACGGCGAGCATGCGACGCTCGTGCTGTACCACAACCGCTTCGCCAGCGTCGCGGGCTGGATCCACACCTCGGCGGCGTATGCCGAGCGCCATGGCGACGAGACGGTGCTGGTACAGCAGACGCTGGCAGACGGGCTGGGGCTGCGCTGTGGCGAACGCGACTGGGTCGTGCTCCGCGAGCTGGTCAGCGGCCTGGAATACCTGCGGCACAGCCGGTCGCTGCGCGACGCGGGGCTATTCATCATGCTCGACGCATACGCCTGCCAGGTCTTCGACGACATCCGCGAGGTCAGCGACCACGACGGGCAGTATGCGGCGCTGGCGGCGCAGCTCGACGGCGCCGGGGTGCCGAGCGTCGCCGAGGCGCTGCGCCTGCGCGCGCTCGCCGGGCTCCACGCGGCGGTCGGCGGCGTGCTGGCCGCCGACCTGGTCCGCGATGCGGCGCTGCTGCCGATGCTGGTGGGTGATGCCGCCTGGCTGGCGATGCTCGCGTCGCGGATCACCGCGGGATACGCTGCGGCGCTGCGACAGCTGGGCGCCGACGACAGGGCAGCGGCATCGTTCGCCGCCGTGGCGGCCGACCGGCTCGCGCCGCTGCCGGCGATGCTGCGCGTCACCGAACCGATGAGCGCGGCGCATCGCGCTGGCCCGTCGGGCTGGCTGGTGGCGCTCGCCGTGCTGGCCTTCGAGGACCTCGGCCGGCTCGTCGCGCCGGACGACACGGGCGAGCAGAGCCGTGCGCTGTGGGATGGCTGGGCGCTGCAGCGGGTGGTGGCCGACGCGCTCGGGCAGCTGGGCGTCGATGCCGGCGCACAGGTGCGCGTGGCCGCGCGCATCCGCTGGCTGCTGGCGCGCCGTCGCTGGATGGCGCTGGCGCGCGCCGATGCCGCCGCGCTGGCCACGGCGCTGGCCGACGACCGGGATGCCGCGCTGCTGCTGGGGATCAACCGCTACGAGGATGTGCTCTGGTTCGATGCCGACGGCATGCGCGATGTGCTGGACTGGCTCGTCTGGAGCGCCACACTCGAGGCCGATGCGCCGCCGGCGCAGGCGGTCGGGCGTCTCGCCGCCGCTGCGGTGGCGGCCGACTACCGCGTGACCCGCTGGCTCGCCGCGCTGGGGCCGGCCGAGGAGATCCGTCATGACGCCGAATGATCCGAGCCTGGAGGTGCTGTCGCCGCTCGACGGCCGGTATCGCGCCGATGTCGCCGAGTTGCTGCCGTTCTTCGCCGAGGCGGCGCTTCATCGCTACCGGGTGCGCGTCGAGGTCGAGTACCTGATCATGCTGTCGCGGGTGCGCGGCATCGGCTTCGTGCCGCCGCTCGACGTGCGGCAGGCGGCGCAGCTACGCGCGCTCTACCAGCACTTCGACGGCACGGCGGCGGCCGAGATCGCACAGATCGAGCGCCGCGTGCGCCACGATATCAAGGCGGTCGAGTACTGGCTCCGCGACCGACTGGTGGCCCTCGACATGGCGCCGTGGGTCGAGGCGGTCCATTTCGCGCTCACGTCCGAGGATGTCAACAATCTGGCGTATGCGCTGCTGGTGCGCGAGGCGCGCGATGCTGTGCTGCTGCCGGCGCTGTACCAGGTGATCGAGGCGCTGCAGCCGCTGATCGCCAGCGAGGCCGACACGCCGCTGCTCGGCCGCACGCACGGTCAGCCGGCGACGCCGACGACCTTCGGCAAGGAACTGGCGGTGTTCAGCGAACGGCTGCGCCTGGCCTACGATGTGCTGGCGGCGGTGCGGCTGAGCGGCAAGCTCACCGGGGCGACCGGCACTTTCGCGGCGCACGTCGTGGCGCTGCCCCACATCGACTGGCCGACATTCAGCCGCGCGTTCGTGCGCTCGTTCCAGCTGGAGCCGATGCTGGTGACCACCCAGATCGAGCCGCACGACACGCTGGCGACGCTCTGCGACGCGTGGAAGCGGTGCGCCACCATCGGCATCGACCTGAGCCAGGATCTGTGGCGCTACGTCAGCGACGGCTACCTGGTGCAGGCGACGGTCGCCGGCGAGGTGGGGTCGTCGACGATGCCGCACAAGGTCAATCCGATCGATTTCGAGAATGCCGAGGGCAATTTCGGGCTGGCGTGCGCGCTGTTCGAGCACTTCAGCCGCAAGCTGCCGGTCTCGCGGCTGCAGCGCGATCTGAGCGACAGCACGGTGCTGCGCAATCTCGGCGTGGCGTCGGGCCACCTGCTGGTGGGCCTGCGCCGCATGCGCGCCGGCCTGGCGCGCGTCAGCGCCGATCGCGAGCGCATGCTGCACGATGTCGTGGCCCATCCCGAAGTGCTCGCCGAGGCGTTCCAGACGATCCTGCGCGTCGCCGGCCATCCGGCGCCCTACGAGGCGCTGCGGCAGCTGAGCCGCGGCCGGCACCTGACGCTCGGGATGCTGCGCGACTTCGTCGCGACCCTCGACGTGGCGCCGCAGGTGCGCGACGCGCTGCTCGCGCTCACCCCCGACGGCTACACCGGCGCGGCAGCCGCGCTGGCGCGCCAGACGCTGCGCCGCGATCGCCTGGGGTGAGCAGCGGCGACTGCGCGCGCCGATGCGGCCGGCCTGTGGCGGGGGACACGCACCGCACCCAGCCACGGGCGCTCGCTGCACGGCGGTTGCCGGGGCACGGAGGCCGTGGCATCGCGCGCCCAGTGCTGCACGCCCCGGCGCGGCGGGCGCACGCTGGCGCGCCGCCCGCGGCCGATCGCCGCATCGGCGATGTTCAGCTCAGGGCTTGTTGCCAAGAACCCGTACGGGCAGCCGATGGATGCCGAGCTTGCGCGCCAGCACCACGAGATGCGTCCCCGCATTGATTGACCCGCTGCCCACTGCGATTGCTGTCGGCTGCGACGCCGCGCTCGCGCCGATGCCGACGGTGATCGGATCGTTGCCAAAGAACATGTCATACGTCCGGGCATAGCCGGTCTGGTCCATGCTGTCGCGCCCGAGCTGCGCGTCGAGCGCTGCGAAATCCTCGCGCGTCGCGCCATCGCGGATCCAGGGCTCGACGGTCTGGGCCAGCTGGATCAGATGCGTGACGCTGAGCTCCTCTGATGTTCGCTTCAGCGTATGATCGATGCTGGCGTCGGGCACGGGAAGCCTGTCCACTTCGATCCAGGTGGCTCTGGCCTCAGTGGCCTGCCTCAGCTTCTGTCGCCCGTCGTCGCTCAGCGACATCTGTTGCTGCACTTGGCTGAATATCCCACGCCTGCTCGCGGCATGCGGATCGTAGAGACGCAGTTCACCGTCCATCTGCGGCGGGCTGCCGGGTGCACCGCCAGCCGCGCCCGCCGATGCGCCGCCAGCCGCGCCCGCCGATGCGCCGCCAGCCACGCCCGCCGATGCGCCGCCAGCCACGCCCGCCGATGCGCCGCCACCGAAGTAGGCGTCAAGGCGTGCTGCCTTGCGCTCAAGCAACGGCGCATGTTGTTCGGCCTGCTCGCAGAAGTGCCGCACCTGGCGCGCCATCGTGACGTACTCCCCGGCGAACCGCCGGTGCTCATCATCGCGCCAGGCGGCGCCGAGCGCCGCGAACTGCCGATCGAGCGTGTCGCTCTCCTGACGCAGCAGCGTCACGTAGCGCGTCAGCTGCCGTGCAAACTGGCGGAGCGCGGCGGGGTCAGCAATGACGCGTGACACGGCGACCTCGCAATCGATGACTCCAGGCAGCCATCGGCGGCATCACGGGCAGGAGCGGCGCGCATGGGCGATCACATCGGCCAGGCGCGCGCTGGAATTGCAGGTCGCACGGTGCAGCTCGGCGATCGGCGCGAGATAATCGCGCAGGAACTGCTGCGCTTTCTCATCCTGCCACAACACCTCGGTCTCCTGCCACTGACTGTGGAGCAGCCGTAACTGCTGCACCAGCTCGTTGACGCTATCGTGTGCTGTTGTCATCTCACGCTCACTCACCGCCGAGCAGCGCATCCTTCACGGCGCCGCCGGTATCCTCGGCTGCCTGACGCATATGGTGCGCCGTCGTGGAGGCTGCATCGCTCATGGTATCAATCACTGCGCCGGCGCCCAAGAGATCGATGTCGATCGGCGCGCCCGGGTTACCCATCTCAGCGTACGAGCGCAGGATCAGCGCCGATGATTCGAGATATTTCACCGCAGCGTGCCCCTGCTGCTCGAGTGCGCGCAGCAATGCCTGGGAATCGCGGCGCGCATCGTGCATCGCGCCGTTCACCAGCGCGATCAGCCGTCGGAGCTGCTCGATCGCCTCATCGATCATCTGGCGCCGATGCATCGCCTGCCGGTACGCTTGCTCCTCGCTCGCGCAGTCGAGCGACCGGCTGTCCCGTGAGATCGCCGCGGCTGCCCGAGCCATCGCGCGGCAGCGCTCAAGGTCGCGCTGCGCCTGCTGCTCCACGGCGAGCGCACGCTCGCGCTCGCGCTGCAGGTAATTCAGGCGCTGCTCGAGGACCTGCATCGTCTGCCAGGCCTCGCGTTCGATGGCACCGATCGGCGCGCCTGGCAGCGCGCGGTAGCGATCCAGCTGATGCTGGAATTGCTCCAGCGCGTGAATCGAACGGACATCGACGGTCATCGCTGCCTCCCATCGCACGGCGATCCATCACTCGTGCCGCCGCGCGATCATCGCTGCGACAGGTATTCGCGCAAGCGCGCCGCCTTGCGCCGCAGGAACGGAATCTGCTGGTTGGCCGACGCCACGAAGCGCTGCAGCACGGTGATCGTCTGCCGATACTCCTCGGCGAACTTCGCGTGCTCCTGATCTTTCCAGGTCTCGCCGAGCTGTGAGAACTGGCTGTTCAGGCTGATGGTCTCGCGGCTGAGCATCTCGGTGTAGCGTTGCAGCATCGAGGCGAAGCGCTCGAGCTCCTCGGGATCGGCGATGGCCTGCGGTGACATGGCGAGCTCCTGTCTGCTGGCGGCCGCGCTGCGGCCGATCACGGATTGACGACGCGATGGTGTCTGTCGAGCGCCCGCGCAATCCACTCATTGGCCGGCGCGGAATACGGGCGAAACTTCTCCTGCCGGCCATCGGCTTCGTTCACCAGCAAGGCGCGCAGGTTGGGCAGCTTGGCTGCACCGGGTACGCCGAGCAGCGCGTGGGAGTCGTCGGCGCTCATGCGCATCGCGACCCGTGTCTCGAACTCGCGGAGCAACGTCCGGTCAAGGATGCGCGTCAGGTTGGTAACGCTGTCGCACCAGGCGATGGTATGGATGCCGAGATCCGGGCCATCACGCAGCAATTTGGGGAAGAGCTGGGCCGGTGACGGCGGGGGTGGTGGCGTGTCGCCAAAGCTACCGAAGCTGGAAAACGAACCGACTCCCAGGCCGCCGCTGTCGTCGGCCTGCAGATCGCGGGCGCGATGCAGGCCGAAGATCACCAGGAACAGGCTTGGGCGCGCGCGCAGGCCCTGCTCGCTCTGTGCCTGGCGCTCGGCGAGCTCGTCGGCGAGGCGCTGCAGGCTGGCAGCCAGGCCGCGCGGCCGCGTGTAGCTGAGTGGCTGCGGCACCACGTCGCCGAGCTGCTCGAGATATGGGCCGAAGCGCTCGTCATCGATATCGCTGAAGTCAGCGATGGTGAACGTGGCGGCGGTGTGATCAACCTGTGCTGCAATGCTCACGATGCTGCACGCCAGCATGCCGAGCGCCAGTTCGTCCTGCTGCCCGACGATGAGCAGGTTGCTGCCGCGCTGACGGCGGAACAATGCCGCCGTCGGGTCCTTGATCTCGATCGGCTCGCCGAGCCAGGCCGACATGCGCCGTGGCGGTACGGCCGCCGGTGGCGCCTGGCAGACCTGCAGCAGCGGCTGGTTCTGCGCGATCAGCGCTGGGCGGTTCCCTTCGAACACGATCTGCCGCTCGGCGCGCACCCATTCGCGCCGTTGCAGCGCCTCGAGATAGCCATCGAGCTGTTTGGGCCCCAGATATGCCACCTGGAAACGGGTATTGCCCTCGATCAGGCCGTTGGCGTCGTTGTAGATCGCCTCGCCGGGGCGCCGCAGCAACCGTGCCGCACCATTGTCATCGGCCAGGATCATGCGCGAATCGGCCTCGCTGCACTGCAGCGCGATGCGCACGCCGAACTGGTCGAGCGTCGCGCGCGACAGCGTCGCCGAGCCGGCCAGCGTCTGCGTCGCGAACAGCAGATGCAAGCCGAAGCTGCGCCCACGCCGCACCAGATCTTCGATGATGCGCGCCGCCTCATTGGCGATCACATCGTCGTCGCTGAAGAACACCTGGAACTCATCGACGATCATCAGCACGCGCGACATCACCTTGCCGGTGCGCTCGCGATACTCGCGGAGATTGCTCACGCCCACATCCGGCTGACGGAACTCGGTGCTGCGACGCTCGAGCTCCTTGTGGAGCCGCCGCAGCACGCTCAGGCCGAACTCGCGCTCGCTCTCGATCGCCACCACTGCCGCGTGCGGCAGCGCCGCCCGGGCGTACACCTGAAACTCGACGCCCTCCTTGAAGTCGATGAGGTACAGCTCGATCTCATCGGGCGCGTAGGTCAGCGCCAGGTTGGTGATGATGGTATGCAGCAGCGTCGTCTTGCCCGAGCCGATGCGGCCGACGACCAGCGCATGGTGATTGGTGCCGGCGGCGCCGAGCTCAAGCTGCTGGATCTTGCGCGCCCCGGCCGGGCCGAGGCCGACGCGCAGCCCGCCGGCGGTGCCCTGGCGTGTACCATCGCCGCGCGCTGCGCCCTGCCACCACAGCGCGGCACCTGGTGCGATGCGATCGAACGGCAGGCTGACGCCTCGGGCGGATCTGGAACTGCTGCCCACTTGCTCGACGATCCGCCGCCCGATGTCGTTCGGCAGGGCATCGAGCGTGATGGCACAGCGCGCCAGGGAGCGCTGCGCATCCGACACCGCGTCGTGCCAGAAGACGCCGTCGGGCCGCTGGGTGATCACCTGGCAATGGCTGGTGAGCTCGGCGGCATCGAAGCCATACGGCAGCTTGCGTCCGGGATCGAGGTGGATCAGCGCATACACGCCGCAGCGCGCGCCATTCTGCACCAGGCTCACCAGCCGGCGCGCGGCGGCCTCACTGAAATTGGTGGGGAAGTCGAACACGACCACGATGCGGTATGGTTCGGCGATCGGGTTGACATCGTCGACGCTGCCCGGTGCCGCGGCGCCATCGCCGCGCACGCCGCCGCTGCGATTATACGCCTCGATGGTAGCGAAGTCGGTGCGCAGATACAGCTGCACCACATTCTCGACGTGCTCGGCCAGGTCCGCCAGCTGTCGTTCGATGTGGCTCGGCTCGGTCCAGGCGCGGGCGCTGATCAGCTCGTCATCGAGATCCTTGAGCGCCATGAAGTTGGCGGCGTTGGCGCCGAGGCCCAGTGGGTCGATCATGGTCAGGCGCACCGTACCGGGGGGATTGCCGGCCAGCACGCGCATCGCGACGCTCTGCAGCGCGGCGATGCTCGCCTGCTTCTGGGCGTCGGGCGCGATGATGCACAGCGAAGCGCTGCCGATGAGCGGCACCAATGCCGGGAACCACTCCTCGGCACCGCCGACGCGCTCGCAAAACTCGCCGACGCGAACAACGCGCGGCGGCTCGCTGCCGCGCGGCAGCGGCGCCCACCGCTGCCACGCCGGGTTGTCCCACGCCGCATTGCCCTGCAGCGCCAGCTGCGCCTCGAGGTCGGCGAGCTGTGCCTGCAGCGCCGCGCGCGCCGCCGCATGCGCGGCGCGCGCCGCATCAAGCCCGGCGGCGATCTCGGCACGGCGCCGTGCGTCGTCCTGGTGTGCTGCCGCGCGGACATGATCGAGCTCGGCCAGCGCCAGCGGCAGCACCGCCGTCGCATCGGCCTGTGCCTGCGCGACCGTGCCTGCAAGCTGCGTCAGCCGGGCGCGCACCACCGATTCGTCACTCACAATCCCCCCTTTACCAGTCTCCACGCTGCCGCCGGCCAAGCAGCCACGCTTACGCCACCGGCCGCCTGCGCGGTGCCCCACAGCCCCGCCCCAGAGACCAGAGCGCGGGCGCGCCTGCGGCGCCGCCCGCCAGAGGCCAGAGCGTCAGGGCCCGGGGGAGACAACGCGAA
>JAGWYG010000075.1 GCA_018969485.1 Chloroflexota bacterium
CAGTGGGCAGTGGGCAGTGGGCAGTGGGCAGTGGGCAGTGGGCAGTGGGCAGTGGGCAGTGGGCAGTGGGCAGTGGGCAGTGGGCAGTGGGCAGTGGGCAGTGGGCAGTGGGCAGTGGGCAGTGAGGATGCCCCCGCCCCTTCGTGCCTTCGTGTCTTCGTGTGAGACGTCGTCCCCCGCCCCTTCGTGCCTTCGTGTCTTCGTGTGAGACGTCGTCCCCCGCCCCTTCGTGCCTTCGTGTGAGACGTCGCTCCCGCTCCCCTTCGGCCCTGCACCCACCGCTCAGCGCGGCGGCAGCGGGCGCTCCTCGAACAGGAGCTCGCGCGCCGTCGCCAGCCAGACCGGCGTCGTGACCAGCGCGCCGGCGTCGAGCCGGCCCAGCGCGAAGCCGCTCGCCGCGACGCCGCGCACCATGGCGTGAGCCAGCGGATCGATGGCGTACGCCAGCGCCGGCGCGGTGATCACCGGCACGCCCGCGAGGCTGCTCGTGCTCGGCAGATGGACGTGCCCGGCGAGGACCGCATGCACATCGCGGTGCTGCAGCAAGGCTGCCAGCGCCTGCGGCCGCTGCAGCATGAAGCCGTCGCCGAGCGCCGGGATCGGGCACGGCGGCGGCGGATGATGCAGCGCCACCAGCCGCCCGGCCGGCGCCGGCTCGGCGAGCTGCGCCGCCAGCCACATCAGTTGCGCATCGTCGAGCGCGCCGTGGGTCGCCCCGGGCACGCTGGTATCGAGCACGATCAGCTGCAGGCCATCGATCATCGTGCTGTGATACCACGGCGCATCGGCAGCCGGCCCCGCGCCCGCCATCACCCGGCGGAACGCCGCACGGTCATCGTGGTTGCCCAGCGCAAGCAGCACACGTGCGCCGAGCCCCTCGAGCTCGGCGACGATTCTGCGCAGCCACTCATAGCTGGCAGGATCGCCACGATCCGACAGATCGCCGGTGATCACGACGAAGCGTGGCACCTCGTGCAGCTGATAGAGCGTCGAGATCGCGCGCCGCACCCGCGCCAGCGGATCAATGCCATGAAACCGGTCGCCGGCAGCGGCCAGCAGATGCAGATCGCTGAGATGCGCAAACAGTGTCATGGCGCCCCCCCGGCCTGCGCCACCATGATCGGATTGGTGAATGCCAGCAGCGTATGCCATTCGCGCCAGCGATCATCGGGATAGTCGCCCAGCGGCACCGCAGCATGCAGCTCCCAGCGATAATAGCTGCCCGGCAGCGCATCATCGACCAGCTCGACCGACAGCGGCACGCCGGCCGGGCCGGCGAACACGCGCCACGGCGCGCCGCGCTTGAGCAGATGCAGGTGCCAGGGCACCGCGACGGGCGTGCTGGTGAAGCGCAACCCCAGGCTGCCCGCCGGCGCCGTCGCACCCATCGGCCACTGCTGCGCCGGCGCGTCCGCCCGCCACGCCAGCGCATCCACCATCGGGCCGCGGCTCCCCGCGACGCGGCCGCTGCGCAAGCCGGCAAGCAATGCCGCCTCGGTGCTGGACTGCGCATACACCCAGGTGCGCACCGCGCCCAACCGGTGGCGCGCTGCACGCACATCGTGCGAGTCGGTCGCCGCCACGCCCGTAATCCGCCGCCCGGCGCGCAGGTGTTCGTCCCACAGGCCAAACGCCAGCGTGTTGCCCGGTCCCTCGTGGGCGTGCCACACCTCCAGCAGATCCGCCAGGTCCCAGTCGAACTCCAGGTAGCGCCAGCCGAGCTCGGCGGCGAACGGGTGATTGACACAGAACAGCCCGCCCGCCGCGCGGACTGCCCGCGCCGCATGATTGATCGTCCACTCCGGACGATCATCGACGTAGCAGTCGATCCAGTGCGGCACGCCATGCAGGTTGGCGTGGCCATAGTGGCCGGTCAGTTCGAGCGAGCGCACGACCGTCAGGCCCGGCACGCGCTGCTGCGCCGCCTCGCGGTGGCCGCTGATGGTGAAGTGATCCGTCAGCGCAAGGAAGTCGAGATCGGCGTGGCGCGCAGCCTGCAGCAGCGTGGCGACCGTCGGCGTGCCATCGCTGTGCTGGCTGTGGGCATGCAGCTCGCCGGCGTACCAGCCAGCCCGAGGCTCGGCGTCCGGCGGCGGCGGCGGTGGTTCGGCCGGGGCATCCGCCGCGCCGGGCGCGCAGCTGATCACCAACTGCCACGCCGTGGCCATCGCCAGCCGCTCGACGTCGATCAGCGCGCACCACTCGCCGGCTGCGATCGCGCCCGGTACAGCCCCCGGGCTCGCAGCGCCCGCCGTCAGCCACAGCTCCAACACCACCGTGCCAGGCGCGCCCGGGCGCATCACGCTGCCGCGAAACCCGGCCGGATCAAACACCGCCAGAAACAGCTGGCAGCCAGCGCGCTGCTCGAACTGCAGGCTCACATGCAGCCGGCCGATGCCGGCCGGCACCACGAACGGTATACGCACCGCGTGGACCCGCGGCGCTGCGGCCAGCGTGCCGCTGATGGTCTCGGTTTGCAGGGTCATCGGCCTCACCGTGCTGGGCACGAACGCATGCGTCCATCATGCCCGCCCGAGATTATGATCCGGTGATGCCTGCGTTAATACCGCGGACGGGAAAGCGAGGCGCGCAGCACAGGATTCGACCCTGCCCACTGCGTAGCGGGTCAAGCCCGTCTCCGCAGGGCTCGGCGACGGCGACGCCGCGCGGGAGCGCGCCCCGACGGCGCGCCACCACAGCCCGCGCAGGCGGGCTGCGCCGCGACGGAGCCGAAGGGTGCGCTCCGACGGCGCGCCCCTGACGGGTTTACCCCAACGGCATGCCCCGACGCGGCCTGTCACCATCGCCCACGCAGGCGGGCTGCGCCGCGCTGGAGTCGCGGGGTTTCCTCCGACGGCACGCCGCGATGGATGCGCCCCCGACGGGTGTACCCCCGATGGCGCGCGGGAGCGAGGCCACCGGATGCGGGCATCACGCCGCGGTCGCCGCCATGCCCGCCAGGGCGCGCTCGATGTCCGGCACCAGGCGCTCGGGCACGTCCAGCGGCGAGAAGCGCTTCACCGGCTCGCCGGTGCGATCGATCAGGAACTTGGTGAAGTTCATCTTGATCGCCTCGCTGCCGAGCAACCCCGGCCGCGCCCGGCGCAGGTATGCGTAGAGCGGGTGTGCGCCCGGCCCGTTCACGTCGATCTTGGCAAACATCGGGAAGGTGACGTCGTAGGTCAGGCTGCAGAACGACGCGATCTGCTGGTCGTCGCCCGGCTCCTGGTGATTGAACTGGTTGCACGGAAAGCCCAGGATCACCAGCCCGGCGTCGCGGTAGCTGCGGTACAGCCGCTCGAGGCCGGCGTATTGTGGCGTCAGGCCACAGCGGCTCGCGACGTTCACGATCAATACCACGTTGCCGCGATACCGCTCGAGCGGTTCGCTCTCGCCGGTGATGCGCTGTGCGCTGAACTGGTAGATGCTCATGCTGCCTCCTCTGGCGTGGGACGTGTCGTCTCACCATGCCCAGTATACCAGCATGATTCATGGATTGCAATGATTTTGCACAAGATCGTGGTGATCAGCCCGCCGGACGCAGCGCCGCCGCCATACGGGTCAGGCCCTCCTCGATCTGTGCCAGACTGGTCGCATACGACAGTCGCAGATGGCCAGGCGCGCCGAACGCGCTGCCCGGCACCACACCGACCCGCGCCGCATCGAGCAGATACGCAGCCAGCGCGTCGTCATCGGCGCATACGACGCCGTGCGGGCCGAGCGGCCGGCCCAGCAGGCCCGTGACCTGGGGGAAGGCATAGAACGCGCCATCGGGCGGCTCGAGCGCCACGCCGTCGATCTGGCGCAGCAGCGCCACGATGCGGTCGCGGCGCTCGCGGAAGGCCGCGACCATGCCGGCCACCGCATCGGCCAGCGGCGCATCGGCCGCATACGCCACCAGCGCCGCCGCCTGGCTGATCGACGAGGTATGCGTCGAGGCATGGCCCTGGATGGCGCGGATCGCCTCGAGCAGATCGGCGGGCCCGGCCACATAGCCGAGGCGCCAGCCGGTCATGGCGAACGCCTTCGAGGCGCCATTGACGATCAGCGTGTGATCGGCCAGCTCGGGCGCCACCGTCAGCCAGCGGGCATAGCCGTCGTAGGTGATCGCATCGTAGATCTCGTCGCTGATCACGACCACATCGCGCTCGCGCAGCACGTCGGCCAGCGCGCGCAGCTCGGCGGCGCGATACACCGCGCCGGTGGGATTGGCCGGCGAGTTCAGCACCAGCGCCCGCGTACGCGGGCCCAGCGCGGCGCGCAGCTGCGCCGCATCGATGCGATAGCCGCGCTCCGGCCCGGCCGGCACGATCACCGGCGTCGCCCCCGCCAGGCGCACCTGATCGACATAGCTCACCCAGTAGGGCGCCGGAATGATCACCTCATCGCCCGGATCGCACAGCGCGAGAAACGCCAGGAACAGCGCCTCCTTGGCGCCGACGGTGACCGAGACCTGATCGGCGCCATAGTGCACGCCCGTATCGCGGCCAACCTGCGCCGCGATCACCGCGCGCAGCTCGGCCGGGCCGCCGACGGCGGTGTAGCGCGTACGGTTCTGCTCGATCGCCCGGATGCCCGCCAGCTTGATCACATCGGGCGTCGCGAAGTCGGGTTCGCCCTGACCGAACGAGATGATGTCGACGCCGGCGGCGCGCAGTGCGGCGATGCGGCCCCCCAGGCCGACCGTGGCCGAAGGGCTGAGGGTGGCCATGCGCTGGCTGAGTCGGCGATCCATGGGTGCTCCTTCTGTGCTCACCCGGCGAGAACCGCCGCGAGGCGCGGCAGATCGATGTTGCCGCCACAGATCACCACCGCGGCGCGGCTGCCGCGCGGGATGCTGCCGGGGCGCGCGGCGGCGGCCAGCGCCACGCCGGCGGCGCCCTCGGCCACCACGCGCAGGTCGGCGATGCCGTAGCGCAGCGCTGCGGCGATCTCGTGCTCATCGACGCAGACGATCGCATCGACGAGGCGCTGGCACAGCGGCAGCGTGATGCTGTCCTCGTCGACACCGCCGGCGGTGCCGTCCGACAGGGTCGGCGCGGCGGTGTGTCCGACGATCCGCCCGGCGGCGAGCGAGTGATACATCACCGCCGACGCAGCCGGCTGGGCGCCGATGATCGTCACGCCCGGCCAGCGCGCGCGCAGCGTCGCGGCGACGCCGGCGATCAGACCGCCGCCGCCGACGGCGATGATCACCAGATCGAGCGGCGCCGACTGCGCCAGCAGCTCGTGCGCCAGGCTGCCCTGCCCGGCGATCACCCACGGATCGTTGTAGGGCGAGACATACACCCGGCCGGTGGCATCGGCCAGCGCACGCGCCGCCACCTCGGCGTCATGCGAGTCGTCGCCCACCAGCCGGACATCGGCGCCGCAGCGCTGCATGCCCGCCAGCTTGGCCGCTGCGACGCCGACCGGCACCACGACGGTGGCGGCCAGCCCGAGCGCCTGCGCCGCGTAGGCGACGGCCGCGCCATGATTGCCCGACGAGGCGGTCACCACGCCGGCGGTGCGCTCGTCCGGCGTCAGGTTGAGCAGCCGGGCGAAGGCGCCGCGCACCTTGAACGACCCGGTCGGCTGCAGATTCTCGAGCTTGGCGACCACCTGCGCCCCGTGCTGCCCGCCGAGCCAGGCCGACGTCACCAGCGGTGTCGCCGGCAGCCACGCCGCCAGCCGTGGCGCCACCACCGCCGTCAGCGCCGCGATCGCCGCCGGGTCCGTGGCATCGATCATGCTCACGGCGTGCACTCCGTCACCCCCGCCCGCGTCAGCACCGGCCAGTGGGCATGGGCGACGCACAGGTCGTCGTAGAGCCCGATGCCGACGTAGCCCTCGCGCACGGCGCGCAGCGGATCGGCCACGCCATAGGCATGCGCGACCAACTCGGCGCAGATGCGCAGACCGCGCCCGCGCGCCGGGCCGTCGTGGAACGGCCCGCACTGCGGATCGGCGAGGTAGCGCCGCAGCCCGGCGAGATCGGCGGCGCGCACCCGATTGGCGACCACAAAGCGGACGTCGTGCGGCTGCGGCAGCGACAGCGGCCAGACTGCCAGCTCGACGCGCGCGTCGGCGCTGTGCCGCGCGGCGTTGTTCAGCAGGTTGTACAGCACCCGGTCGATCGCGCCGGCCTCGATGCAGCGCGCCGCAATGGTGATGTTGTGGGCGCAGTGCACACTGATGGCGGTGTCGCCTGCGTCGCCCGGCCAGGCGCCGGCGCGCCATGGCGCGACCAGCTCGGCAGTGTCGCGCTGCTGCGCCAATGGGTCATCGAGCGCCAGCGGATCCAGGTCGCTGATGCTCTGCTGCATGATCTTGCAGTGATCGCGCACCAGCAGCCAGATGCGGACAGCATCGACTGGCCCGTCGCGCTGTTCGACGGCGCGCTGCAACAGCACCACCACCGCCTGCAGCGCACCGCCGCGCAGGTCGTGCAGCGCCCGGGCGCAGGCCTCGCTGCCCTGGTCGCTGATGCCGCGCACGGCGGCCAGCAGGGCGCGCCACTCCAGCGCTTCGAGGTGCTGCGCCAGCTGCAGCGGCGTCACCGGCTCTCCCTGCCGCAGGAATGCCTCGAGGCTGACGAGCGCTGTGTAGAGCTGCCGCACCGTCGCTGCACCAGCCACGCCAAAGCCGGCCAACGTGGTACTGGCACCGTCGACGAAGCCGACGAACCGCGTGGCGCGGCGATTGGTCAGCGCCAGCGGCGCGAGCGCACGAATGAGCTGCTCATCGAGCATGCATGCACCATTCCTGGAAGAGATGATCACACAATGATCGTTGCCTGTATCATACCACGTTCGGGCCATCATGGACCGTCAGCCCGGCATGATTTGTGCAGAGTGCACAACGCTGCGTGCTGATCCCGCAACTGCTGGCCATGCCGGGACGCCGCGCGCATCACTGCTGCAGTATGATGCTGACAGCACTATCCACCAGGAGGGGGTCGATGCATCACAGGACACACTGGACTGCCGACAAGATCGAACAGCGCATCGCGCTGATCACCCCGCTGATCCACCGGCGCCGCCAGCCGCTGGCGCCGTGGCGGTACCGCCGGCTGGACGGGCCGGACGAGCCGGCGCCGCTGGCGGCCGACACCCCCACCGACGACTGGGAGCTGGTCGCCGGTGATGCGCCCTGGAGCGCCTGGCGCGAGAACGTCGTGCTGCACGGCTGGTTTGCCGTGCCGCCCGACTGGGACGCCGCCGCGCCGCTGATGCTGCATCTGCCGCTGGGCGTCTCGGGGGATTTCGACCACCCCGAGGCCCTGGTGTACCTGGACGGCGTGCCGCTGGCCGGCTGCGACCGGCAGCACCACGAGCTGTTGCTGCCGGAACACTGCCGCGCCGGTCGGCGGCATCATCTGGCGCTGCACGGCTGGGTCGGCGGCATCTGGCGGCATGACGCCCAACCGCGGCCCCACATCGGCAGCAGCGCGCTGGTCCAGATCGATGCGCCGACCCGCGCGCTGGTGGCGCTGGCGCGCGTCGCGCTGGGGGTGGCGCGTGGCACCGACGCCGTCGATCCGGCCCGGGGCCGGCTGCTGAATGCGCTCGACGCCGCGTTCCGGCTGCTGGACCTGGGCGAGCCGTTCGGCGAGCGCTTCTACGCTAGCGTGCCGGCGGCGCTCGCGCGGCTGCGCGCCGGCATCGCCGACTGCGGCGCGCCGCTCGATGTCGGCCTCGTCGCGACCGGCCACGCGCACATCGATGTCGCCTGGCTGTGGACGCTCGGCCAGACCCGGCGCAAGGTCGAGCGGACGTTCGCCACCGCGCTGCGATTGATGGATGAGTTTCCCGAGTACCACTTCACCCAGAGCCAGCCGCAGCTCTATGCCTGGCTGGCCGAATCGCAGCCGGCGCTGCTCGAGCGGATCCGGCAGCGCGTCGCCGAGGGGCGCTGGGAGCCGATCGGCGGCATGTGGGTCGAGGCCGACTGCAACCTCAGTGGCGCCGAGGCGCTGGCGCGCCAGTTCGTGCTCGGGCGCGGCCTGTTCCGCCAGCTGTTCGGCGCGGCTGCCGAGTCGCCCGTGCTGTGGCTGCCCGATGTCTTCGGCTATGCCTGGGCGCTGCCACAGCTCATCCGCGCCGCCGGCCTCGAGTATTTCTTCACCATCAAGATCGGCTGGAGCCAGTACAACCGCCTGCCCTACGACACCTTCTGGTGGCAGGGCATCGATGGCACGCGCGTGCTGACCCACTTCAGCACCACGCCCGAGATGCATCCGCTGGTGACGCTGCCGATGGAGCTGCGCCAGTACATCCTCGACGCGCTCGGCCGCTCTGCGCCCTACGCCTCGACGTACAACGCCGCGGCGACGCCCGAGCAGGTGCTGGGAACCTGGAGCAACTTCCAGCAGAAGGAGACGCACCGCGATCTGCTGATGGCGTTTGGCTTCGGCGATGGCGGCGGCGGCCCGACGCGCACCATGCTCGAGAACCTGCGCGAGCTCGCGGCATTTCCGGCGGCGCCACGCGTGCGCCAGCAGCACGTCGGCGCATTCTTCGACGGCGTCGAGCGCGAGGCCGGCGCGACGCTGCCCACCTGGAACGGCGAGCTGTACCTCGAGCTACACCGCGGCACCTATACCACCCAGAGCCGCAACAAGCGCGCCAACCGCGTCAGCGAGTTCCTGCTTCACGATGCCGAGTGGCTGGCGACGCTGGCCGGCACACTCGATGCCGGCTATCGCTATCCCGCCGCCGACCTGCAGCGCGCCTGGCAACTGGTGTGCCTCAACCAGTTCCACGACATCATCCCCGGCAGCAGCATCCGCGAGGTCTATGTCGAATCGCTGGCCCAGTACGCCGAGATCGCCAGCATCGGCCGGCGGGTGCGCGACGGCGCGCTCGCCGCGCTCGCCGCCCGCGCCCCCGCACAGCTCATCATCGCCAATCCCACCGGCTTCACCCAGCGCGGGCTGGTCCACTGGCAGGGCGCCATCGATCCGGAGCAGCGCCTGGTCGATGCCGCCGGCGTGAGCATCGCCACCCAGGCGGTCGCCGACGGTACGCTGCTGGCGTGCGGCGCGCTGCAGCCGCTCGGCATCAGCGGCGTGTGGCTGGGCGGCCACGGCGAGCCGGCGCCGTACGATGCCGTGGTGGCCGGCGAGCGCTGGCTCGAGAACGCCTTCGTGCGCGTCGAGCTCGACGGGCAGGGCGACATCTGCCGCATCTTCGACAAGCGCGTCCAGCGCGAGGTGCTGCCCCCCGGCGCGCGCGCCAACCAGTTCCAGGCCTTCGAGGACCGCCCGCTCAACTGGGACGCCTGGGATATCGACATCTTCTTCGACGAGAAGCTCACGCTGGCACAGCCGGCACGGTCGATACGCCTGACCGAACATGGCCCGCTGCGCGCCACCATCACCATCGAGCGCTGCATCGGCCACAGCTGCTACACGCAGCGGATCTCGCTGTGTTACGATAGTGCGCGCATCGATGTGCAGACCGTCATCGACTGGCGCGAGCGGCACACCCTGCTCAAGGTGGCATTCCCGGTCGATGTCCTGGCGCCCCAGGCCACCTACGAGATCCAGTGGGGGCACGTCGCGCGGCCGACCCACCGGAACACCTCGTGGGACTGGGCGCGCTTCGAGACCTGCGCGCAGAAGTGGGTCGACCTGAGCGAGGATGACTATGGCGTGAGCATCATGAACGACTCGAAGTATGGCCACGACATCCGCGACCAGGTGATGCGCGTCTCGCTGCTGCGCAGCCCGACGATGCCGGACCCCGAGGCCGACCAGGGCGAGCAGGTGTTCACCGTCGCCATCCTGCCACACCTCGGCCCATGGGGCGACGAGACGCTCGCCGAAGCCTATCGCCTCAACGACCCGCCGCTGGTCGCCACGGCTGCTGGCGTCGGCGACGCGCTGCCGCCGCCGCTGCTGCTCGCCGACCGCACGTCGGTCGTCGTCGAGACGGTGAAACGCGCCGAGGATGGCGACGGGATCGTCGTGCGGCTGTTCGAGAGCCGCCGCCGTCGCGGCGAGGTACGCTTCACCGCCGGCATCGCGCTGGCGTCGGTCGAGCAGACCAACCTGCTCGAGGACGCCGGCACGCCGATCGCCACCGATGGCCGTCATTTCAGCCTGACCCTGCGGCCGTTCGAGATTGCGACGCTGCGTCTGCGGCCACAGTGACGCCCAGGGAGCCCGAAGCCGTCCAGCAACAGAAAGCGTGATTGCCATGACCTGGGATTTCGACGCCGTCGTCGCGCGACGCGGGAGCGGCAGCATCAAGTGGGAGTGGTACGACCCCGACGTGCTGCCGCTGTGGGTCGCCGACATGGATTTCCGCTCGCCCGAGGTGATCATCGATGCGCTGCGCGACCGCGTCGAACACGGCTTCTTCGGCTACGACTTCGCCGGGCCGGCGCTGCGCGAGGTGCTGGTGGCGGCGATGCGGCGCTTCTACGACTGGGAGGTCGCGCCGGAGGATTTCGTGTTCCTGCCGAGCCTGGTGACGGGGATCAATGCGGTGTCGCGGGCGATGGCCCACGATGGCGGCAGCGTGATCATGCAGACGCCGGTGTATCCGCCATTCCTGACGGCGCCGGCGAACCAGGGGCTGCGCAGCATCACCGTGCCGCTGCCGGCTCGGCTGGCCGATGGCGTGGTGTCGTATGACATCGACTTTGCGGCGTTCGAGGCGGCGATCGAGCCGGACACCAACCTGTTCCTGCTGTGCCATCCGCACAACCCGACCGGCGTGGCGTATCGCCGCGAGGACCTCGCGCGCTACGGCGAGATCTGCCTGCGCCACAACATCGTGATCTGCTCCGACGAGATCCACTGCGATCTGCTGCTCGACGACCGGCGCCACACGCCGCTGGCGGCGGTCTCGCCCGAGATCGCGGCCCAGACGATCACGCTGATGGCGCCGAGCAAGACCTTCAACCTGCCGGGGCTGAAGTCGAGCTTCGCGATCGTGCAGAACCCGACGCTGCGCGCGCGGCTGGTGAAGGCCTGCGAGGGCATCGTGCCGCATGTCAACCTGTTTGGTCTGGCGGCGATGCAGGTGGCGTATAGCCAGTGCGATGACTGGCTGCTGGCGCTGCGGGCCTACCTGACCGCCAACCGCGATCTGCTGCTGACGACGCTGCGCCGCGATCTGCCGATGCTGGCATCGACCGTGCCGGACGCGACGTATCTGGCGTGGATCGATTGCCGGGCGGCCGGGATCGCCGGCAACCCGTACCAGTTCTTCCTGCGCGAGGCGCGGGTCGCGCTCAACGACGGCGCGACGTTCGGCCCGGGCGGCGAGGGGTTCGTGCGGCTCAACTTCGGCTGCCCGCGCAGCACGCTGCTGGAGGCGCTGGCGCGCATGGCGGCGGCGCTGGCGCGCTGAGGCAGGTGTCGCCCCGACCCCATGGCGCTGCTGGGGGCCGGGGCGGCGCGGCTCACGCCAGGTGGTGCACCTCCTGCAGGCCGTACACCGGCGTCGCGAGCCCCTCGTAGCGCGCCTTCAGCTGCAGCGAGAGAAACTGCGAGTAGTGGCGCGACTGGTGCAGGTTGCCGCCGTGGAACCACAGCGCCTCCTGCTGGGTCGGCTTCCACATGTTGCGCTGCTCGCCCTCCCACGGGCCGGGGTCCTTGGTCGTGTCGGAGCCGAGGCCCCAGACCTTGCCGACCCGGTCGGCGACGTCCTGCGAGATCAGCGCGGCCGCCCAGCTGTTCATCGACGTGTAGCCGGTGGCATAGATCACCACGTCCGCCGGCAGCGCCGTACCGTCCTTCAGCACCACGGCATCCTCGGTCAGGTGGCTGATGCCGCCATGGCCACTGCGCAGCTTGACCTTGCCGTCGATGATCAGCTGCGACGCGCCGACGTCGATGTAGTAGCCCGAGCCGCGCCGCAGATACTTCATGAACAGGCCCGAGCCGTCATCGCCCCAGTCGAGCATGAAGCCGGCCGCCTTGAGCGCCTCGTAGAAGTCGTGATCGCGCCGTTCCATCTCCTGATAGACCGGGATCTGGAACTCGTGCATGATCGCATACGGGATCGACGCGAAGATCAGGTCGGCCTTGTCGGTGGTCACGCCGCTGGCGACCGCGCGCTCGGAGTACAGGCCGCCGAGCGCCAGATCCATCAGCGTCTCGGAGCGCGCGATGTGGGTCGAACTGCTCTGGACCATGGTCACGTCCGCGCCGTGCTCGTACAGATCGGCGCAGATGTCGTGGGCCGAGTTGTTCGACCCGATCACCACGCAGCGCCTGCCGGCAAACCCGTCGCCGCCGGGGTGCTTGCTGGAGTGGTGCTGGATGCCCTGGAAGCGCTCGGCGCCGGGGAACTGCGGCACGCGCGGAAAGCCCGACATCCCGGTGGCCAGCACCAGCTGCTTCGGCCGCAAGGTGACCGGCTGCCCGGCGCGCACCACCTCGACGACCCACTCGCCGGCGGCCTCGTCATACTGCGCGCTGCGCGCCTCGGTCGAAGTCCAGTAGTTCAGCTCCATCACGCGGGTGTACATCTCGAGCCAGTCGCCGATCTTGTCCTTCGGCGCGAACACCGGCCAGTGGTCGGGGAACGGCAGGTAGGGCAGGTGATCATACCAGACCGGATCGTGCAGACACAGCGAGCGGTAGCGCTTGCGCCACGAATCGCCGGGGCGCTCGTTCTTCTCGACGATGATCGTCGGCACGCCGAGGCGCCGCAGCCGCGCGCCCAGCGCGATGCCGCCCTGGCCGCCGCCGATGATCAGCACGTAGGGCTGGGCCGTATAGCCGAGCTCGGCCGCCTCGGCCTGCCGGCGCTCGAGCCAAGTCTGCCGGCCGGGCACCACGCCGTGCTCGACGCCCATCGGCCGCGTCGCGCCGTGCGGCTCCTCGTGGCCCTTCAGCTCCTGCATCGTCGTCAGCAGCGTCCAGCAGCGGTCGCCCTTCATGCGGATGTGGCCGATCCCCCGCGCGACGGCCGTCTCGAACGTGAACCAGCCCTCGGTCACGCCGCCAGCCTCGCTGGCGTCCTCGCTCAGCTGCCACGCCGTCGGATCCGTCTGTGCCAGCGTCGCCTCGAGCAGCGCCGCGACCGCCGCACGGCCCGAGACCGTCTTGATGTTCCAGGTGAACGCCACCAGATCCCGCCAGTGGCAGTCGTCGCTGAACAGCGCGACGGCGGCAGCCGTGTCGCGACTGCGCAGCGCTGTGTCGAATGCGGCCAGCCAGCTGGTGATGCGGTCGTTCGGCGAATGGGCTTCCTCGCTCATCGGCGTCCTCCCTCCGTTGGGATGCTCGCGGGCTGCCGCGCCGCCCGCCGGTCGGGCGTGCCAGGCAGCATGCGGATGCGGTTCGCCCCACCAGTATACCACAGCCGGCGTGGGGCGCATGTGGCATTGGGATGCCGCAGCGGCGCCACCGCGCGCGTCGTGCTCAGCCGGGCCAGGCGGGCAGCCGCGCCACCAGCCATTCGATGGCGAACAGCGCCGCCATCCCGCCGACGATCGTCGCCAGCGCGCTGCGGGTACGCCATGCGATCAGCGCCGCCAGCAGGCCGGCCCACAATCGTGGTTGGCCGGCCGCAGACGCCAGCCGACCGTCGTGCAGCAGCACCGCCGGCGCGATGATCGCCGCCAGCACCGCCGGCGGCACGTAGCGCAGCGCGTCGTGCACGACCTGGGGCAGGGCGATGCGGCCCCACAGCGCGATGAACGAGAGCCGGACGAGCAGCGTCACCAGTCCCATGCCGAACAGGATCAGCCACACGCCGCCCGCGCTCATCGCCGCACCTCGATCGTGCGCCGTGCCACCGCGCCGACGCTGATCCCGGCCACGGCGGCGAACACCAGGCCAAGCTGATATGGCAGGCCGGCCGTCAGCACGGCGACCAGCCCGGCGATGCCGGCGGCGAAGCATGCCGGCCGATCGCGCAGCGACGTGGCGAGCAGCGCGATGAACGTGAGCGGCAGGGCGAAATCGAGGTGCCACGCCGCAGGAACCCGGGTGCCGACGAAGACGCCGACCGCGGTGGCGAGCTGCCAGGTGAGCCACAGCGCCAGGCCCGAGCCGGCGAGATGCCAGTGGCGGTGGTCGGGCGTCGGCGGCGGCGCGGCGTACCGCTGCATCGAGACGACGTACGCCTCATCGGTGAGCAGATACGCCAGGCCGAGCTTCCAGCGCGCCGGCAGGTGCGCCAGGTACGGCGCGATCGAGGCCGAATACCACAGATGCCGCACGTTGACGATCAGGGTGGTGAGGATGATCACCGGCCATGGCGTCGCCGCGGCGAATAGGCTGGTGGCGACGAACTGGCTCGAGCCGGCGAACACGATCGCCGACATCGCCTGCGCGGCATCGGGCGCGAGCCCGGCGCCGGTCGCCAGGGCGCCATAGATCGCGCCGAACGGCGCGACGCCGACGAGGATCGGGAGCTGCGCGCGCACGCCGGCGCCAAACTCCCGCGCGCGGGTGGTCATCGGGGCCTCCTGGCTGTCAGGTGCGCGAGCCATGCGGCGCGGCAGCGCGCGCCGCCGCCACGTCGCGCCGGCCCATCATACCATGGGCGCCAGTCAGCCACGCCGGCAGCCGCGGATGGTTCCATACCACCGCTGATGTTGCGTGGGGATCGGCAGCGGTGCGCGCACGCGGCGCCACCGTGGCGTCGTCGGCGATGCTGGCCAGATCACCGAGCAGCATAGCAGCATCCGATGAACCGTACGATGCGATCCGTCGCATCCGGTAGCGTCTGGTGCGTGATACCGAACGCCGGTTGTCACGCTTCACCGCTGCGACATGTCGCCCCGCCCGCGGCGGCCGACCGCGCCCGCGATGCGCAGTCGCAGCGCGCCGGCGCCGCTCACGGCAGCGTCACGCTCACCACATTGCCCGAGATGTTGCCCGCCGCGTCGCGCACGCGCACATACACCCGCTGCGGCCGGCTCGGCGCATACCACACCACATTTCCCGACGTCGGGTAGTCCTGCCACCAGGCGCCCGAGAAGTTGCTGCTGCTGCTGAACTGCACCTCGGCCACGCCGCTGTAATCATCGTTGGCCAGCACGCGCAGCGCAATCGGCACGCCGTACGACGCCAGCCGCGGCACGTAGATGCGCCACGCGCTCAACGGCGCACTGGCCTGCCCGGGCGCCGCGCGCCCCGCCGGCACCGCCTCGTCGTCCGGCAGCGGCGCCGCGCGGCTGCTCAGCGACTGCACCACCGGCGCGGTCTGGTCGAGGATGATGTCGTCGATGAAGGTGTCACTCACCCCGCCCTGGGCGTTCTTGTACTTCACGTAGACGATGCGGGGAATCGCTGTCTGACCGAAACTGGTGATCTGCCAGGCGAGCCGGGTGGTGAACGGCCGCCATGCGGCGCCGGCGAAGTTGCCGTTGTTGCTGATCATCACCTCGCGGGTGTGCGCCGGCGCGCCGGCTGTCACCACGACATCCACCACGTTGGTGAACAGCGCGTTCCCATCGATCGCGATGCCATACGCATCGCCCGCCGCCCCGTCGAGCGTGATGCTGTCGCTGGCCGTCGCCGACAGGTTGCCGACGGCATCGCGGAACTGCACCGTCACCGTCTTCGCGCCGTCGCCCGCCGGCAGGGTGTAGTTGAGCGGCGAGGCATACGCCTGCCACGCCGACCAGGTCGTGCCGCCATCATCGGAGAAGCGCATCGTACCGACGGCGCTCTGGGTGTCGCTCGCCGCCAGCACCAGATCCACGGTGCGGCTGGTGGACGCCGGCACGCCGCCGTTGATCACCACCGTGCCCTGCGGGCCTGCCGTATCGACCTGCGTGCTGGTCTCGGCGCTGCCCGGCCAGGCCTCAGTGACTTGAGAGCGTGTTGGAGTGGTTATTTCTTCGGAAATACCTCGACCAGGACATCATCTGGATTGATTGTGCGTGGATATGGCATGATTGAATAGCTTACACTTATATTTTTAAGTTGCACGTAATGTTGAATCAATGTTGATACAGCGGACTTATTTTCTGCACGAAATACAAATGGCGTACCAGTAAATTGGTTGATATATGCAGTAAATCGTTGTAGATCACCGACACCGAACAGCGCGTCATCATTAGCATATTGAGGATAAGTGTCTTGAACCACCTGTTGTGTTACATATACCTCCACTAATACATCATCTGGGTTGATTGTTCGTGGATATGGCACAGTAGAATAGCGTACATTCACTCCTTTGAGTTGCATGTAGTGTTGAATGAGTTTTGGCACTACAGACTCATTTACTGCACGAAAAACAAACGGTGTACCGGTAAATTGATCAATGTACGTAGTAAATCGTTGTAGATCATTGCCACTGAACATAGTATCGTCAGAAACGTACAACATGTAAGTATCTTTGATTATTTGTCGTATTTGTGTTGTATATCGCACATCAGATGTCAGTGCTGACTGTAACACAGTGACATACGATATTTCTGAAGTTGGACGCAGATAATTCGAAAAATTATCATCAAATGTACGGGTTATACCAATTTCAGCATCTGTGAGCATATAATAATTGTAACTGACGTTATCCGGTTGATCAGGAGTGGGATCATTCCATGTAGCATCGAGATGATACCAATAACCATCGATCTTCACCATGTTCCACGCATGGCCTCCATCTGATGTGCTGTTACTCTTGGTGAGGAATGCTGGTTTGACGTTTCCTGTTACGTAAACAGTATTAAATCCAGCTTCGGTCAAGAGCATGTCCAGTAACAAGGCGTATCCTTGACACACTGCAGTGCCATCAACGAAGATGTCGTATGCATCATAGCGAGTAAGTGATGTGTCATACCTCGCATTTCGTACAATCCAGTCGTGTAAAACACGAATTTTTTGATGATTACTCATATCCGACGCAATTTGTTCTTTTACAAGTTTTTTCACGCGCTGTTGCACGTATAATGCATTTTTACTGCGGGTGGCATACATAATTGCTGCGCGTATTGCTGATGTTCGTGGAGACGTTGCAGAATTCATTGATATGATCCGATGAGGGTCATAATAGTTATCAATGAACGCATAGGCTATCGCTAATTCTTGTTTACTTCCTGTAAACTCAACTTCGAATCGAGTATGATTCTGGCGAAATGCATCAAGTAACGCGTCACGAAAGTCGTCAAACGACGCAATCCGCATCCCTGGGATATAAACAACATGTTCCATGATTGCTGTATCCACTGGTTTGTCTGATTCAGTGAACAGATGATCTGGTTTACTGTTTTGCAATTTTGTGATTTCTTGCACTATTAATGGTGATAGCCAATAAACGACACATATAAGAATCAAAATCCACCAAAACTGCCTCAACAATAATATTAATGCCTCAATAAAATATTTGATGACATACATGGCAGATAACCTTCAATTATCTACAATAACTCATTTTATTGACGATATTGATCAATCAAACACTATACTGAAGACAGAAACAGCTTCGCAATGTTTGTATCGTATACATCATACGACTAATGAACATGTTAGAATAGAATTTAAACCACTTAACAAAACTTTAACGTACATAATTGATTTGTGTGGTTGCACTGTTTGAATATCTGCCGGAAATACCATCGATGAACACCAGTTATCTACGTAGAGCAATTAACATCGCACAAAAGAACCATAATTTACTTTACAGTTTAAATGCATCCAAACACCCTGATTCATGAGAATTGCGAGTCATCGGCCATCGTGCGGCTGCTGTCGCGCCGGCGTCGCAGGTGCGCCTGCGCCATCGGCGCGGCGGTGACGAGCAGCAGCAGGGCCAGCAGCAGAGCGAGCGGTCGCGTCATCACATGCCTCCATCCTGTTCAGCGCCACGAACCGGACCACCGTACACGCCTGATGGCATGCGTGGCTCCGCATGTGCTGCGCAACGCGCGGAACCATGCCTCAGTGTATCGACTCGCAATCGTGGATGTCAATACGGAGAAATGCGTAGTGATCATGCGTTGTGGTGCCGGGCGGCACACGTGGCCGGCCGCCGACGGGCGGACGCGGATGGTATACTGGCGCGGGGCGGGGGAGGGGCGATGGAACAGGTGGGCGACGCGGCGGATGGCGGGGCAGACGTGGCGCTGGCGCGCGCGGGGCGGGGCGCGCCGACGCTGGGCTACCGCGTGCCGGCGGCGCTGGCGGCGCGGGTGCCGGTGGGGGCGCTGGTGCTGGTGCCGGTGCGCGAGGCGCGCGAGCGGGGTGTGGTGGTGGCGCGGCGGGCACAGCCCGGCCCGCACGATCTGCGGCCGATCATCGGCCTGGCGCAGCCGGAGACGTGCCTGACGGACGGGCAGGTGGCGCTGGCGCGCGAGGTGTGTGCGGCGCTGCATGTGGGCCTGTTCGATGTGCTGGCGGCGATGCTGCCGGCAGGCGCGCTGCGGCGCGTCGAGCCGCTGCTGGTGGTGACGGCGGCGGGCCACGCGGCCGATCTGCTGGCGCTGCCGCAGGACGAGCGCGAGATGCTGTTTGCGCTGCGGCGCGTGGCGCCGTGCCGCCGCGAGCGCGTGCGGACGCTGGTGCGCGGGGCGGCGGCGCGGCGCGACGGCTGTCTGGCGGCGCTGATCGCGCGCGGGTATGTGCTCGAGCAGGCGGCGCAGCCGCCGGACGCGCCACGCCCGCGGCGGGCCGAGGATGTGCTGCTGGTGGCCGACGAGGCCG